>DAOMXN010000142.1:0-6883 GCA_035437025.1 Beijerinckiaceae bacterium | reverse complement strand
GTACGCGCCGGAGCGTGATGCGGCCCGCGCAGAAAACCGCCTGCGACGAAACGCCACGAATTGCCAAATAACGCCAACTGAGGCTACCTAGGACGCATCGCTGGAGGTGCTTCCGGAATGCCTGGTGTGGATGCGGCGCGCTTACGCGCTTTCGAGGATTTTGCCCTGCGTCTCGCCGACGCCGCGAAGCCCGTTGCGCTGCGCTACTTCCGCAAGCCCCTCGCCATCGACACCAAGGCCGACGAATCGCCGGTGACGATTGCCGACCGGGAGATCGAAACCGCGCTTCGCACCCTGATCCAGGCCACCCATCCCGATCACGGCATCCTCGGCGAAGAGCACGGTCGCAGCGGCCTCGACCGCGAGTTCCTCTGGGTCATAGACCCGATCGACGGAACCAAGAGCTTCATTTCCGGCATGCCGACCTTCGGCGTGCTGATCGCGCTGCTCCAGCACGGACGGCCGCTGCTCGGCATCGCCGACCATCCTGCCATGGGAGAGCGGTTCGTCGGCATCGCCGGGGCGCAGACGCGCTGGAACGGCGCGGGCTGCCGGGTCCGCGACTGCCGCAGGCTGAAGGATGCGATCCTGTTCGCGACCACGCCAGACATGTTCGAGGGCGATGCGGCGGCGCCGTTCGAGCGGGTTTCGCGGGCGGCGAAGGTGCGCCGGTTCGGCGGCGACTGCTTCGCCTATGCCATGTTGGCCGGCGGGCATGTGGACGCCGTGGTGGAAGCGCAGCTCCAGCCCTATGACTACATGGCGCTGGTGCCCATGGTGGAGGGTGCCGGCGGCATCATCACGGACTGGACGGGCGCGCCACTGACCATCGACTCCGACGGGCGGGTCATTGCCGCGGCGACCGCGAGCCTGCACAAAGAAATCCGCGATCAACTCAATCCATAAGAGGGTGAGCAATGGCCGACCCGGTTCCCTTCCGCTTCAAGAACGCCGCCGACGCCGCCGCCTATGTGCGGGAGAAAAATCTGCCCAACGTCAAGGTCGGCGTCACCGACATGGACGGCATCCTGCGCGGCAAATACCTGTCGCGCGACAAGTTCCTCTCGGCGCTGGAGAGCGGCTTCGGCTTCTGCGACGTGATCGTCGGCTGGGACTCCAACGACCAGCTCTACGACAACGTAACCTATACGGGCTGGCACACGGCCTATCCCGACGCGCCGGTGCGCATCCTGCCCGAAACCGGCCGGGCACTGCCGTTCGAGAACAACATCCCGTTCTTCCTGTGCGAATTGTCCGACAAGGCGGAGGCGATCTGCCCGCGCGGCGTGCTGCGCAAGGTGCTGGCCAAGGCCGACAGCATGGGGCTGAAGGCTTCCGCTGCCATCGAGTACGAGTTCTTCGTGTTCGACGAGACGCCGGACAGCGTGCGCGCTAAGGGCTATCGCGACCTGAAGCCGATCACGCCGGGCTATTTCGGCTATTCCGTGCTGCGATCCTCGGTGCATGGCGAGCTCTACCATGACCTGCTCGACCTCTGCCGCGTCATGGACATGGAGCTGGAGGGCCTGCACACCGAAACCGGTCCGGGGGTCCTGGAGGCCGCGATCGTCGTGGACGACGCCATCCGCGCCGCCGACAAGGCCAACCTGTTCAAGAATTTCGTCAAGGTCTTCGCCCAGCGCCGCAACCTGATGGCGACGTTCATGGCGAAATGGTCCGGCAACTGGCCGGGCCAGAGCGGCCATATCCATATCTCGCTCAAGGACAAGAAGGGCAAGGCCGTTTTCCACGACGGCAAGCAGAAGCACGCCATCTCGAAAACCATGCGCCATTTCATCGGCGGCCAGCAGGCGCTGATGCCCAAGATCCTGGCGATGGTATCCTCGACGGTGAATTCCTATTCGCGGCTGGTTCCGGGCTACTGGGCGCCGACTTCAGCCACCTGGAGCATCGACAACCGCACCACCGCGCTGCGCGCCATTCCCGGCAGCGAAAAATCGCAGCGCGTCGAGTATCGCATCGCGGCGGCCGACGCGAACCCGTATCTGGCGCTCGCGGCCGCGCTCGGCTCCGGTCTGTGGGGCATCGAGAACGAGATCGAACCCGCGCCAGCGGTCGAAGGCAACGCCTATGCCCAGAAGTTCCCGGCCAAGCTCGGTCTGCCGGGCACGCTCTGGGAGGCGGCGCAGCGACTGAAGGCCGCGAAGGAGGCGCGCGCGCTGTTCGGCGAGGCATTCGTCGAGCACTTCGCCGCGACGCGCGAATGGGAAGAACGCGAGTTCCGCCGCCATGTCACCGACTGGGAACTGGCGCGCTATTTCGAGATCATCTGACATGACCGGCCTGAAAGTCGTTTCGCCCGTCGACGGGCGCATCTATGTGGAACGCACACTGGCGAGCGAGGCGGAGATCGCCGCCGCGCTCCAGCGCGCCGAGGCGGCGCAACGTCTTTGGCGTGTTGTGCCAGTGGCGGAGCGGGCGAAGGCGATGAGCGCCTTCGTCGACGCTTTCGTCTCGAAGCGTGAGGCCATCGCCGAGGAGCTGACCTGGCAGATGGGCCGTCCGCTGCGCTACACGCCGGGCGAAGTGCGCGGCTTCGAGGAGCGGGCGCGGATGATGATCTCGCTCGCGCCGGAAGCCCTGGCGGACGTCCAGGTGTCCGAGAAGGCCGGCTTCACACGCTTCATCCGCCGCACCGCCGTCGGCGTGGTGCTGGTGGTCGCTCCGTGGAACTATCCGCTGCTGACCGCCGTAAACGCCGTGGTACCGGCGCTGATGGCGGGCAATGCGGTGTTGCTGAAGCACGCGGCGCAGACGCCGCTCTGTTCCGAGCGCTTCGCCGAGGCCGCGAAGGCCGCCGGCCTGCCCGAGGGGTTGCTGCAGGCGCTGCACATGAGCCACGACGCGACGGCCCGGCTCATCCGCGCGCCGGCGATCCAGCACGTGTGCTTCACCGGTTCGGTCGAGGGCGGCGCGGCGATGGAACGCGCGGCCAGCGGGCGGTTCATCGGCGTCGGCCTCGAACTCGGCGGCAAGGACCCGGCCTATGTGCGCGCGGATGCCAATCTCGACCATGCCATCGAGAACCTCGTCGACGGCGCGTTCTTCAACTCCGGCCAATCCTGCTGCGGCATCGAGCGCATCTATGTGCACGCCAAGCTCTACGACAAGTTCGTGGAAGGCGCGGCGGCGCTGACGCGTACCTATGTGCTCGGCGATCCGACGAAAGCCGAGACGACGCTTGGGCCCCTGGTCCGCGCGAGCGCCGCCGATTTCGTGCGCGGCCAGACGGAGGAAGCCTTGCGCCAGGGCGCGACCGCGCTGATCGACGAGAAGGCCTTCCCTGCCTCGAAGGCGGGCACGCCCTATCTCGCGCCGCAGGTGCTGATCGGCGTCGATCACGCGATGCGCGTGATGAGCGAGGAAAGCTTCGGCCCGGTCGTCGGAATCATGAAGGTGACATCGGACGAAGAGGCGATCGCGCTGATGAACGACAGCGCGTATGGCCTCACCGCCGCGATCTGGACTTCCGACGCGGAAGCCGCGGCCTCCATCGGCGACCGCATCGAGACCGGCACCGTGTTCATGAACCGCTGCGACTACCTCGACCCGGAACTCGCCTGGACCGGCGTTAAGAACACCGGCCGGGGCGTGACGCTCTCAAGGCTCGGATACGACCACCTCACCCGCGTGAAATCGTTTCACCTGCGCACGCAGATCTGACACTCGCCCTACCGGATGCCCCAATGTCGATCACATCCAACTGGAACTACCCCACCCCGGTGAAATTCGGCCCTGGCCGGATCAGGGAACTGCCCGCCCTGTGCCGGGCCAACGGCATCGACCGGCCGCTGCTCGTCACCGATCCGGGCCTTGCCAGGCTGCCGATGATCGATGCGGCGATGGCGAGCCTGAAGGCGGCCGGCCTTGGCGCGGGTCTGTTCTCCGCCATCAAGCCGAACCCGAATGGCCAGAATGTCGAGGACGGCGTGACGGCCTATCGCACGGGCGGGCACAATGGCGTCATCGCCTTCGGCGGCGGCAGCGCGCTCGACGCGGGCAAGGCCATTGCCTTCATGTCCGGCCAGACCCGGCCGCTGTTCGATTTCGAGGACGTGGGCGACAATTTCCTGCGTGCGGACGTGAAGGGCATCGCCCCGTCCATCGCGGTTCCGACCACCGCCGGCACGGGGTCGGAAGTCGGGCGCGTCTCGGTGATCACGGATGAAGCGACGCACCTGAAGAAGCTGATCTTTCACCCGAAAATCCTGCCGGTCTGCGTTATCGCCGATCCCGAACTGACGCTCGGCGTGCCGCCGGCGATCACCGCCGCCACCGGCATGGACGCGCTGGCGCACTGCCTCGAAGCCTATTGCGCGCCGGGCTTCCACCCGATGGCCGACGGCATCGCGCTCGAAGGCATGCGGCTGATCCGGGACTTCCTCCCGATCGCGGTGAAGGATGGGAAGAACATCGAGGCGCGCGCGCGGATGATGGCCGCCGCCACGATGGGCGCGGCCGCCTTCCAGAAGGGCCTCGGCGCCATCCACTCCCTCGCCCATCCGCTCGGCGCGATCTACGATGCGCATCACGGTCTGCTGAACGCCATTCTCATGCCCTACGTGCTGGAGTTCAACCGCCCGGCGATCGGCGAGCGCATGGAGCGGCTCGCCCGCTATCTCGCCCTGCCGAAGGCGGGCACCGACGGCGTGATCGACTGGGTGCTGGACCTGCGCCGGGAGATCGGCACGCCGCACACGCTCTCCGCCATCGGCATCGGCGAGGACAGGGCGGACCAGATCGCCAAGGCGGCGCTCGGCGACCCCTCGACGCCGGGCAACCCGGTGGAACTGACCGAAGCCAACCTGAAGACGTTGTTCGTGAAGTCCGTGCGGGGATAACGCACGGCCAGGACCACATCGACGGACGCGGCCCTGCCGTCCACGGCTGGTTGCCCGTTTGATGAACCGGGCGTAGCATCCGCGCGAGCCGCAAGGTGCGACTCGAAACGGGGTGTCCGATGATGCGTATCGCACTCATGCTCGTGGCCTGCGCCGCCATTCTGCCGGCGCCGGCTGAGGCGCAGCAGCGGCGCGCCCGCAGCGCCAGCGAGGTCATCGTCGTCAATGCGCGCCAGGCGACTCTGACCGAATTTCAGCTGACCCAGGATGACGGGAGTGTGGTCGGGGCGATCAAGGCGCCGCTGCCCCCGGGCAAGCGGGTCACGCTGAAGCTGACGAAGGGCGCGCCCTGCCTGCTGACGATCTCCGCGCTCTATGACGACGAGTTCGAGAACGCGGGCGCGCAGATCGACGCCTGCAAGGACAAGGTGGTGCGCTTCACGAACTGAGCGCCGCTACATCGCGGTCCGGCTTCTCAGCGCGGCGGCGAGCGTGCCCTCATCGAGATAGTCGAGTTCACCGCCGACCGGCACACCATGCGCGAGGCGCGTGACCGTGACATCGAGTCCGGACAGGAGATCGGTGAGGTAGTGCGCCGTGGTCTGCCCGTCGACCGTGGCGTTCAGCGCGACGATGACCTCGCGCACGCCCCCTTCAGCGACGCGGGTCAACAGCGGCTCGATGTTGAGATCCTTCGGGCCGACGCCGTCCAGAGGCGACAAGACGCCTCCGAGCACGTGATAGCGCGCATTCAGCGCCTTCGCGCGCTCCAGCGCCCAGAGATCGGCCACGGTTTCGACCACGACCAGGATCGTGGGATCGCGGCGTGTGTCGCGGCAGATGGTGCAGGGATCGGCGGTATCGATGTTGCCGCAGACGCAGCAGGTGACGATGCGCTCCGCCGCGACCTGCATGGCGGAAGCGAGCGGGGCCAGCAACTCGTCCTTGCGGCGGATCAGATGCAGCGCGGCGCGCCGGGCCGAGCGCGGACCCAGGCCCGGCACGCGTGCCAGCAACTGGATCAGGCGCTCGATTTCCGGGCCGGCGATGGACTGGGACATGGTGACGGTGCGTTACAGGCGCTGCGGCAGATCTTCCTTATCCCCGGGCGGGGAGCGGAAAGCTGTGTCACCCGGCGGCGATTCCCGCAACCGGCCTCAGAACAGCTTCATGCCGGGAGGCAGCGGCAGCCCGCCGGTGAGCGCCTTCATCTTCTCTTCCATGACCTTCTCGGTCTTGGACTTGGCGTCGGCATGGGCGGCGACGATCAGATCCTCCAGGATCTCACCCTCGCCCTCGCGCAGCAGGGACGGATCGATCCGCACGCCCTTCAGCGCGCCCTTGGCGGTGAGGACGACCTTGACCATGCCGCCGCCGGCCTGCCCCTCGACCTCGATCTGATCCATCTCGGCCTGCATGGCGGAAAACTTCGCCTGCATGGCCTGAACCTGCTTCATCATGCCCATCATGTCGCGCATGGCCAAACTGTCCCCTTAGAGATCATCATCGGAATCGTCGGGATCGATCGGTACCGCTTGGGCCGCATCGCCGGCGCCGTCAACCGCCTCGCTCTCCGGCCGCTTCAGATCGACGCGCACGATCTCCGCGCCCGGAAAGGCTTCCAGCACGGCGCGAACCGTCGGATGCGCCCTAACGCCGCGCAGATCGGACGCCTTGCGGGCCTGTTCCTGCTCGTGGAGCGTGGGCTGTCCCTCGTCCTGCGAAAGGGCGACGATCCAGCGCTGGCCGGTCCAGGCCTGCAGGGCGCGCGTCAGCCGCGTCGACAGATCGGCCGCCGCGCCGGAAACCACATTGATCTCAATGCGCCCTTCCTCGAAGGACACCAGGCGCAGATCGCGTTCGATCGCGACTTTGAGCGCAATGTCGCGCTTCTCGGCGGCAATGGCCGGAATATCCTCGAAGCGGCGAATGCGCATCGCCGGCGCCACTTCCGCCAGATGCGGCTGGGCCGAGGCGCGCGGCGGCTGGAGCGGCTGGGGGTTGGAGACGGCCAGCTGCGG
>DAOMXN010000141.1:0-6910 GCA_035437025.1 Beijerinckiaceae bacterium | reverse complement strand
GAACGCCTACAACCTCGCGCCGGATTTCCTCAGCCGCATCGTCGGGCGCTACGCCGGCACGCGGCTCGGCCGGCAGGAACTCGACGGCGAATTCATCGAGGACCGCGCGGACACGCTGTTTCCCCGCGCCACGATCGAGGCGTCTCGGCTGGACAAGGCGCCGACCTGCCGGCGCATCGTCGTGGCGGTCGATCCGCCGGCCGGGGGAAAAAGGGCCGGGGGCTGCGGCATCATCGTCGCCGGCATCGCGGCGGATGGGCTGGTCCACGTGCTGGCGGATTGCTCGCTCGCCGGCGCGCGGCCGGATGTCTGGGCCGCGGCGGCGCTTTCCGCCTACCATGCCCACGAGGCGGACGCGCTGATCGCCGAGGTCAACCAGGGCGGCGCCATGGTGGGAGAGGTGATGCGTTCCATCGATGCATCCGTTCCGGTGCAGCCGGTGCGGGCGACGCGCGGCAAGGCGGTGCGCGCCGAGCCGGTGGCCGCGCTCTACGCGCAGGGCCGGGTGAAACATGCCGGCACGTTCCCGGCGCTGGAGGACGAGATGGCCCTGTTTGGCCCGGACGGGCTTTCCGGCGGCAAGTCGCCGGACCGGCTCGACGCGCTGGTCTGGGCCGTCACCGCGCTGACGGCGGAGACGGCGGGCGGGACGCCAAGGGTGCGGAGGATGTGATCACGCCGCGCGGCGCTTGGTCTCGATCAACGCGCGGACCTCGTCAATCGGGATCGGCCGCGAGAACAGGTAGCCCTGGCCGGAGGCGCAGCCGCCGGATTGCAGGGCGGTGAGCTGGTCTTCCTGCTCGATGCCTTCGGCGACGCAGCGCAGTTCGAGATTGTCGCACATCGAGATGATGGCGCGCACCAGGTTGCGCATCTTGGGATCGTTGACGATCTGATCGACGAAGCTCTTGTCGATCTTCACCTTGTCCAGCGGTAAGTCCTTGATCTGGCTGAGCGAGGAATAGCCGGTGCCGAAGTCGTCGAGCGCGACGCGCGCGCCGGCGGACTTCAGGCTTTCCAGCGTGCGACGCGCGGCGGCAATGTCGCGCATGATCGCGGTCTCGGTGACTTCCGCCTCGAACCGGTGCGGGGGCAGGCCGGCGTCGGCGAGGATCTTCACGATCCTGAGGCCCGCGCTCTCCTTCACCAGCTGATCGGCGGACAGGTTGAAGGACAGGACCAGGTTGTCCGGCCAGCTCGCGGCAGCGCGGGCGGCCTTGTACAGGAGATCATCGGTGAGGGCCTCGATCAGGCCCGCCCGTTCGGCGATCGGAATGAACACCGCAGGCGAGACGTAGCCAAGCACGGGATCGCGCCAGCGCGCCAGCGCCTCGAATCCGGTGAGCCGGCCGCTCGACAGGTCGACGATCGGCTGGAAATAAACGGTCAGCGCCTTCTCGGCGATGGCCCGGCGCAGGCCTTGCTCGATCTGCGCGCGTTCCACCGCCGCATCCTCATGCTCGGCCGAGAAGACCGCGGCCGAGCCGCGCTGGCGCGCCTTGCACTGGTAGAGCGCCATGTCGGCATGGTCGATCAGGCGGGCAGGGTTGATGCTGGAACTGGGATAGAGCGCAAAGCCCATGGAGCAGGTCATCTCGGCGGTCAGGCCGGGGCCGATCTGGTAGGGCTGCGAGAGGGCGTCGCGGATGTGCGCGGCGAGGGCCAGGGCCTCGTCCTCGCTCGCTATGCCCTCCGCCAGAACGGCGAATTCGTCGCCGCCCATGCGCGCCGCGCGCCCGCGCCCGTTCATCGCCAGCGCGAGGCGCGAAGCCACTTCGAACAGGACGGAATCGCCGACGCCATGGCCGTGCACGTCGTTGATCGGCTTGAAGCCGTCCAGATCGAGAATGCCAACGGCGAAAGGCTTCTCGGCAAGGCTGTGGCTGCTGACGCGATCGTTCAGCAGCACTTCGAAATGGCGGCGGTTCGACAGGTTGGTCAGAAAGTCCGTATAGGCCATCACCGTAGCGGCCTTGCGCGCTTCCTCGGCGGAACGGTGCTTCTCGTCGATCTCGAAACGCGACATGACGATCTCGCGGAACGCCGCGTAGTTCTCGCGCAGCATGTAGACGACCAGACCGGTCACCACGGCGAAAACGCCGGCCAGCATCATCATCAGGTCGTTGCCGCTCCACAGGAACGAAATCGAGAGCGGCACGCCGGCGCTGACGACAATCATCAGCGAGGCGTTCGGCAATGCGGCGAGACAGAAGGCGCTCGCGACGGCGGTGATCCAGATGGCCACCACCGCCAGAGACTGCTGGTAGGTGTCGGCATAGGGCATCAGGCCGATGCCGATGAGCGTGAATCCAAGTGTCAGGGCCGGACCCAGGATCGTCGTGCCGCGGATGTCGCGCTTCATGATGGCGACGTCCTGAGTCGTCGCCTTGGCCCGGGCCTTCAGCCAGTAGCGCAAGCGCAGGACGACAACCACGAGCATCGCCGCCGGAATCCAGTTCACGAGCCAGGCCGGTCCCGTTCCGGTGAAGGCGATGGAGATCGCAACAGTGGCGATGATGACGACCGTGTACAGCACCGGCACCAGCCGCGTGAGCGAAATGTACTGCTCGCGCAGCAGGGAACCGGCGCCGTGTTCCGCTTCCCGGACGTCTTCGAGAAGATCGTCCTTGCCGTCCGCGTGCTGGCCCATGCCTGTCCTTGCCCCTCTGTGCGTGAAGCTCATACCAGCGGCGTGTTTCGCAACTGCGAGCGAGATCGTTCGGATTTGAGCGATCTGTCACAAAGCACACGCAGGGATCGCATAAATCACTCAAAGCAACCTTAAGGCGTACATCATGCCCGATTTCCTGAAGATGCTCCGACGTCCGGCCCGGGAAGCGAAGGTCTCCCGCGCGGCGCCGCTGATCGCCTTGGCCGGTGTCGGCCGGCCGATCTGGTCCAGCCGCGACACGTCGGACCTGATGCGCGAGGGCTATGCCAAGAACGCCGTGGTGTTCCGCTGCGTGCGGCTGGTGGCCGAAGCGGCCGCTGCGATCCCGGCCTATGTCTTCCGGGACCGCGACGAGTTGCGCAATCACCCGCTCGAACTGTTGCTGTCCCGGCCCAATCCGCGCCAGGGCGGCCGCGACCTGATGGAGCAGGTGTTCACCAACATGCTGCTCACCGGCAATGCCTATGTCGAGATGGTCGCGGAGGCCGGCGTGCCGCGCGAACTTTACAGCTTGCGCCCCGACCGGGTGAAGATCGTGCCCGGCCCGGACGGCTGGCCCGAGGCCTACGAATACACGGCTGGCGGCCAGACCATTGCCCTGCGCTGCGATGGCGAGGGCATTCCGCCCGTCCTGCATCTCAAATTCGCCGACCCGCTCGATGACCACTACGGCCTCGCCCCGCTGAGCGCTGCGCAGGTGCCGCTCGACATCCACAATTCCGCCAGCGCCTGGAACAAGGCGCTCCTGGACAATTCCGCCCGTCCTTCCGGCGCGCTGGTCTACGCCCAGGGCGGGGCCAACATGACGGATGAGCAGTTCGCAAGGCTGAAGGAGGAACTGGAAGGGGCTTTCTCCGGACCGCTCAACGCCGGGCGGCCGATGCTGCTCGAAGGCGGGCTCGACTGGAAGCCGCTGGCGCTCTCGCCCCGCGACATGGACTTCATGGCGGCGAAGTCTGCCGCCGCGCGCGAGATCGCGCTCGCCTTCGGCGTGCCGCCGCTGCTGCTCGGCCTTCCCGGCGACAACACGCACGCCAACTACGCCGAGGCAAACCGCGCGCTCTGGCGCCAAACCGTGATCCCGCTCGCCCGAAGAGTCACGGAAGCGCTGGCGCACTGGCTCTCCCCGGGCTTCGGCGGCGGTCTCAGGCTGGACCTCGACCTCGACCACATCGAGGCGCTGGCCGAGGAGCGCGAGGCGAAGATGAAGGCGATGCTGCGCGCCGATTACCTCACGGTGAACGAGAAGCGCGAGGCCATCGGCTACGGCAAGCGGCCGGACGGGGACGTGCTGGTCTCGTCCCGCGGCCAGGTGATCGACCTCGATGGGCTGCCGCCGGAGGCCAAGGCGGTGCTCGTCACGCTGCTGCGCAAGTTTGATCCCAACCAGCCACGCGTGCCCGCCGGCAGCGCCGACGGCGGGCAGTGGACGGACAGGGGCGGGGGAGGGGGAGGCGGTCCTACAACGACGGTGGCCGCCAACATTGGAATTGGCAGGCTGATTAAGCAGGAGTGGTTTGAGAAGGGGCCTTCTGCGTGGACACTCTGCTCATATGACAAGGTTGTCGGCTTGGCATATGAAGGGCATGTTACTTGTCCGGACGCAAATATCGGACCGTTGCTTTGACGATGCTTGAAACGAAGAACAGGGGTCTCCCATGAAAAACTCTGGCGTCGGAATGAGCGTAAATTTTTCGACCAAGGCAGAGGAATATGTCCGCGCGGTTTGGAACATGATGCTGGATGCAGGCGTTTCGCCGGAGTCGAATATTCTGATTATCACATTCCCCTTGGCAACCTGGAACGCCCGCGAGCCTGACAAGCGCACCGAGCGAGCGCCGAATGGCGGCCCATTGGTCTCGATTGGCTGGATATCGAAAGACAAGCTGAACGGTGAACACAGGGTTATGGCCGGTGACACAACCATTGCTATTCGCCGTGACTCACGAACGCAATCAGCGCACTCCCTTGCCTTTGACTACAATGGGCAACTGCTGCTCTCGATGAGTTGATCGTATCCCGGCAAGCGGCCGGACGGGGACGTGCTGGTCTCGTCCCGCAGCCAGGTGATCGACCTCGATGGGCTGACGCCGGCGAGCAAGGAGGCTCTCGCCTCCCTCCTGCGCAAGTTTGATCCCAACCAGCCGCGCGTGCCTGCCGGGAGTTCCGACGGCGGGCAGTGGACGGACGGGGGCGGGGGCGGAGGGAGCGGTTCGGTCGGCGACCAGATTGTGCGTATCGCTTCAGCCGGGATCGCTACGCTTGTTGCCGAGCTTCCCTATACTGGGGGCGGCAGATACTGCGTATACGACATCGGTGGCCGCCATGTTATTATTCCTGGCCCAAACTACGCGGCCTGCATGCCCTGGACGACCTACGCGGGAACTTGGCACGGAACCCTTCTCAACGATAGTCGCAGGTGAACGCCATGACTGAGGCTCGCAAAACGACGCTGGAATTCACCATCTCTCCGGCAGCCCTCACCCGAATTGTTCAATTGCGCGACGAGTCTGCTGAGAAGCTTGGTGAGACGGGCCTAATTCCGTCTGTCGCTTGGGGATTCGTGGTCAGCGACGGAAAAAAGGAACACGAAGGTTTTGTCATCGGCCTATACCCGGGGAGCATGCGGGGCGAAATTTCACGCATCCTGCATCAGGTAGACGGAGTCGAGGTTGCCATCTTCCTAATGGACGAAAAACTGGCAGAAATGCACGGAAAAACGCTGCATTTTCGGGAGGAGAGCGGATTTACGCTCATCTGAACGTCAATTCGTCTGTCGAACGAGAAGCGCGAGGCCATCGGCTACGGCAAGCGCGCCGATGGGGACGTGCTGGTCTCCTCGCGTGGCCAGGTGATCGACCTGGACGCCCTGCCGGCGGAAGCCAAGGAGGCTCTCGCCGGACTCATCCGCAAGTTCGACCCCGACCAGCCGCGCGTGCCGGCCGGGAGTGCCGACGGCGGGCAGTGGACGGACGGGGGCCGACATTTTGCCCGGCCAGGACGAAGCCGAGCGGCTGACGGCAATGTCAGCCCTCGATCGTTGCTCAGTTCGCCTCTTTCGGCCGGGTCGCGGCGACGGACGGACGCTTCGCGAGCCGCTTGAGATAGCTGTTCAGCTTCTTGTGCTTCTTCAGCAGCTTGGACGATTCCGGCAGCTTCTGCAGATAGACCAGCATCGGCACCAGCAGCATGTCGGCCGGTGAGAACTTGCCGGCGGCGAGGTGGCGGCTCGCGGTGAGCCGCGCCTCCAGCATGCCGAGAACCTTTTCGAGCCCCGGCACGGCGGCGGCGATGGCGGCAGGGTCCGGCTTCTTGTCCGGCGTCTGCGGGAAGAAATAGCAGGCGATGTAGCGCCGCCAGGCCGGATCGACCGCCGTGTTGACGATGGAGCACCATTGCTCGACCTCGGCCATCGCAGCCGGCTTGGCCGGCATGAGCTTCCTGCCCTTGAAGGCGCGATCGATGTAGCTGATCAGCGCCTTCGACTCGCTGAGCGCAACCTCGCCATGCCTGAGGCCGGGGATCTTGCCCGTCGGGCCGCAGGCCAGCGCCTCCGGTGAATGCGGCCGCACCACCGCCAGCTTGTAGGGCACGCCCTTTTCTTCGCAGGCGACGCGCACCGACCAGACATAATTCGACATCGGCGCGCCGACGATTTCCAGTTCCGCCATGAATCCCTCCCTCTTCGAGGCGCGCAAGGTGGCCGAGCGCGTTCCGCTTGGCAAGGGGACCGGGCCTGGCCGTCCAAACACTGAGCCAGGAGCCACGCCGATGACCTCCGTCACCGACAGCATCATCGCGCGCGGCGATCTCGCCCATCTCGTGCTGTTCCTCTGGGCCAGCGGGGCGAGCGCGCTGCTGGCGCTCTCCTTGCGCGAAAGCTTCGCCGCCAGCCGACGCTTCGACGATTTCGTGCGCGAGCTCGCCCGCTTCAACAGCCGCAACGGGGCTGGGAACGAATGAGCATGACGATGCTGCACAACGGCGCGGAATTACGCACTGTCTTCGCCTTCAGCGGCGGCCTTCGGGCCGCCGTTTTCGTTGGTCGCCCTCTAACCCCGGATTCTGCCATGACCTACCGGAAGTTCACCGACCTGCCGCGCCTCTCCGGTCGGCCGGGACAGCCCGCCGCGCGCCCGGAACCGCAGCGCGTGTTCCGCCGCTTCTTCGACCTGCTGGAGCGCTTCGAGCGACCGCAGCCGGAGCCAGGTCCTTCGCGCCCTGGCCCTTCAGGTGATC
>DAOMXN010000140.1:0-6987 GCA_035437025.1 Beijerinckiaceae bacterium | reverse complement strand
GACCGCCACAACCTCGTGCCCCTGCCCGATGATCTCGGCCAGGACGGGCACGGCGAAATCCGGCGTGCCCATGAAAACGATACGCAGGGTCATGGTTCAGGTCCCGTCATCGCGCCGCCCCGACGGACCGGCGCTCAGATGCCCGCCTCTCGCAGCCGGGCGGCCTTGGTGAACTTCTTCATCACCATCATCTTCCTGAGCTTGGAGATGTGGTCGATGAACAGAACGCCGTTCAGATGGTCGAATTCATGCTGGATGCACGTCGAGAGGATGCCATCCGCCTCGAGCTCATGGGCCTTGCCGTCCATGTCCTGGTACTTCACCCGGATGCGCGCGGGCCGCTCCACGTCGGTGTAATAGTCGGGGATCGACAGGCACCCCTCCTCGTGGGTGCTTACGTCTTCGGAACGCCAGACGATCTCCGGGTTGATGAACACCATCGGGTTCTTTTCAACGCCCGTCTTGCGGCCGACGTCGAGGGTGAAAAGCCGGATCGGCTTGCCAACTTGCACGGCCGCAAGTCCGATGCCAGGGGCATCGTACATCGTCTCGAACATATCGTCGACGAGCGCGCGCATCTCCTTGTCGACGGCACGGACCGGATCGGACACTTTGCGCAGCAGCGGGTCAGGCAGAATGACGAGTTTTCGAATGGACATGGCAGGCGAGCTCCGGGCGGTTTTCCCCATAGACTTCAGCTTTCCGCCGGTCAATGCGTTCCGTTTTCGTTCACATGGCAGCGAATCTCTGATACGCAGGAACGATGAACGAGATGCTGCTCATTGTTGCCGGGCACACCGTGACGTTGCGCGATGCGGTCATTGCCGGCGGCGTGCTTGCACTGGTGCTGCTGGCGCTGTTGCTGTGGCTGAGCGCGCGTGGCGCCTCCGCCCGCGCGGCAGAAGCGGCTGCCGCGACCGAGCGCGCCCGCGAGATGGATGACAAGATCGCCCAGCTCAACCAGTTGCAGGCGGAGATGACCGGTCGCATCCAGACCTTCACCGAGGTGCTCGGTTCGCGCCAGAGCGACCTGGCCCGCGTCGTGACGGACCGGCTCGATTCGGTGAAGTCCAGCCTTGGACAGGGCCTGATGCAGACCGCCGAAAAGCAGGCGGAAAACCTGCAAAAGCTGCACGAGCGCCTGGCGGTGATCGACGCGGCGCAGGCCAATCTCGTCGGCCTGACCAGCGAAGTGCTCGTGCTGAAGGACATCCTCGCCAACAAGCAGGCGCGCGGCGCCTTCGGCCAGGGCCGGATGGAGGCGATCGTCCGCGACGGGCTGCCCTCCTCGGCGTTCTCGTTCCAGGCGACGCTGGCCAACAAGACGCGACCGGATTGCTTGATCCACCTGCCGGGCGAGACGCGGCCCATGGTGATCGACGCAAAGTTTCCGCTCGAATCGTTCGCCCTCCTGAAGGAGGCGGGAAGCGAGGACCAGCGCATCGCAGCGGAACGACGGGTGCGCGCCGATGTCGGCCTGCACATCAAGGACATCGCCGAGAAGTACCTCGTCCCCGGCGAGACACAGGACCTGGCGCTGCTGTTCGTGCCTTCCGAAGCGCTCTATGCGGACCTGTGCGAACGGTTCGAGGATGTGGTGCAGCGCGCCCACAAGGCGCGGGTGATCATCGTCTCGCCCTCGCTCTTGATGATGGCGATCCAGGTGATGCAGGCCATCGTCCGCGATGCCCGCATGCGCGACCAGGCGCGCGTCATCCAGACCGAGGTCGCCCGGCTGCTCGACGATGTGCGACGCTTGCAGGAGCGTGCCGGCAAGCTGGAACAGCACTTCCGTCAGGCGCAGGAAGATGTCGCCGGCTTGCTTGTGTCGTCAGAGAAAGTCTCGAAGCGCGGCGAGAAGATCGAGGCGCTGGAATTCGACGAGACACCGGACGCGGCGCCAGCCAGCGCGCCGCAGGCTCAGGCCCCGGCAGCGCCGAGGCCTGCCGTGATCGGCGATGTCCTGCCTTCGCCCCTGTTCCGGCGGAGCGGGCGCGGTGCGTGATCCTCAGAACGCGGCGGCATAGATTGCAAGCGCTTCGGCCTCGTTCATCGCGCGTGGATTGTTCACCAGGAGACGTGTCTGCTTCATGGCGTCGCGCGCCAGCAGCGGCAGCGCCGATTCCGGAATCCTGACATCGCGCAGGCGCTGCGGGACCTGCAATTCGCGCGACAGGTCGGCCAGGGCCTCGACGAAACGCTCGCCGCGCGACGCCATCGGCAGGGCGGCGAGTTCCGGGAAGGCGTCAGCGGCGATCTCGCTGTAGGCTGCTCTGGCGGCCGGCAGGTTGAAGCGCAGCACGTGCGGCAACACCAGCGCGTTCGACAAGCCATGGGGCACATGGAAATGCCCCCCGATCGGATAGGCGAGAGCATGCACCGCGGCGACGGGGGAATTGGCGAAAGCCTGCCCCGCCAGCATCGAGCCGATGAGCATCGCCTCACGCGCCTTCGTGTTCGTGCCTTCGAACACGGCCGTATGGATATGCGCGCCGAGCAGTTGCAAAGCCTGTCGTGCCAAACCTCTCGAAAGGGCGTTGTTGTTCGCGGATTTCGAGGCATAGGCCTCGATGGCGTGGACCATGGCGTCGATGCCGGTGGCGGCCGTCACGGCGGCTGGCAGGCCGAGGGTCAGTTCTGCATCGAGGATGGCCAGATCGGGCAAAAGAATCGGCGAGACAACGCCCTTTTTCTCAGCTTCGCCGGTGGTGATGATGGCAATCGGCGTGACTTCGGACCCGGTGCCGGCAGTGGTCGGAACCAGCGCCAGCGGCAGGCGCGGACCCTTCGCCATGCCGATTCCATAAATCTCGGACAGGCTTTCGCCGCTACCGGCGATCAAGGCAATGACTTTCGCCACATCCATGGGCGAACCGCCGCCGATCGCGAGCACGCCGGTGGCGCCATGGGCCTTCGCCGCCGCCACGCCGGCGAGGATGTTGGCCTCGGGTGGATCGGCCTCGACCTCATCGAAAACCGCGACAGCGACGCCCGCCGCCCTCAGAGCCGCCAGAGGCTTTTCCAGAAATCCAAGCCTGATCAACCCCTTGTCGGACACGACCAGGATTCGTTCGCCCAGCAGCGGGCCGACGACCTCCGCCAGGCGCCCCATGGCGCCCGCGCCGCAGACGATGGATTTCGTGGTGTTGAACGTGAACATGATGCGGCTCACCAGCAGAGCGTCGGAAAGGTCAGCCTATCTCAATCCTGCGCGAAGAAGGCGTCAATGATCCGCTCGTAAATGCGGGTCAGCGCCTCGATGTCGGCCACCGCCACGCTCTCGTCGATCTGGTGCATGGTCTTGCCGACCACGCCAAACTCGACGACATCGCAGTAGTCCTTGATGAACCGCGCATCGGATGTGCCGCCGGTTGTGGAAAGCGCCGGTGTGCGCCCGGTCTCGGCCTCGACCGCTGCCTGCACGAGATCGACGAAACGGCCCGGTCTGGTCAGAAACGCCACCGAATTCGTCGGATCGAAGCGCAGGTCATAGGTCGCCGGCGCGCCCACCGCCGCCAGCCGGCTTCGGATCTCTTCCGCCAAGGTCTGCGGCGACCACAGGTCGTTGAACCGGATGTTGAAGGTGGCCCGGCATTCTGCCGGAATGACATTGGTCGCCGGATTGCCTGTGTCCACCGTGGTGACTTCGAGGTTCGAAGCGTCGAAGAACTCGGTCCCGGCGTCCAGCGGCCGGGCTTTCAGGGCGGCCAGCAGCGGAACCATGGAGTCGACCGGGTTCAGGGCAAGGTGCGGATAGCCGACATGTCCCTGCCGGCCCCGGACGATGACATGCCCGGTGAGGGAACCGCGCCGGCCGATCTTGATCATGTCTCCGAGGGCATCGGGGTTCGTAGGCTCGCCCAGAACGCAGGCGGAGAAGACCTCGCCCCGCGCTTTGGCCCATTTCAGAAGTTTCACCGTGCCGTTGACCGCCGGCCCTTCCTCGTCGCCGGTGATCAGGAACACGATGGAGCCGCGGGCAAGCCCCACGGCGGCAAGGTGCCTCAGCGTGGCCGAAATGCTCGCCGCGACGCCCGCCTTCATGTCGCAGGCGCCGCGTCCGTGCAGCACACCGTCCGCGATATCGCCGGAAAACGGATCACGCGACCACTTTTGACCATCCCCGGGCGGAACCACGTCGGTATGGCCGGCGAAGACGAGGCACGGCGCGCCCGAGCCGATCCGGGCAAAGAGGTTCTCGATGTCCGGCGTGCCAGGTTCGGAAAACACCGGCCTGTGCACCTCGAAGCCGGCCTGCCGCAGCACGTCCGCCAACAGCGCGAGGGCGCCGCCTTCGGCGGGCGTCACCGAGGGACAGCGGACAAGCGCCTGTGTCAGGGCAACCGGATCGATGCCCACGGATCAGTCGCGCAAGAGTTCGTTGATGCCGGTCTTGGAACGCGTCTGCGCATCCACAGTCTTGACGATAACGGCGCAATAGAGCGAAGGCCCGGGCGAGCCGTCCGGCAGCGGCTTACCGGGCATGTTGCCGGAGACGACGACCGAATACGGCGGCACGTAGCCGACATGCACCTGGCCGGTGGCGCGATCGATGATCTTGGTCGAGGCGGAAATGAACACGCCCATGGCCAGCACCGATCCTTCGCCCACGATCACGCCTTCCACCACTTCCGAACGCGCGCCGATGAAGCAGTTGTCCTCGATGATGGTGGGGTTCGCCTGCAGCGGCTCCAGGACGCCGCCGATGCCGACGCCGCCCGACAAGTGCACGTTCTTTCCGATCTGCGCGCAGGAGCCGACCGTCGCCCAGGTGTCGACCATGGTGCCCTCGTCCACGAACGCGCCGAGATTCACGAAGGACGGCATCAGGATGACATTCTTCGCGATATGCGCGGAATGACGCACCACACAGTTCGGCACGGTGCGAAAGCCGCCGGCCTGAAAGCGCGCTGCGTCCCAGCCCTCGAACTTCGATGGCAGCTTGTCCCACCACACGGCGTTGCCGGGGCCACCCTTGATGATGCCCATGTCGGTGAGGCGGAAGGAGAGCAGTGCCGCTTTCTTCAGCCACTGGTGCACGGTCCAGGCCTTGGGGCCGGACTGGCCCGGGGCCCGGGTGGCGACGCGCAGCGTGCCCGCATCCAAGAGGTTGAGCGTTTCCATCACCGCATCGCGGACCTCGCCCTTGGTGGCAGGCGTGATCTCGGCCCGGATGTCCCAGGCCTTTTCGATGATGCGTTCGAGCGATGCGGTGTCCATGGCGCCGTCCGGTCCTAAAGGATATGGTCGGCGCGTTCATCGACCGGCACGGGCGCGCCGTCAAGGGTCAGCGGGCCAAGACGCGGCCCAGAAACGCGGCAAGGTCGTCCGTGACGTGGTCGACATAGGTCGGGGCGCATCGGACCACATCCACCTCGTCGCGATGGTCCCCGCCTCCGGCCTTGGGCACGACCAGTACCGTGGCCATGCCAAGCAACTTCGGCACTTCCAGATTGCGGGCGATGTCCTCAAACATCACCGCGCGTTTCGGCTCGACCTCATGCGCCGCGAGGAACCGCTCGTAGGTCTCGGCCTTGGGCTTGGGGATCAGGCTGCCGGCGACGATGTCGAACACATCGTCGAACAGGTGGGCGATGCCGAGCGCGATCATGGTCTTCTCGGCATGGCCGCGCGAGCCGTTGGTGAACACGAGACGACGCCCCGGCAGGCGCTCGATGGCGGCTGCCAGAGCATCGTCCACAGCAATGCTCGAACGGTCAATGTCGTGCACGAAATCCAGGAAATGGTGGATGTCGAGCGCATCCGAATGCTCGTTCATCAAACCGTTCAGGGTGGTTCCGTAGCGCTGGTAATAGTGCTTCTGCAAAGCGCGCGCGGACAGCCCGTCAATGCCGAACATGTCGGCGAGATAGGCCGTGATCTTGGCGTCCACCTTCGGCCAGAGGTCCGCATGCGGGGGGTAGAGCGTGTTGTCGAGGTCAAAGACCCAAGTGTCGATATGGCCGAAGGCGGGCACGCCGGAGATTCCTTCGCGGCCCAGTCGCCGGGCCGCATCATCGCCTGCACATTCGGACATCGTGTCGGTTCTGTCGAGAAACATCCCGGCAGTCTATGCGGCAAATGTTGCGGTTTTGTTGGCGCCGTCGCCTAAACCGGTGGGGAAAGCCCTTGCGGCCTGCCGCCCCGGTCCGGCGGAATCGAATAGGTTGCCGTGGCGTGCGCCACCATCTCGTCGTCGCCGTCGGAAGTGAGTTCGGCTTCGCCCACGCAGAGCCGCTTGCCGACCTTGATGAGCCGGCAACGTGCGATCATGTCCCGGGGAGCCGGGGCCTTGAGGAAGTTGATGTTGAGGTTGGTGGTCAGCGCCAGCGGCACCTTGCCCACGGCGCTGAGCACGGCGACATAGATGGCGAAGTCCGACAGGCCCATCATGGTCGGGCCGGAAATCGTGCCGCCGGGGCGCACCTGCTTCTCGCTGAAGACGAGACGGACCGTGCACGAGCCGTAGCCCATCGCCTCAACGACCATGCGCCGCCCGCCCGCCTGATGGCCGGCTGCAGGAAACACCTCGTCCATGAAGGCATTGAACTCGTCGATGGACATCGCCGGCGCTTGCGGGCGAGCGGATTTGGACGCGGTCATGATTCCATGCTCAGATTGTCGAAGACGCGAACAGGTAACATGGAAACCATGACCGTCCACTCCCCTTCGCCGCTGACGCGCCGGGACGATTCCGGCGTCTGCGTGCTGACGCTCGCCCGCCCGTCCACCCGCAACGCCCTGTCGGAAGCGATGCTCGACGCGCTTGCCGCGGCGATCCACGCCATTCGCGAGGACGACGATATCAGGGCCGTGGTTCTGGCCGCCGAAGGGCCGGTCTTCTGCGCTGGGCACGACTTGAAGGAAATGACCGCGCGCCGCGCCGATCCCGATCGCGGCCGGGCCTATTTCGCCGATATCATGGCGCGCTGCGCCGCGATGATGACCGCGATCCCCGCCGTGAAGCCAAGGATCACCGGATAGGGC
>DAOMXN010000139.1:5642-7030 GCA_035437025.1 Beijerinckiaceae bacterium | reverse complement strand
CAGGCCCGTGACCGCGCAATGCTGCTGCGCATCGGCGCGATCGACAGCGCCGCTGCAGGCCTCCTGCCTCTGTTGCTGCAGGATCTGCGCGCCGCACATCCGGGGCTCGAGGTCCGCATGGTCGAGGACAAGACCATCCGACTGTTGCCGCGCCTGCTCTCCGGCCGGCTGGACCTCGCCTTCTTGCGTCCACCGGAAACCCGCGATCCGCGCCTCGTCTTCCGCCACCTGTTCTTCGAGACGGCGGTTGTCGCACTCCATGAAGGGCATGCGCTGGCGCGGGGCGATGCCATCACGGTCGAGGACCTGCGAGGCCAGCCGATGATCGTGCCGGATCGCCGCGCACGGCCCCACAGCCATGATCTGACTGTGAAACTGTTTGCCGATGCCGGGTTCGGCGCCCGCGTGGCGCAGGTCGCCGATGAAAAGCAGACCATCGTCAATCTTGTCGCGGCTGGCATTGGCCTGGCCATCGTACCGCGCTGGGCGGCGCGCCTTGCCGTACCCGGAGTGGTCTTCCGGCCTCTCGCTGATGCCTCTCAGGCCACGCGCAGCCGCCTGCCGCTTTCCGCTGCCTATCTCAGGTCCACGCGCGATTCTGCGCGCGATGCAGCGCTTGATGTGGTGGCCAGCCGGCTCGCAGCCTATGCCGCGCAGGCCTAGCCAGCCAGACCTCCGCCCCAATCCTGGGCCGACCGACTCGTGCGCCGGATCCGCAGTGGCGTGCCCTCAGGCCTGCAACCGCATGCCCCAGAATATCCGGTAGACCGTCTCCGGATCGATTTGCGCGTGATAGTTGAAGTGGAGAAACAGGGCGCCGTCGCGCCAGTCCAGCGATGGAGCCTCAATGATCGGCAGGAACTTGGGTGCTTGCCACTCCTGCGCGATGACGGCGACGAGCCGGCCTGACGCGACCGACCAGGTTGCCCGGCCGCCGGCAATTCCCGGCAACCACCCCGACCGGGCGATCGCCGTGAGGACGTCCGGCAGCTCCGTGCCGTCCGGAAAGTCAAACGAGCGCCTGTGGGGCGCCTCCACATCATCGCCGTTCGATACGGCATGGCGCGTGCAGACCACTTGCATGGACAGGCCCTTCCGACCGCCATGCAGATAGCACCGTAAGAGCCTTGCGGGAATCCGGCACTTGATAAATTAGAAATTTCTTATATATAGCGAGCAGACGGTGCTTCTATAGGAGATTCTCATATGTGTATCGACAAAGCCGTGATGGCCTTCGCCGGCGTCATGATCCTGCTCTCGGTTGTGCTGACGCAACTGGTTTCGCCCTGGTTTTGGTTGTTCACCGTTTTCATCGGCCTGAACATGCTGCAGTCGGCCTTCACCGGGTTCTGTCCGGCGGCGATGATCTTCAAGAAGCTCGGCGCGCG
>DAOMXN010000139.1:3687-5542 GCA_035437025.1 Beijerinckiaceae bacterium | reverse complement strand
GCGGTGAAGCAGGGCGAGCGGATCGCCCTCGT
Organism: Beijerinckiaceae bacterium; assembly: GCA_035437025.1. Taxonomy (GTDB): domain Bacteria; phylum Pseudomonadota; class Alphaproteobacteria; order Rhizobiales; family Beijerinckiaceae; genus JAIUNP01. Next base: position 5,510 of record DAOMXN010000139.1, on the reverse strand, counting down.
TGCCGACGACAAGCTGGCGTTGCAGCTCAACGCGGCGGAAGCGCGCATCCGGGCGCTGACTACGGAGCAGGCCAATGCCCGGACCGAGTACGACCGGGCGCGCGACCTGCTTTCGCGAGGCGCCGGCACCCAGCAGCGTGTCGATCAAACGCGAACGGCCTATGAGGTGTTCCGCAACCAGATCGCGGCGGCGGAAGCGGACAAGGCGGTCATCATGCAGCAGTCGGCCGAGGGGGCGGTGGTTGCTCCCGCCACGGGCCGGGTGCTCAGCCGGGCCGCAACACGTGGCTCTGTGATCCTGCCGGGTGAACCCGTGGCGACGATCGCGGGCGGCGGGTTTTTCCTCCGCCTCGCGCTGCCGGAGCGGTTCGCGGCCACCCTGAAGGTCAATGCAACCGTGCCTGTGGACGGACGTCCCGGCGCTGCGGCGTCCAGCGGCCGGCTTGTGAAGATTTTTCCGCAACTCGAGAACGGCAAGGTGATCGCCGATGTCGAGGTCGAGGCTCTCGGCGACTTTTTTGTCGGCGAGCGTGTTCTCGTGCATGTCCCCGTGGCGACGCGCAAAGCGCTGGCGGTGCCGTCGTCAGCGATCGCGCATCGCGCCGGCGTCGATTTCGTCGCCTTGGCGACCCCGAACGGCCGGCGCGACATCGTCATCGTGGCGGGCGGCCCTGTCGCGACGCCGCAGGGGCCGGGTGTCGAGGTGCTGTCGGGCCTGAAGGCCGGCGATCGGGTGATTGTGCCGTGACCAGACCGCCGCTGGGCATTGCCGGCGCGCTGACGCGCGCCTTCATCGCATCGCCGCTGACGCCGCTGTTCCTGATCGTGGCGCTGGCGCTGGGGATGGTCGCCCTCGTCGCCCTGCCGCGCGAGGAGGAACCGCAGATTTCCGTGCCGATGGTGGACATCCATGTCCGCGCCGACGGTCTGAAGGCGGAAGACGCGGTGAAGCTGGTGACTGAGCCGCTGGAAGCCATCGTCAAATCCATCAACAGCGTCGAGCACGTCTATTCGCAGACGTCCGATCACGGTGCCGTTGTCACCGCGCGCTTCGTGGTCGGCACCTCGTCCGATGCGGCCATTCTCAGGGTCCATGAAAAGCTGCGCGCCAATCTTGACCGGATTCCGGCCGGTATTCCCGAGCCCCTGGTCGTCGGTCGCGGTATCGACGACGTGGCCATCGTCGTGCTCACGCTGGCGCCAAAGCCTGAGGCAGCGGAGCGCTGGAGCGCGACGGCGTTGACGCGCCTGGCGCGCGAACTGCGCATCGAGATCGCCAAGCTCCAGGATGTAGGGCTGACCTATCTCGTGGGCGAGCAGAGCGACGAGATCCGAATCGTGCCGGATCCGGAGAAACTGGCGCGCTACGGGCTGACGTTGCAAGCTCTGGTGGCCAAGGTGGAAAGCGCCAACCGCGCCTTTCCCGCCGGTTCGATCCGGGAAGGCGGCCAGCAGATCACGCTGATCGCCGGCCGCACGCTCGCCGAGATCGAGGACATCGCCAACATTTCCGTCACGACGCGCGACGACAGGCCGGTCTATCTGCGTGACGTCGCCAGCGTGCGGCTGGCGGGCGACCCGGCCGAACGCATGGTTTGGCACCTGCAGCGCGACGCGCAGGGCGCCTTCGTCCGCACCCCGGCGGTCTCCATCGCCATCGCCAAGCGGGCAGGGGCCAATGCCGTGACGATCGCGCAGCAGATCATCACCGCGGTCGAGCGCGCCAGGGGCGGGATCGTGCCGGCGGACGTGACCGTGCATGTGACGCGCAACTACGGCGAGACCGCGAACCACAAGGCCAACGAACTTCTGTTCCATCTGGG
>DAOMXN010000139.1:0-3587 GCA_035437025.1 Beijerinckiaceae bacterium | reverse complement strand
ATCGTCGCCACGCTGACCGTGGTCGCGGCCCTGCTGCCGATGCTGTTCGTGTCGGGCCTCATGGGACCCTACATGAGCCCGATCCCTTCGAACGCATCCGCCGCTATGGTTTTTTCCTTCTTTGTCGCGGTGATGGTGACGCCGTGGCTCATGGTGAAACTTGGCGGTGGCGCGCATGGCGGCGGGCAAGGCGGACATCACGACGAGGGCTGGCTCGGACGGATGTATCGCAAGTCGGCGCGCCCCGTGCTGGCGACCAAGCCCCGGGCCTGGACTTTCCTCATCCTTACCGGCGTGCTCACCCTCGGCTCGCTGGCGCTGTTCTACACCCAGTCGGTCACGGTCAAGCTGCTCCCCTTCGACGACAAGCCGGAACTGGCGGTCATGCTCGACCTGCCGCGCGGCGCGAGCGTGGAGGATACGGATCGCGCCTTGCAGGACGCTGCCCATGCGCTGCGCGGCGTGAAGGACGTGGACACGGTGCAGGCCCATGCCGGAACGGCGGCGCCGTTCAATTTCAATGGACTGGTGCGCCATACCTACCTGCGGTCCGAGACCTGGATGGGCGACCTGCAACTGAACCTGGTTTCCCGGGATAAGCGCTCGCGGCCCAGCCACGATGTTGCCCTGGAGGTGCGTGAACGCCTGAAGGCGGCCACACTGCCGCAAGGCACGGTGGTCAAGGTGGTGGAGCCGCCGCCCGGTCCGCCCGTGCTTGCGACCCTGCTGGCAGAAATCTACGGTCCGGATGGCGAAACACGCCGACAGGTCGCCGAGAAGGTCCGCTCCGCCTTCAAGTCCGTTCCCTTCATTGTCGATGTGGACGACACGCTCGCGCTGCAACCGCAGCGCCGCCGTCTGACGGTCGTGGATGAGCAACTGGAGTTCCACAAGGTCGAGCAGCGGGATGTGTTCGATACCATCCGTCTGCTCTATGGGGGCGTTACAGTCGGGTATTCGCACCGGGGCGGAGGTCGCCAGCCGATCCCGATCCGGGTGGCGCTGGAGAAGTCCGGCCGGTTACTCGACGAACGGGCGCTTTCGGTCCCCATCCCGGCCAACGTGCTGCCTGGCGCGCGCGGCGTCGTGGAACTCGGGGATGTGGTGCGCATCGAGAACGAGCCGCCGTCGCCACAGATCTTCCGCCGCAATTCCCGTCCGGCCGAAATGGTGATGGCGGAACTCGCCGGCGCCTTCGAGGCCCCGCTCTACGGCATGATCGCCGTGCAGCGTGCGCTCGACGCGCAGGACTGGGGCACTTTGCCAAAACCCCGCATCATCCTCTACGGCCAGCCGGACGACACCGCGAAGCCGTCGCTGCTCTGGGAAGGCGAGTGGGAGGTGACCTGGGTGACATTCCGCGATATGGGCGCGGCGTTTGCCGTGGCGATGCTGGGCATCTACATCCTCGTCGTCGCCCAGTTCGGGTCCTTCAAGGCTCCGCTGGTGATCCTGACCCCGGTACCGCTGACCTTCATCGGCATCATGTTCGGGCACTGGCTGTTCGGCGCCCCGTTCTCGGCGACGTCGATGATCGGCTTCATCGCGCTTGCCGGCATCATTGTCCGGAACTCGATTCTGCTTGTCGACTTCATCCGGCATGCCAGAAGCCCGGACATCCCGCTCTTGGAGACGCTGATCGATGCCGGCGCAATCCGTTTCAAGCCGATCCTGCTCACCGCGCTCGCCGCGATGATCGGCGCCGCGACGATCCTAACCGACCCGATCTTCCAGGGACTGGCGATTTCGCTGTTGTTCGGCCTCGCCTCCTCTACGTTGCTGACGCTGCTGGTGATCCCGGCGGCCTATGTGGTGCTGCGGACGCCGGCAACGACTGTCGAGGCGGCGGAAACGCGACAGGGGGAGGCATAGCGGCGCGGTCCAGGGAGCTCTGCACAGAGTCTTGTAAAAGACATAAGACCTGATACCGTCGGGGCTGACTTCCCTGCGGCACAGCGACCATGCACGCTATCCTGTTGATCGGATTTTCCTGCCAGGACTTTGTTTTCTCCGTCGACGACCTGCCGTCGAAGGGGGAGAAGTACCGCGCCCGCTCGCTTGAGGTGGTGGGCGGCGGCCTGTCCGCCAATGCGGCGGTGGCGATCGCGCGCCTCGGGGGCAGGGCCATCCTGGTCACGTACCTCGGGGATGACGGTACGGGACGCGACATCCTGGCGGAACTTGCGGCCGAAGGGGTGGACTGTTCACTGTCCAGACGCTTCGCGGGCGCTCGCTCGCCCCTTTCCGCCATCGCCGTGGACAAGCGCGGCGAGCGGATGATCCTGAATTACGCCGACCTTTCGATCCCGCCCGACATAGCCTGGTTGCCGGAACGCCTGCCGCCCGGCGTCTGCGCCGTGCAGGGCGACAGCCGCTGGGAGCCCGGCTCGATCCATGCCTTCAGGCTGGCGCGCGGAGCCGGCGTGCCCAGTGTGCTCGATGCGGACCGTGCGGTCCGCAGCCCGGACATCCTGACCGCGCCCACCCATGTCGCCTGGTCGGCGCAGGGGCTTCGGGAAATGACCGGCGCGAACGACCTTTCAGCCGCCGTCGCGGCGGAATCCCGACGTCGCGGCAATTGGGTGGCGGTCACCGATGGGGAGAACGGCTGCTGGTTCGCCCGGGACGGGCGTGTCGAGCACGAGCCGGCCTTTGCGGTCGATGTGGTGGACACGCTTGGAGCGGGCGACACGTTCCATGGCGCGCTGACGCTGGCGCTCGGCCAGGGCATGCCGGAACGGCGTGCCGTGCGCTTCGCATCGGCGGCCGCGGCGTTGAAATGCACACGGTTTGGCGGGCGCAAGGGCGTACCCGCACAGGATGAGGTCGAGCGCCTCGTCGCCGGACGGAACTGACAGACAGGAGCTAGGCATGACCGCGCTATCGGCGGGAAAACTCTGGGGCATGCGGCGCATGGCGGATGCCGCCGGGCGCTTCAAGATGACGGCGGTGGACCAGCGTCCGCCGATCATCAATCCGATCGCCAAGGCACGGGGCGGGAGCGCACCCTGGGAGGACGTCGCCGCGTTCAAGACTATGCTGATCAAGGAATTGCAGGCGGAATCCACCGCTCTGCTGCTCGATCCCCTGTATGCGATTCCGCACGGCGCGGCAGTGATGGACCCGCGCAAGGCGCTCATCATGACGCTGGAGGAGCATGCTTTCGTCGATACGCCGGAGGGGCGTTTGTCGGCGGAGATCGATGGCTGGTCCGTGGAGAAGATCAAGCGCTCGGGCGGCGATGCGGTCAAGGTTCTGGCCTGGTACCGGCCGGATGCCGGGGCCGGCGTCAACCAGAGCCAGAAGGACTTCGTCAAGCGGGTGGGCGAGGCCTGCGCCCGTTACGACCTTCCCTATGTCTTCGAGCTGCTGGTCTATCCTCTTGCTGGCGAGGCCAACCAGACCAAGGATTATGTGGAACTGGCAGCCAAGCACGCCGACCACGTGCTGGAAAGCGTGCGAATCTTTGCAGCGCCGGACTACGGGGTCGACCTGTTCAAGCTGGAAAGTCCGGTGCCGGCCGCAGGCTGCGACGGTTCCGCCAAGGTGCAGGCCCTGTTCGACGAGATGGGCCATCTGGCCGGCCG
>DAOMXN010000138.1:0-7048 GCA_035437025.1 Beijerinckiaceae bacterium | reverse complement strand
GTGGCCGTGGCGGCGGCAACCGCCGATTGCGTGCGCTCGCCCAGCTGGCGGGCCGCCGCGTCGAGTGAGGTGGCCTTGTCGATCAACCCTCCGCCAAGGGCGTTGAGGCGCTGGAACGTGCGTTCGGTCGCGGTCTGGAAGGCGTCGGTGCCCTGCGTGATGAGACGCGCCCGGTCGGCGCTTTCTCGCGCCTTTGCCAGCCGCTCGCTCTCCAGTTCGCGCCGGCGGCGCTGTGCTTCCTGGAAGGCTATGGCCGCCTCTTGCAGGCGTGCGGTTTCCGTGTGCCTGGCCCCGGTGGCGGGAACGGACGCCTCGTCTCCGGTCACGACGCGTCGCAGCATTTCCACCGCCCCTATCAACCGGCGGTGCGCGATGCGGACCAGGATGAGATAAATGATGATGCCGAAGGCGAGACCGACCGAAAGCGTGAGAAAGATCGTGTTCCGCATTTCGTTCGCACGCGCGAAGATCGATCCCAGGGGCACGAGACTGCCGAACACCGCCCGCATGTCTCCGAGATGCCAATCCTTCTTCAGGCTGTCGGGGTGGGAGTTGTGGCAATCCACGCAGGTCTGCGCACCGAGCTTGTCGGCAACCGCCACGTAGAGAAACGCGCCTGCTTCCGTGGTGACGGGCAGCACGACGCGGGCATCGGGCTCCGCTTTCAACCGGTCCCAAGCCTCGCGCTCCCAGGCCTTCATCTGCCGATCGGCCCTGTTGGCGAAGGGAAAGGGGCTGACCAGGCCATGGCTGCGCCCGTCCAAGCTGTCGATGGCGGCGATCTCATGGAGGAATGTCGCCGGATAGGGGATGGCGTCTTCGCTCGCACGGAAATTGGTCGCGGTGCGCAGCGAACTGCCGGCCACGACCTTGCGCACGACATTCTCGTTGTAGAAGCTCCGGATCTTGCGCAGCGTGTCCAGTCGCGAGTTCGTCTCCGCCACGGCTTCTTCGACCGCGCGGTTCTCCACGAAATGCTGGACCTGGTAGAACAGCGCCACCCCGACGATTCCGACAATGAGCGGGATCGGCCACAACAGCGCGCGAAACAGGCTGGGCTTCGATGACACCGAGATCTCCGAGGCATTGATATGTGCCGCGCAGTGTCCATCAACATGGTTAATCGGCTGTAAATGCGGGTATTTTTCTGGGCACACAATTAAAGGTTGCATCCGGGGTCGCCGTTTTGTGACACTGGGCGCCAACGGACCGCATGGCCATCGTGACGCCATCGCGATAGACACGCGGAACGGTGATGATGAAAAAACGGAGCCTGTTGTGCGGCGATCAGTCGTACTCCTGATGATCGCGGGCATTCTCGCGCTGACGGCGCTGGGAGCGCTAGCGATCTATCTGTTCGCCGCCCCGACGCCGCTGCGCATCGCGGTTGGGCCGGTTGGCAGCGAGGATACGCGCCTTGTCGCCGCCATCCTTCAGACCTTCGCGCGCGAGAAGCATCCGATCCGCTTGCGCATGGTTCCGACCGACGGACCGAGCGGCGCCGCCGAACAGCTGGCAAGTGAGAAGGTTGACCTGGCCATAGTTCGCAGCGACGGCAATGTGCCACCCAATGCCGCGACCGTCGCCATCATGCATCGCGACGTTGCCGTCATCCTGGCGACGCCTGCCAGTAGAATCACGAACATCGGCGATCTCGCGGGCAAGCGTGTCGGCATCATCCGTGGCTACAATCTCAACCAGAAGTTCCTGGAGTTCGTGCTTGAACGCAGCGGTGTCGACCGTACAAGCGTCGCCAAGGTCAATCTGCGCGCACAGGACGTGCGTGCGTCAGTCGCCGAGGGAAAGATTGACGCCATCCTCGCCGTCGCGCCGGTCACGGCGAATTTCCTGTCGACGCTGCAGCAAGACCTGCTGACGGCCCTCGGCCAGTACCCCGTTATCGTTCCGATCGCGGATGCGGAGGCGATCGCCCAGCGCAATCCGTTGTTTGAGACCTTCACGATCCTGCGCGGGACGTTCGGCGGTTCGCCCCCGCGTCCCTCCGAGAACATCCCCACGCTTGCCGTCACGCATCGCCTCGTCGCGGACCGGAAGCTCAAGGACAGGGTGGTCGCGGACCTGGCCAAGAGCCTGTTCGAGATTCGCCAGGTCGTCGCGGTGGACGCGCCCATCGGCGCGCGGATCGAGCAGCCGAATTCGGAATCGCCCGGTCCGCTGGTGACGCATCCCGGCGCGGCCGCCTATTTCGATGGCGAGCAGCGCACGTTCATCGAGCAATACGGCGAATGGATCTACATCGCCGTCATGGGCGTGAGCCTGATCGGCTCGCTTGGCGCCGCCCTGTTGAGCCGGTTCCTCGGCAGCAGCCGGCCGACAGGGCAGTCCGACCTGGATCGCATGCTGCTCCTGCTGCGACGTACGCGCTCGGCCATGTCGATCGCCGATCTGGACGAGGTTCAGCGCGAGGCGGACGAGAGTTTCACGCGCATGGTCGAACGCTCGGCCCGGTCGGAGATCGAGGAGGCCGTGATGAGCGCCTTCACGATTGCCCTTGGCGAAGTTCGCAACGCCATCGAGGACCGCCGTCGCTCCATTGCCAGCGAGGAACTTGGCAGCCTCGCCGAGTAAAGGTTGCCGAGCCGTCATCAAACCGCTATTGCAGCGCAATATCCGATTGCGCCGGACCGATCGTCCGGCGCTTTTCGCTGTTGGAAGCCAGAAAACCCATGTCACTGCGCAACATCGCCATCATCGCCCACGTCGACCACGGCAAGACAACGCTGGTGGACAAGCTGTTGCAGCAATCCGGCGCTTTTCGCGAGAACCAGCGCATCGTCGAGCGCGTCATGGATTCCAACGACCTGGAAAAGGAACGTGGGATCACCATTCTGGCGAAATGCACCTCGGTGGTCTGGAAGGATACGCGCATCAATATCGTGGATACGCCGGGGCACGCGGATTTCGGCGGCGAGGTCGAGCGCATCCTCAACATGGTCGATGGTGTGATCGTGCTGGTGGACGCGGCGGAAGGGCCGATGCCGCAGACGAAATTCGTCGTCTCCAAGGCATTGAAGCTGGGCCTTCGCCCGATTGTCGCGGTCAACAAGGTCGATCGCTCCGACGCCCGTGCGACCGAGGTGATCAACGAGGTGTTCGACCTCTTCGCCGCCCTCGACGCCACGGACGAACAGCTCGATTTCCCGATCCTGTACGGCTCCGGCCGCGGCGGCTGGATGGCCACCTCGCCGGAAGGCCCGCAGGATCAGGGCCTGGCGCCGCTGTTCGATCTCGTGCTGGCACACGTGCCGGTCGCCCGTACGGAGGATGGCTCCTTCCGCATGATCGGCACGATCCTGGAAGCAAACCCCTTCCTCGGTCGCATCATCACCGGCCGCGTCACGTCGGGTTCGATCAAGCCGAATCAGCCGGTCAAGGTGCTGTCGCGCGATGGTCAGCTCATCGAGCAGGGGCGGGTGACCAAGATTCTGGCCTTTCGCGGCATTGAGCGCACGGCCATCGACGAGGCCGTCGCCGGCGACATCGTTTCCATCGCCGGCCTGACCAAGGGCACGGTGGCCGACACCTATTGCGCGCTGGACGTGAGCGAGCCGTTGCCGGCCCAGCCGATCGACCCTCCGACGGTGTCGATGTCCTTCATCGTCAACGATTCTCCCCTGGCTGGAACCGAGGGAGACAAGGTGACGAGCCGCGTCATCCGCGATCGCCTGATGCGGGAGGCGGAAGGCAATGTCGCGCTGAAGATCGAAGAATCGGCTGACAAGGACAGCTTCATCGTCTCCGGTCGCGGCGAACTCCAGTTGGCCATCCTGATCGAGACCATGCGCCGCGAGGGCTTCGAACTGGCCGTCTCCCGGCCGCGCGTCGTGTTTCAGTCGAATGACGCCGGGCAGACGCTGGAGCCGGTCGAGGAAGTCTTCATCGACGTCGACGAAACGCATTCCGGCGTGGTCGTGCAGAAGATGTCGGAGCGCAAGGCTGAAATGCTGGAGATGAAGCCCTCTGGCGGCAACCGCGTGCGTCTCGTCTTCCACGCGCCGACCCGCGGCCTGATCGGCTACCAGTCGGAATTGCTGACCGATACCCGTGGCACCGCGATCATGAATCGGCTGTTCCACTCCTATCAGGCCTACAAGGGCGAGGTGGAAGGCCGCCGCAACGGCGTCCTCATCTCCAACGACATCGGCGAGGCCGTGGCCTATGCCTTGTGGAACCTCGAGGATCGCGGCCCGATGGTGATCGAGCCGGGCTGGAAGGTCTACCGCGGCATGATCGTCGGCATCCACACCCGCGACAATGATCTCGAGGTGAACGTCCTCAAGGGCAAGAAGCTGACCAACATCCGCGCCGCCGGCAAGGACGAGGCCGTGCGCCTCACGCCGCCGGTGCGCATGACGCTGGAAAAGGCGCTGGCCTGGATCCAGGATGACGAACTGGTCGAGGTCACGCCGAAGTCGATCCGCCTGCGCAAGCGCCTGCTCGACGCCAACGATCGCAAGCGTGAAGAGAAGAGCCGCGAGGCCCTGGCGGGATAGGCCGACATCCGGGTTGTCGGGCGCGCGTGCTCATGAGACAGATCGGGCGGTCCCGGAAGGGATGAGTATCTGATCGGTCGAGACACACATGCAGACTGTTGGCAGCGACAGGTTCGAAGACATCCGTCAGGCCGTGCGGGCGCTCTGCGCCGAGTTTCCCGCCGAGTACCATCGCAAGGTCGACGCGGCGCGCGGCTATCCCGAAGCGTTCGTCGAGGCGCTGACACGGGCCGGCTGGATGGCGGCGCTGATCCCGGAAGAGTACGGGGGGGCGGGTCTGGGCCTGACCGAGGCGAGCGTCATCATGGAGGAAATCAACCGCGCGGGCGGCAATTCCGGAGCCTGCCACGGCCAGATGTACAACATGGGCACGCTGATCCGGCACGGATCGGAAGCGCAGCGCCGGAACTACCTTCCGAAGATCGCCGCCGGCGACTTGCGCCTGCAATCCATGGGCGTGACCGAGCCGACGACCGGCACCGATACGACGAGGATCAAGACGACGGCGGTCAGACAAGGCGACCGCTACGTCATCAACGGCCAGAAGGTCTGGATCTCCCGCATCCAGCACTCGGACCTGATGATCCTGCTGGCCCGCACCACGCCGCTCGATCAGGTAAAGAAGAAGTCCGAGGGATTGTCGATCTTCATCGTTGACCTCGCCGAGGCGCAGAAGACCGGAATGACCGTCCGCCCCATACCCAACATGGTCAATCACGAGACGAACGAACTCTTCTTCGACAATCTCGAAATTCCCGCCGAGAATCTGATCGGCGAGGAGGGGCAGGGCTTCAGATACATTCTCACCGGCCTCAATGCCGAGCGGACCCTGATCGCGGCGGAATGCATCGGCGACGGCTACTGGTTCATCGACAAGGTGACGGCCTACGCGAGTGAGCGCGTGGTGTTCGGCCGGCCGATCGGCCAGAATCAGGGCGTGCAGTTTCCCATCGCCGAGAGCTTCATCGAGGTGGAAGCAGCCAACCTGATGCGCTACCGGGCCTGCGAGCTTTACGATGCCATGAAGCCCTGCGGCGCCGAGGCGAACATGGCCAAGTATCTGGCGGCGAAGGCCTCATGGGAAGCCGCCAACGCCTGCATCCAGTTCCACGGCGGTTTCGGGTTCGCCTGCGAATATGATGTGGAGCGCAAGTTCCGCGAGACGCGCCTCTATCAGGTCGCGCCGATCTCCACGAACCTCATCCTGTCCTATGTCGCCGAGCACATCCTCGGCCTGCCGAGGTCGTTCTGATGCCGGGCCGTCCGCCGCTCGAAGGCCTGACCGTCGTCGCCGTGGAGCAGGCGGTGGCGGCTCCGTTCTGCACTTCGCGGCTGGCGGATGCCGGCGCGCGGGTGATCAAGATCGAGCGCCCCGAGGGGGATTTCGCGCGTGGCTACGATGCCGTGGCCAAGGGCCAGTCGAGCTATTTCGTCTGGCTGAACCGGGGCAAGGTGTCGCGCGTTCTCGATCTCGCCGACGAACGGGGGAAGGCCGAGCTTGCCGGCCTGATCGCGTCGGCGGACGTGCTCGTGCAGAACCTCAAGACGGGCGCGCTTGCCCGCCTCGGCTTTGCGCCGGAAGAACTGAGGCGGAAACATCCGCGCCTGATCGTCTGCTCGATCTCCGGCTATGGCGACAGCGGCCCGATGGCCGAACGCAAGGCCTATGATCTGCTGATCCAGGCCGAATCCGGCTTGTGTTCCATCACGGGCGGACCATCCGGGCCGGCCCGCGTCGGCATTTCCGTCGTGGATATCGCGACAGGCGCCACGGCGCATGCCGCGATCCTGGAAGCGCTGATCCGGCGCGGCATCACCGGCGAGGGCGCCGACATCCGCATCGCGATGTTCGATGTCATGGCGGATTGGCTCGCCGTGCCGCTCCTGAACCATGAAGGCGGCCGGACCCCGACGCGGACAGGGCTCGCCCATCCCTCCATCGCGCCTTATGGCGTGTTCGCGACGCGCGATGGCCGGCAGGTGCTCATTTCCATCCAGTCCGAGCGGGAATGGGCCCAGTTCTGCGCCGAGTTCCTGCAGGATGCGTCCATAAGCAAGGATCCGCGCTTTTCTTCGAATGTTGCACGCGTGAACCACCGCGCGGAGACCGACGGCATGGTCGCCAGGGCCTTCGCGGACCTGGACCTTGACGAGGCGGTGGCGCGCCTGACCCGAGCGGACACGGCCTTTGCCGCGGTCAGTGACATGGCGGCGCTGGCGCGCCATCCGCACCTCAGGCGCATCACCGTCGACACGCCGAACGGTCCGGTCGCCTATCCCGCCCCCGCGCCGATCTTTGTGGGCGAGACCCGCGCCTACGACAAGGTGCCGGCGATTGGAGCGTGTGACCCATGAGGACCGAAGCGTCGCTGGATGTCGCCCACCTCAGCCGGTGGATCGGACGTGAGGAAACGGTCGTCGATGGTGTCGGCGAGGATCTGGCGCGGAAATTCCACGCCATGCTGGCACTGCCCGGGCCGGTGCCGAAGGCGGGCGATCCTGCGCCGCGCATCATCCACTTCTGCCTCGGCCAG
>DAOMXN010000137.1:0-7070 GCA_035437025.1 Beijerinckiaceae bacterium | reverse complement strand
CCCGCACGAGGCCGGCGGCGATCGCAGCCTGCGCGCGCGCCCGGCTGTCGAACACACCGCGTTCAACGAGGAGCCTGTCGGACCGCATGCGCCGGATCATGGCTGGCCCTCCTGTACGTGATCGCGCAGATGGATCATTTCACTTGCACGGGGTCAAACTCTCGCCCAATCTCCCCTATCATCAGGGACCGTCGCCCCTATACAGCAGAATGCCGGCGGATAGAGGGAGCTCACGAAAAATGCACGCCACTCGCCGCATGTTCCTGCTTGGCGCGGCCGCCACGGCCGTCAGCTTCGGTCGCGCCCAGGCCCAGGCCCCGGCCGGCCCGTTCGTTCAGGCGCCGCTCGGCTACGCCTTCGACGCGCTCGAGCCGCATATCGACGCCAAGACCATGGAGACCCATTTCCTGCGCCACCACGGCGCCTTCATCGGCAACCTCAACACGTTCGCCAAGGATCACGGCGCGCTCGGCACCACGCCGGTCGAGACACTGCTCGCCGGCTGGCAGCAGCTGCCGGAGGCCGCGCGTGTCGGCATGAAGAACAACCTCGGCGGCCACGCCAACCACACGATGTTCTGGCAGGTCATGGCGCCCGGCGGCGCGAAAGAGCCAGGCGGCGAGGTCAAGGCGGCGATCGACGCGGCTTTCGGCGGCTTCGACAAGCTGAAGGAGCAGTTCAACGGCTCGGGCCTCAGGGTGTTCGGTTCGGGCTGGGTATTCGTCACCGTCGACAAGGACGGCAAGCTGGCGCTCACCACCCGCCCGAACCAGGATTCCCCGCTGATGGACGGCCAGCGCGTGCTGTTCGGCAACGACGTGTGGGAGCACGCCTACTACCTGAAGTACCAGAACCGGCGGAACGAGTATCTCGCCACCTGGTGGAACGTGGTCAACTGGACCAAGGTGGGCGAACGCTACGCCGCCGCCAAGGCCGGAACGCTGACGATCTGAGGCCAAGGGCCAGGACGATGGTTCTGGCCGTGACCTGCCGTTTCCAGTGACAGGCGATGGAATCGCGAAGTCCCACGGCGCTCGTCATTGATGCGCGATGGGCGAGTCAGCATCATCAAGGGCGCACCGACGCGGCCTTAGGCGCGCGGGCGACGAAAGGGCGACAGGGGGCGCGGACGGAGCGCCGGGGTTCGGTCCCTCGAAGCGCTTCGAGCATTGGGGTAGGCATTGGGTGGTCAGGACAGGCTCCGGTCCCGCCCGCGCCCGGCATGGCTGGCCCGGCCCCTTTTCAGGGTTCCGACCCGCCGTTTCCGGTCCATTGCGCGGCTTTCGACCGCGCCGTGCAACCGGCTGCCGTTCCCGCCCGGATGGCTGTGGCCACACGCCTGTCGCGGCGGGAATGACGGCAGGACACCACGGAATGGTCCGGCTGTCAAGAAAATTAGGATCATGGTCCTATGTCGATCCTCAGGCGTGATCGTAGTCCAGCGCGACCGGACCCTTCACCGGCCGCGACTGGCAGGTCAGCACATAGCCGGCTTCGAGCTCCCAGGGCTCCAGCGAGAACTGGTGGTCCATCTTCACTTCGCCCTCGGTGAGTTTGGCGCGGCACGTGCAGCACATGCCGCCCTTGCAGGAATAGGGCAGGTCCACGCCCTGGCGCGCTGCGGCGTCGATCACCGTTTCGTCAGGTCCGATGGTCAGCGCATGCGTGGCACCGTCGAAGGTCACGGTCAGCGCGATTTCGTCGCCCGCCTTCGGCGCGACCGACGGGCGCGGCCGGGCCGGCGTGGTCGTGGTGAACAGCTCGGTGTGGATGCGCTCGGCCTGGACGCCGAGGTTGACGAGAGCCTGCCGCGCCGACTCGGTCATGGCCTCCGGGCCGCAGATGAAGGCATGGTCGATGGCCTCATCGCCGAGGGCGGAGCGCACCAGGCGGGAGATGCGCGTGCCTTCAAGCCGGCCGTGCAACAGGTCCACGTCCTGCGCCTCGCGCGACAGGACATGATAGACCGTGAGGCGGCTGAGGAATCGGTCCTTCAGGTCTTCCAGTTCGGTCTTGAAGATCACCGAATTCGCCGTTCGGTTGCCGTAGAGCAGCACGAACTGGCTTTTCGGCTCGCGCTGGAGCACGGTGCGGATGATCGACATGAGCGGCGTGATGCCGGAACCTGCGGCGATGCCGACATAGGTCTTTGCCGCTTCCGGCTCGATCGGCGCGGTGAACCGGCCCATCGGCGTCATCACCTCGAGGGTATCGCCAACCGCAAGGTCGCGGTTGACGAAGGTGGAGAACAGGCCGCCTTCCACCTCCTTCACGGCGATGCGCAATTCGCCGTCCTCGGTTCCGGTGCAGATCGAATAGGACCGGCGCACATCCTGGCCGCCGATATCCCGGCGCAGCGTCAGATACTGGCCATGCTCGAAGCGGTAGTCGCCGCTGAGGTCCGCCGGCACGCGGAAGGCGATGGACACGGCCTGCGGCGTCTCGCGGCGGATGTCGGACACGGTGAGAGCGTTAAAGCGGCTCATGAGTTTTCACCCTAGATGCATTTGAAGTAATCGAACGGCTCGCGGCAGGCCTTGCAGCGCCACAGCGCCTTGCAGGCCGTGGAACCGAATTCGCTGATGCGCTCGGTGTTGTCCGAGCCGCATTTCGGACAGGCGATGTCCTCAACGCCAAACAGCGCGCCACGCCCCGAGGCGGAACGCGGCCTCGGCGGGGCGATGCCATAGGCCCGCAGCTTCTCGCGACCCTCGGCGCTCATCCAGTCCGTGGTCCAGGCCGGCGCCAGCTTGAGATCGACACGGCGGCGCGTAAAGCCAGCCTTCTCGAGCGCCAGATCAACCTCAAGGGCGATGAGATTCATCGCCGGGCACCCGGAATAGGTCGGCGTGATGGTGGCGACCACGGTTCCGCCCTCGAAGGTGACATCCCGCAGGACGCCGAGATCGGCGATGGAGAGCACCGGCACTTCCGGATCGACCACCGTCGCGGCCGCGGTCCAGGCCTTGCGGCGCAGGAAGTCCGGCGAAACGGCATCCATCGCGGTCGCCATGGAACTCACCAGGTCAGGCCGGGATGGGCGCGCTGCATGTACTGCAGCTCGGCGAGCAGGTGCCCGAGATGTTCGGTGTGCCGGCCGTTGCGCCCGCCCGTCTGCATCCAGCTGTCGCCCGGACGCTCCAGCGTCGCCTCGGCGAAGACGCGGTCGACAAGCTGCTCCCATTCCGCGCGCAGGGCCACCGCATCGACGGCGATGCCCTGCTCGATCAGGGCGCGATCGCCGGCATCGACCTCGAACATCTCGCCGGTGAAGGGCCAGAGGTCGGCCAGCGCCTCGGAAATGCGCCGGTGGCTTTCCGCCGTGCCGTCGCCGAGCCGGATCACCCACTCGCCGCAATGGCGCACGTGGTAAGCCATTTCCTTCTCGGCCTTGGCGGCGATGGCGGCCAGCGTCGCGTCCTTCGAGCCGGACAGCCTCCGGTAGAACGGGTGCAGGAAGGCCGCGACCAGGAACTGGCGCAGGATGGTGGCGGCGAAATCGCCGTTCGGCTGTTCGACGATAAGCAAATTCTTCCACTCCGGCTCGAGCCGGAGATAGGCGAGCGCATTCTCGTCGCGGCCCTTGCCCTCGACGGCTCCGGCATAATCGTAGAACGAGCGGGACTGGCCGATCAGATCCAGTGCCAGATTGGCAAGCGCCATGTCCTCTTCGAGGATTGGCGCGTGGCCGCACCATTCCGAAAGGCGGTGGCCGAGGACGAGCGCCGTATCGGCAAGGCGGATCGTATAGTCGAACAGGGGGGTGGACATCGCCGGCCTCACATGTGCCCGACTTCTTCCGGCACCTCGTAGAAGGTGGGATGCCGGTAGACCTTCGAGGCGGTCGGCTCGAACATCATGTCCTTCTCCGCCGGGTCGGAGGCGGTGATGGCGTTCGACGGCACCACCCAGATGGAGGTGCCCTCGCCGCGCCGGGTGTAGCAGTCGCGGGCGTTCTGCAGCGCCATCTCGGCATCGACCGCGTGGAGCGAGCCGCAATGGCGGTGCGCCATGCCGTTGCGCGCGCGGATGAAGACTTCCCAAAGCGGCCAGTTCTTGTTGCTCATGATCGTCACTCCGCTGCCATCCGTGCTGCATTCCTGCGCGCCGCGCGCTTTTCCGCATGGGCTTCCGCCGCCGCGCGCACCCAGGCACCGCTCTCGTGCGCCGCGACCCGATCCTTCATGCGCTGGCGGTTGCAGGGCCCGTCGCCGGAAATCACCCGCTTGAACTCGGCCCAGTCGATCTCGCCGAATTCCCAGTGCCCCGTCTTTTCGTCCAGCCTCAGCTTGGGGTCCGGGAACTTCAGACCGAGGTAGTGGCCCTGCGGCACCGTCGCGTCCACGAACTTCTGGCGCAGGTTGTCGTTGGAGAAGCGCTTGATCTTCCAGTGCATGGAGGAATCGGAGTGCATGCTGTCCTTGTCGGACGGACCGAACATCATCAGCGCCGGCCACCACCAGCGGTTGAGAGAGTCCTGCGCCATGTCCCGCTGCTTCTGGCTGCCGCGCATCAGCGTGGTGACGATTTCATAGCCCTGGCGCTGGTGGAAGCTCTCCTCCTTGCAGATGCGAATCATCGCACGGGAGTAGGGACCGTAGGAACAGCGGCACAGCGCGATCTGGTTCATGATCGCGGCCCCGTCCACGAGCCAGCCGATCATGCCCATGTCGGCCCAGGAAATGGCGGGATAGTTGAAGATCGAGGAATATTTCGCCTTGCCGGAATGGAGCTGTTCCACCAGCTCCTCCCGCGAGACACCGAGCGTCTCGGCGGCGGAATAGAGATAGAGACCGTGGCCACCCTCGTCTTGCACCTTGGCGAGCAGCGCGGCCTTGCGCTTCAGGCTCGGCGCACGGGTGATCCAGTTGCCCTCGGGAAGCATGCCGACGATCTCGGAATGGGCATGCTGCGAAATCTGCCGAACCAGGGTGCGCCGATATTTCTCCGGCATCCAGTCGTTGGGTTCGATCTTGTCCTCGGCGTCGATCCGCACCTGGAAGCGGGCGAGCGCACCTTCGTCTTCCTCATTGCCGCCGAGATCGGCGACGTTGAGCGCCTGGCTGTACATGAGCGTTTCCCCTCGCGCGGACCGGCCCGCGACCTGCATACGGCTATATGTTACAGAAACTTTATGTGTCAAGTATTTTTGTAACATGTTGCGCTGCGAAAATGCCCGCCCCGAGGGGCGGGCACAGTCACGTCAGGGCGGGGCGGGAGATGACCCGCGCGCGGCCGATCAGTAGGGCTGGATGTTCTGGAGGGCGATGGCCGCGCCGTTGAACTCGACGAACTCGACGCCCTCGACGGTGATCGACTGGGCAATGGTCTGGCCACCAACCGTCTCGGTCCAGTGGACGATCGCTCCAGCAATGCCCTCGACCGAGAACAGGCGCAGGGATCCGGCTGTCGCATTGGTGATCACGAGGGTGTCGATGCCACTGCCGCCATTGGCCAAGTCGACCAGGGCGCCGGTGTTGTCGTTGGGATCGACATAGAGCCGGTCGTTGCCCGCGCCGCCATACATGCTGTCGGACCCGGTGCCGGCATAGAGCCTGTCGTTGCCGCTGTCGCCGTAGAGCTTGTCGTCACCGGCGCCGCCAACAATGATGTCGTCGCCGAGGCCGCCATAGACCGTATCGGCGCCGGTCGAGCCGAAGACGATATCGTTGCCAGCGCCGGCAAAGACCAGCTTCGGCTGGCTGAGGGTAATGTAGTCATTGCCGCTTGTCCCGTACTCTGCATTGCTCGGCAGGCTGGGAATATTCTGCGGATTGGTGATGATGATCTCGGAGGTGTCGAAGAGAGGCATGGTCAATCCTTCGTAAAGGGGTTTCGATGAATGCAGCATAACAGTCGGAACTCGGGCGTTTGTGCGTTGGCGCACGGGGCCGTATTGCTGGATCGAAACGCGATAGTCTTGGCACCTTCAGCGAAATCCCTGCATGATACACCGGACGGGCGCAGGTCTCGTGTGCGGCGCCCCGCGTGCGGACGGCACGGTCACGCATGCAAGCGGCTTGACGTCTCATCAGGTCATCATACAAGTGCTCGACGGCGCCCTAGCCGTGAAGGAGCATGATCATGTCCGGCCTCAAGCCCGCGACGCGCGACAGACTGAAGACCGTTTCCACCGCGACGCTTTGCACGGCGCTTTTCAAGCGCGGACTGCGCAACCAGTTCATCCAGGACGTGCGCCCGCTAAATCCCGACCTGCCCACGATGGTGGGCGAGGCGTTCACGCTGCGCTACATTCCGGCGCGCGAGGACCGCAATCCGATCACGGTGTTCCAGAACCGCGCGCATCCTCAGCGCAAGGCCATTGAGGAATGCCCCCCGGGCGCGGTCATGGTGTTCGACAGCCGCAAGGATGCCCGCGCCGCTTCAGCAGGATCGATCCTCGTTTCGCGGCTGATGGTGCGGGGCGTGGCCGGCGTCGTCACCGATGGCGGCTTCCGCGACGCGCCGGAGATCGCGCGGCTTGCCATTCCCGCCTATCACAGCCGCCCCTCCGCCCCGACCAACCTGACGCTGCACGAGGCGCTCGACATCAACGTGCCGATCGGCTGCGGCGATGTGGCGGTGTTTCCCGGCGACGTGCTGGTCGGCGATGGCGAGGGTGTGGTGGTGATTCCGGCGGAAATCGCCGACGAGATCGCCGACGAGGCGGTCGAGATGACCGCGTTCGAGGATTTCGTCACCGATAAAGTGCTGGAGGGGCGGTCCATCCTCGGCCTTTATCCGCCGACGGACGAGCAGTCGAAAGTCGATTTCGCCGCCTGGCGCAAGTCCAAGGGACGTTGACGCGGCACGGCGTGCGGTTCAAATGCCAGGCATGACCACGCCGCTTCCCCTCCATGCCGCACTGATCGACCAGTTCAAGGGCCTGATCGGGCCGGAGCACGTGCTGACCGAGCCGGGCGACCGCGCGCCTTATGAACACGAGATGCGCGGCCTTTTCCCCGGCGACGCCATTGCGGTCCTGCGTCCGGGCAGCACGGCCGACGTGGCGGCCTGCGTGCGTGCCGCCGCGCGGGAACCACACGCCCCATTTCTTCTCCAGCGCATGA
>DAOMXN010000136.1:0-7078 GCA_035437025.1 Beijerinckiaceae bacterium | reverse complement strand
GCCCCCGATGCCCGCCGCGGCCGGCAGTTTCTTGTCCAGCATCAGCGCGCCGGTCATCAGACCGGGCACCCGCGCCACCAGGGCCGAAACGGCCTTCAGCACGAGATTGTCCGAGACCGGGCCGCTGGCCGCCGCCGTCGGTCCGGTGACCACCAGCGACGGGGTCGCCCCGGGCACGAAGGTCAGCGTGTCGGCGAGATCGGCGAAGACAACAAGGCTCTCCAGCTCGTGATAGCCGTCGGCGCGCCGACCGAGCACATGCAGGCTGAGATTGATCTTGGCGGGAGCCTGCGCGACGATTTCCCGCCCGCGCTCAGCCACCATTGGACTTTTGCGGCGGGGCGAGTTCGGCGGGCAGCGCCATGGGCTTCTCGTCCTCCAGCCCTACCTCGATCTTGCGCAGGATTTTCGGCAGGTCGTCAGGTTCCGGTTTCAGATCGCGGGCGTGGTTCCACTTGAAATGGGCCTCGGTCCTGCGGCCGACCTGCCAGTAGGCATCGCCGAGGTGGTCGTTGATGGTGGGATCGCCCGGCTTGAGCCCGACGGCCTTCTCCAGTTCGCGCACCGCATCCTCGAACTTGCCGAGGCGGTAATAGGCCCAGCCGAGACTGTCGACGATGGCGCCATCCTCCGGCGCCAGTTCCACCGCCCGCTTCAGCATCTCGAACGAGCGCTCGATATGCATGCCCTGATCGACCCAGGAATAGGCGAGGTAGTTGAGCACCTGCGCACGGTCGAATTTTTCGCGCGGGGTGCGCACGGTGTCCGGCAGCAGCTCCAGCGCCTTGAGGAAGTCGACCTCCGCCTTCGGCCATTCCTTGTTGCGCTCGAATGCGACGCCGCGTCCGAAGTACAGGTTCCAGTGCGAACGCTCCGGCGTCTTCAGCCGGTCGATCGCCTTGCTGTAGACGGCGATCGATTCCGACATCTTCTTCTTGCTGCGGTAGAGGCCGCCGAGCATGTCGACAGCGTCGAGTTCGTCCGGGGATTCGCCCAGCAGCGTGGTCAGCGTGCGGATTGCGTCGTCCGTCTTCTCCTGCCGCTCGAAGGAGATGACCCGGCCGAGCAGGGCCCGGATGCGGAACGGCGATCCGTTCGGAATGGTGGCATAGGCTTCGCCCGCGCGAGCCCACTGGCGCATCTGCTCGAAGACCTCCGCCACCGAGACGCGGATCAGCTCGTCTTCCGGGGCAAGATAGGCGGCCAGTTGCAGGAAGATCAGCGAGGAATCCGAATCGCGGCCGCCGCCGGAGGCAATCCCGATCCCGTAGAGGATTTCGGCGGCGCCATCCGCCACGCTGGTCGCCAGCGGCGCCAGCGTCTTGCCCGCCTTCAGGTCGGCGATCTGCTGCCGGACGAAGGGTTGTCCGGGATTGCGGCTCTCCCATTCGGCGTAGATCTGCAGCGCCTGCTCGCGGTTGCCCTCGCGCGAGAGCTGGCGCGCATGAGCATCGGCGACGCGCAGCGTGCCCGGCTCGGACTTGTAGGCCGAAACCAGGCGGCGCGATGCTTCGGCCTTGTCGCCGGCCACATCGGCCATCAGCCCGCCAAAGAAGTTGCGATAGGCCGCCAGTTCCGGCTGATTGAACTTGTCGACGATCTCGAGGGCGCGCTTGAGTTCGCCGGACCCGACCTGCGTCCAGGCTGTCAGCAGCGCGACCGTGAGATCGGCGCGTCGGCCGCGGGCGCTTCCGGCCTTGCCGAGGAAGGACCGGGCGGTTTTGTACTGTTTGTTTTTCAGCGCCCGGACACCGAGCGCCGCCTGTGCCAGCGGATTGGCCGGATCCTGCTGGATCACGCGCTCGGCCAGCCGGAAAGCCGCCGTGAAGTCGCCATCCCCCAGTTCCGAGACGAAGGCGCGCTCCAGGAGCGCGGGGTTGCGTGAATCGTGCTTCAGCACATCGCCGAAAAACTCGCCGGCGGGGCGCACATCCCGCAATTGCTGCGCATGCAGCGCGGCCAGGAAACTTCCCGATGTTCCGCGCAGCGCTTCCTGGCGCATGACGGCGCTTTCGCGCGGCGACGCGGCAAGGGCCGTGCCCGCAAACAGCAGGAGCGCGAGGGCGGCGAGGGGCGCGCGGCGGTTCATCCGGGCGAACCGGGCCTGCGGATGCACTGCGGTGTCAGCGAAGGGCAAATCGGGACTCCGGCTCCGACCGGCGTCCGGAATCGGACGCACTGGCTGCAAATCGGCCCGCACCATGGCGGTTTTGGCTGAATCGGGCAAGCGCTGGCTACGCCGCAGCCGGCCGATGGCGGGGAAGTGATATCTGCTGCCGTCGATGTCAAGACGTCCATTGTCGCAGTCCCGGCCCGGCGCTACGCTATCGCGCGATGAACCGCCGCCATCTCCTTGCTCTCTTTGGGCTCACCGCAACCGGCGCGGCGGCCTACTCCACGACGATGCCCTCGAAAAATCCCTACTACTCCGGACCGCCTTCCCCCCACTTCGACGGTCTGCGCTTCGGCCTGCCGGGCGCGGTCGCCGACAAGAGCCGCACGGACCTGCTGAAATGGCAGGTCACCGGCAGCAAGGCGCGCTGGCCCTCCGCCTATCCCACGCCGGGCTTCGACAGGCCGCCCGAGCGCGTCGCGGGCAGCGCGTTGCGGGTCAGCTACGTCGGCCATGCCAGCTTTCTCGTGCAGACCGAGGGGCTCAACATCCTCATCGATCCGGTCTGGTCACAGCGCGCGAGCCCGTTCCAGTGGGCGGGGCCGAGGCGCGTCAACGATCCCGGCATCGCGCTTGCCGACCTGCCGCCGATCGACGTGATCCTGGTTTCCCACAACCACTATGATCACCTGGATCTGGCGACGCTCTCGGCGCTGACGCGCGGTCATCAGGCACGCGTCATCACCCCGCTCGGCAACGACACGATCCTCCTTGGTCATGATTCCTCGATCCGCGTTTCGGCCCATGACTGGAGCGAGCGCATCCGGATCAGCGAGCGCGTCGCCGTGCACATCGAACCGGCCTATCACTGGTCGGCGCGCGGCCTTGGGGATCGGCGCATGGCGCTGTGGTGCGCCTTCGTGATCGAGACGCCGGCCGGCAACATCTATTCCGTCTGCGACACCGGCTATCGCGACGGCGCGATCTTCCGGGCCATGAAGGCCAAGCACGGCGGCTTCCGCCTCGCCCTGTTGCCCATCGGGGCCTACGCGCCGCGCTGGTTCATGGCGGACCAGCACATCGATCCCTTCGAGGCGGTGAAAATCCTCAAGGAGACCAATTCCGCCGCCGCCATCGCGCATCACTGGGGCACGTTCCAGCTCACCGACGAGGCCATCGACGAGCCGCCGAAGCTGTTGGCCGAAGCGCTGGAGGCGGCGAACCTGCCGCCGGAGGTTTTTGCGGTGCTGCGGCCCGGCGGGGTTTGGGAGGGGTAGGCGGGGGTTGGCCGATAGCGACCGCTATGATATACATTGCATTTGTAGATCATGGAGGCTTCGGTGCAGGTCTCGAAATGGGGCAACAGCCTGGCCGTGCGCCTGCCCAAGGCGCTGGTTGAAGAGCTTGGCTTGAAGGAAGGCGACAAGATCGATCTGGTGAAGGCCGCGCCTGGCCAGTTCGCGGTTGCGAAGGACACTCGGCGTGCCGAAGCCCTCGCCCGCATGGCTGCACGGGGACTGGAGCGGCCCGCCGATTTCAAGTTTGATCGCGAAGAGGCGAACCGTCGGCCGGGCCGGAAGTGGTAGCGTTCCTCGACACCAATATTCTCCTCTACGCGCAGGAACGCGGAGCGAAGGCCGAAAAGGCGCGCGCGCTCATCGATGCAGGCGGTGTGACCAGCGTCCAGTCGATGAATGAGCTGATCAATGCGCTGATCGGTAAATATCGGCGTCCTTGGAACGAGGTCGAGCGCATTCGCGACGACCTGTTGGCGACGCTTGGATTGCCGAGGCCGCTCACCTTTGCCACACATCTTTTCGCGGCAAATGTCGCCCGCGACCACAAATTCCACATCTACGACGCGATGATCATCGCCTCGGCCATCGAGGCGGGTTGCGACACGCTCTACAGCGAGGATATGCACGACGGCTGGACGCTTGCGGGCCTGACGGTGGTCAATCCGTTTGGGTGAGGGGAAGAGGGAAAAGCGAATTGATGTCCTGTCGCCAAAATTGCCGGGCCTACAACGGCTAAGGAGTCGGGTTTGCAGTCACCTGCGCCTTTTCTTCCTGCCACTTATGGTAAGTCAGTTTTGAACCGACCAATTTCCATTCCCAGCGCCCATTGGAATTTCGATCAAGGACAACTGCGGCGGCGGCAGACGGGCTCTTAAAGGCATAAGGCTTGGCAAAAGTATAAAACTTCGCTTCCGGCGTCGTGCTGAGAACGCCTTGGGCAACAAGTTCCTGCCTCAGCTCACCATAGCCATTCGTACCCTGATAGCCGGCATCCTTGAGCGCTTCACTGCCTTGAAGGACAATAAACTCACCTTCTTCTTCGACAGCGGTCGCCTTGACGCCGCTCTTGTGTCGAATCTCGAACCTTGGCTCATTCGCGGCAATTCCCTGCCCGGCCACTTTGGTCGCGGAAGCGGGACGCGGCTTGAGTAAATCCAGACCAATCACCGGCAAAACGGTCTTCAAATTTGCGAGGAATGCCTCCATATTCGCCCGGTCAGCTTCTGGCATTCTGCGCTTGTCAGCGCTCGGCGCCTGGCCATTGTCCAATCTTACCCGCCCAGCGCTGATCGCAAGTTCAATCAGTCGAGCCTCCAGATAACGGACGTGCCCTTTGGTCAGGGCTTCGTCGCTAGTAGTAATCACGACGGCAGTTTCCCAGAACCCTCGATCCGCGGCGCTTTGGGTTAGGCCCGCATGGAAAGCGCATCTGAAGGGTCAGGACCGAAGAGAATATAGACACCAGTCCGGTCAACTTCCGCCCGCGAGAGCAGCTTTGCAAACGTCGACTGACTGGCGACTAAGACCGAGCCGGTCCAGCCGTGGATAGATGCGATCGTCAATCCGTTCGGCGTCCCGTCAACCAGCAAGAGCTGAATCGTCCGACCAAATGCTTCTACGGGCTGGCTCATGAATCCTCTTTCTGCGAACAGAAAACTGCGGCAATTTCGGGCTCAGCAACTAAGCCAACCAAACTACCAGCAACGGACGCCATCCCCCCTCACATCCCGGAATAATTCGGTCCGCCGCCGCCTTCCGGCGCGACCCAGGTGATGTTCCGTGCCGGGTCCTTGATGTCGCAGGTCTTGCAGTGCACGCAGTTCTGCGCGTTGATGACGAAGCGCGGGTCCTTTTTCGCCGCCTCGTCGCCGTAGACCACCTCGTAGACGCCGGCGGGGCAGTAGAGCCGGGCCGGCTCGCCATAGCGCGGCAGGTTCTCCGACACCGGCTTCGACGGATCGGCGAGGGTCAGGTGCACCGGCTGGTCCTCCTCGTGATTGGTCGAGGAGAGGAACACCGAGGAGAGCTTGTCGAAGGACACCACGCCGTCCGGCTTCGGGTAGGTGATGGGCGTCACCTCGGAAAGGGGCTTCAACGTGGCGCTGTCAGGTTTGCCGTGCTTCAGCGTGCCGAAGGGCGAGAAGCGGAACAGCTCGTTGCACCACATGTCGATGCCGCCGAGCGTCACGCCGATCCAGGTGCCGAACTTCGACCACAGCGGCTTGGCGTTGCGGACCTTCCACAGGTCCTTGCCGATCTCGGAGGCGCGCCAGGCCTGCTCGTAGGAGAGGAGTTCGTCGTTGGCGCGGCCCTCCGCCAGCGCTTTCGCGATGTGCTCGGCCGCGAGCATGCCGGAGAGCATGGCGTTGTGGCTGCCCTTGATGCGCGGCACGTTGACGAAGCCGGCGGCGCAGCCCACCAGCACGCCGCCCGGAAACGACAGTTTCGGCACGGACTGGTAGCCGCCCTCGGTGATGGCCCGGGCGCCGTAGGACAGGCGCTTGCCGCCCTCGAACGTGTCGCGGATCATCGGATGCGTCTTGAAACGCTGGAACTCGTCGAAGGGCGAGAGCGTCGGATTCTCGTAATTGAGATGCACGACGAATCCGACGGCGACGAGATTGTCCTCCAGGTGATAGAGGAAGGAGCCGCCGCCGGTGCGGCTGTCGAGCGGCCAGCCGAAGGAGTGCTGCACCAGCCCCTTCCGGTGCTTTTCCGGCGCGACCTGCCAGAGTTCCTTCAGGCCGATGCCGAACTTGGCCGGCTCACGGCCCGCGTCCAGCGCGAAGTCGCGGATGAGTTCCTTGGTGAGCTGGCCGCGCGCGCCTTCCGCGAAGACGACATACTTGCCCGTCAGCTCCATGCCGCGCGTGTAGGAGTCCTTGAGCGATCCGTCGCGGGCGACACCCATGTCCCCGGTGGCGATGCCGATGATTGCGCCCTTGTCGTCGCGCACCAGCTCGCTCGCCGCGAAGCCCGGATAGATCTCGACGCCCAGCGCCTCGGCCTGCGTCGCCAGCCAGCGGCAGAGGTTGCCCAGCGAGATGATGTAATTGCCGTGGTTGTTCATCAGCTTCGGCATGGCGAAGTTCGGCAGGCGCACGCCTCCGGCCGGGCCGAGGAAGAGGAAATGGTCCGCCGTCACCGCGGTCTTCACCGGGCAGGTCTCGTCGCTGCGCCAGTCCGGGATCAGCCTGTCCAGGCCGATCGGATCGATGACCGCGCCGGAAAGGATATGCGCGCCGACCTCGGAGCCCTTCTCGACCACGACGACGGACAGGTCGCTGCCGGCCTCGGCGGCCAGCTGTTTCAGCCGGATGGCCGTGGACAATCCCGCCGGCCCGCCGCCAACGACGACCACATCGTATTCCATCCGCTCGCGCGCCGGCAGGTCCATGGCTTCGGCTCCTCGTTGGGCAATATAGTTTATATGTGAACTATCTACCACGCTTGCGCCCGCGACGCAAACGTTGGATTGGCTCGTTACCTCGCATAAGGTCGCCTGAAAAGGGAGCAGAGAGCAAGGAATGCCGACCGGCAGTGGTTCCTCCCGGAGCGAGATCGACGCCCTGCGCGACCTGGTCGAATGGTATGTGCAGGCCGGGGTCGATGTCGCGCTGGACGATGCGCCGCACGATCGCTTCGCCGAGGGCGCGGCGGAGCCGGT
>DAOMXN010000135.1:0-7082 GCA_035437025.1 Beijerinckiaceae bacterium | reverse complement strand
GAACAGGATATCAATGTTGCCTTCCGTCAGCAGACATAGGCCGGCGGGCCGGTCGCCCCCAACGATCACCCGGACGCGGGGCAGGCAGGCGGCGAAGCGGTCGGCGAAGTGGGCATGACCGAAGACGGAAAGATCGGCTTCCGGCAGCAGCGGAGCGAAAACCGAACGGTAAACCTCCGCGGCGATCGCGGCCAGAACCTCGATGTCGTCAGCCTGCGCGTCGCGGATGATCATCGCTCGCCTCTCAGGCGCGGGTCGAGCGCATCGCGCAAGGCGTCGCCGAGGAGGTTGAGCGCGAAGGCCACGATGAGAATGGCGAGGCCCGAGAAGATGGCGCTCCAGGGTGACAGCATCAGGAAATTCCGCCCTTCCGCCAGCATCATGCCGAGCGACGGGCGCGGCGGTTGCGTGCCCAGGCCGAGGAAGGAGAGCGAGGCCTCGACCAGAATGGCTGCCGAGAGCAGCAGGCTGGTCTGCACCAGAATGACGCTGGCAAGGTTCGGCAGGATATGGCGAAAGATGATGCGGGCATCGGAAGCGCCGACCGCGCGCGCGCTTTCGACAAAGTCGCTTTCCACCAGCACCAGGGCCGGACCGCGCATGAGGCGCGCGAAGATCGGGGTATAGACCACAGCGATGGCGATGGCCGTCGGTCCGCCGCCGGGGCCCAGCATGGCGATGATGCCGATGGCCAGAAGCATCACCGGGAAGGCGAACAGCATGTCCATAAGGCGCATCAGCACCCGGTCCGTCCAGCCCCGGTAGTAGGCGGCGACGAGGCCCAGCGTGCCGCCCACGGCGAGCGCGGTAAAGACGGCGACCGCGGAAATCGTCAGCGAGGCGCGCATGCCGTGCAGGATGCGCACGAGAATGTCGCGACCGAACTGGTCCGTGCCGAGCCAGTGCGTGGCACTGGGACCCTTGAGTCGCGTCAGCACGCTCTGCGCCAGCGGATCGCGCGCCAGCAGTTCCGGGCCGAGGAAGGCGGCCAGCAGCACGACCAGTGTCAGGCCGCTGGCGAAGAGCTGCAATCCGCTGCGTGGGCGCTTGCCGCTCATGGGCGCACACGCGGATCGATGGCGGCATAAAGCAGGTCGACAAGGAAGTTGACGCCGACGAAGGTGACGGTCACGACGAGCACGACCGCCTGCACGAGTGGATAATTGCGCTCGGCGATCGCGCCCAGCACCAGGCGCCCGAGGCCGGGAATTGCGAAGACCTGTTCGACGACGATCGCGCCGCCGAGCAGATAGCCGGTCATGATGCCCAGGCTCGTCACGAAGGGGATCAGCGCGTTGCGCAGCGCGTGCTTGAAGAAGACGGAGGCTTCCGAAACGCCCTTGGCGCGCGCCGTGCGCACGTAATCCTGCGCCAGGGCATCGAGCATGGCGGAGCGCACGAGCCGGGCTAGGTTCGCCAGGATCGGCAGGGCGAGCGCGAAGGCGGGCAGGGCGAGCCGCTTCAGGCTTTCCAGTGGCGCTTCCGTGAACGGCACGTAGCCCAGCACCTGCGCTTCCGGCGCCACGGCGGACAGCAGCAGGATCATCATGATGCCGAGCCAGAAAGAGGGGATGGTCAGGCCGGCCACGGTGCCGATCTGCAGCAGCGCGTTCATCCTGTTGCCGCGCCAGCGCGCCATGAGCACGCCGAGCGGCACCGCGAGACCGGCGCCGAAGACCAGTGCCATCGCGGCGAGCTGGACCGTGGGGCGGATGTGCGCGCCGATTTCCTGTGACACCGGACGGCGCGTCCAGATCGAGACGCCGAGATCGCCGGAAAGAACACCGCCAAGCCACTGGAAATACTGGCTGACCAGAGGCTGATCCAGCCCCAGCCGGGCGCGCAGTTCGGCAATCTTCTCCGGCGTGACCTCGGTGTTGGCGCC
Source organism: Beijerinckiaceae bacterium (assembly GCA_035437025.1). Classification (GTDB taxonomy): domain Bacteria; phylum Pseudomonadota; class Alphaproteobacteria; order Rhizobiales; family Beijerinckiaceae; genus JAIUNP01. The sequence continues at coordinate 5,197 of DAOMXN010000135.1, read as the reverse complement.
GAGCATGATGGCAACGGCGTCGCCCGGGATCAGGCGAATCATCAGGAAGGTGATGACCGAGACGCCGACAAGCACCACCAGCAGATCGGCGAGCCGGGAGGCAAGCAGCTTCATGACGCGGTCAGGTCGCGGCGCCGGCCCGGGCAGGCTCTGTCCGGGTCAGGACGGTCACTGGCCCACGGTCGTGTCGGCGAGCGTCATCAGCGAGCGGTTGGCGATGATGCCAAAGCCCTGCACATTGGCGCGCATGGCCGTGAACAGCTGGCCGTAGGTCATGAAGGCGGCCGGCCCGTCGCAGGCCAAAGCCTTCTGCACGCTGGCATAGGCGGCCTTGCGCTTTCCTGCGTCGCTTTCCGCCCGCGCCGAATCCAGCAGCTTGTCGACATCCGCGTTGGCGTACTTGAACACATTGGTGGAGCCGCCGCTGCGGAAGGTGCGGTAGAAATAGTCATCCGGATCGGTCGAGCCGGCGTTAGTGGAGACGAAGGCGTCGAAATTGGAGTTGCGCCAGTCCTGCACGAAGGCGCCGAGTTCGGGGATCTTCAGTTCCGCCTTGAACCCGGCCTTGTTGAGCTGGGCCTGCACGACCTGCGCAATGTCCTTGATGTCCTGACGCGGCAGCACGAGGAGCGTCACCGCCACGGGCCCGGTTACGCCGGCAGCCTTCAAAAGGTCCTGCGCCTTCGCCGCTGAATGGGTGAAACAGGGGAATTCCTTGACGTCGAGGGCCCAGTCCTTGAGGGCGGGTGACAGCGGTCCGCCCGGAACGCCGGCGCCGAACAGGGCAGCCTGCACGATCTCGCTGCGGTTGAGCGCGTAGTTCAACGCCTCGCGCACCTTCGGATTGTCGAAGGGCGGCTTCGAGACGTTCATGCCGACGAGGGTGTAAGCCAGTTCCAGCGTCTCGGCCAGCCTGACACCGGGCTTGCCCTTGAGTTGCAGCGCGGTTGCCGCGTCGATGTTCGGCAGCATCGCGTACTGGCCGGAGGTGACGCCGACCTGACGCGTCGCCGATTCCGGTACGATGTTGTATTTCAGGCCGGCGAGCTTCGGCTTCGCCTTGTCGTGGTAGCCCGCGTGCTTTTCCAGTTCGATGAAGCCGTTGGGCTGCCATTCCTTGAACTTGAACGGTCCGGAGCCGACGGGCGCGCGCTGAAGGCCATCCTTGTTGGATTCGAACGTCCGGGGCACGATGGCGATCGAGGCCAGGGCCGTGAGCAGCGGCGCGGACGGCTCCTTCAGGCTCAGCACGACCGTTCCGGCGTCCTTCGCTTCGGCCTTGTCGACCGAGGCGAGGCGGCTGGCGAGCGGCGAGGCGATGTCCTTCGACATGACGCGGCCGAGCGAGGCAACGACATCGGCGGCCTCCAGCTTCGCGCCGTTGTGGAAAGTGGCGCCCTCAACGAGCCTGAACGTATAGGTCTTGCCGTCGGGCGAAATGTCCCATGATTTCGCCAGGGCCGGGACCGTACGCAGGTTGGCGTCGATGGCCGTCAGTCCCTCGTAGATCGTGCCTGAGACGATCTGGATCGAATTGAAGGCGGTGACGAGATGGGGGTCGAGACCGGCCGGCGAACCATCGACCGCCATTTGAAGGACCTGAGCCGAAGCGGTTGTCGCGAACAGGCCAGCCGCGAGGGCCATGGCCAGACCATGCTTTTTCATGTTGTCCTCCCGAGAACGCCAAACCGGGAGATGCGCGGGCCTCACTGTCCGCATACGCCACCCGATCCCCTGTTCTGAAAGTCGTAAGTCCGGCCCCGGCCAATTGCAAGACAGGCGCTTGTCTTGGCCGGAAGGTTGTCCAAATGCTGTCCTGGAAAAATGAGGGATTCGCGCTGTGTCTTCCGGATTGCTTGCGCTGCTTGATGATGTCGCCGCCCTCGCCAAGGTGGCGGCGGCCTCGCTGGACGATGTCGCTGCCCAGGCGACCAAGGCAGGCGCCAAGGCCGCGGGGATCGTCATCGACGATGCCGCCGTGACGCCACGCTATGTCGTGGGCTTCGCCGCGCAGCGTGAGTTGCCGATCATCGGCAAGATCGCGCTGGGATCGCTGAAGAACAAGCTGCTGTTCCTGCTGCCCGGCGCGCTGGCGCTCAGTTATTTCGCACCCTGGGTCATCACGCCGCTGCTGATGCTCGGGGGGCTCTACCTGTGCTACGAGGGCGCGGAGAAAGTTGCCGAGGCCGCTGGTTTCCACCACGGCCATGAGAAGTCCGGCGACGACGCCGAGGCTATGGATGCCGCCACGTTCGAGGCGGAGAAAATCGCCGGCGCCATCGCCACAGACTTCATCCTCTCGGCCGAGATCATGGCGATCGCGCTATCGACCGTCGCGGGCTCCTCCATGATGACGCAGGCCGCAGTCTTGGTCGTTGTCGGGCTGGGGCTGACCGTTGTCGTCTACGGGGCGGTGGCGATCATCGTGAAGGCGGACGACGTCGGTTACGCGCTCGCCAAGGATCATCGCGGTCCGGTTGCGCGCGCAGTGGGGCGTGCGCTTGTCCTCGGCATGCCCAAGGTGCTGGCGCTGCTGAGCCTTGTCGGGACGGCCGCGATGGTCTGGGTCGGCGGCGGCATCCTGCTGCATGGCGCCGAGACCCTGGGATTCGGCGGTCCTGCCCACTGGGCGCATGATATCGCGGCCGCCACCGGGCGTCTCGCCGGCGCACTGGGCGGGGTGATCGAATGGCTCGTCGGCGCCGGCCTGTCCGGCGTGCTCGGGTTGCTCGTCGGCGCCGCGCTGATCCCGCTGGTTGGGGTCGCGAAGAAGCTGCGCGGCGCGGGGTAGCTACGCCGCGTTCGACACCACGATGGCCTTGTCGAGGACCTTCCGCACCTTGCCGCTGTCGATCGCTTCCGCGGCCATGCCGGCGGCCTGCCTGAGCGAGGCGGCCTTTCCAGCCACGACCAGCGCACCGGCCGCATTGAGAACGGCGATGCCGCGATAGGCCGTGTGGGCGCCGTCGACCACGGCCAGCAGCGCCTCGGCGTTGTGGCCCGGTTCGCCGCCCTTGAGGTCGGCCGGGTTGGCGCGTGCGATCCCGGCGTCTTCCGGCGTCACCTCGAAACGGGAGATGCGGCCGTCTTCCAGAGAAACCACGTCCGTCGCGCCGGTCGTGGTCATTTCGTCCAGCCCGTCCGAGCCGTGCACGACCCAGGCGCGCTCGCAGCCGAGGGCGCGCAGCGTCTCCGCCACCGGTTCGGCCCAGGTCGGGGAAAAGACGCCGATCAGGATGCGCTTCACATTGGCCGGATTGGCCAGCGGGCCCAGCAGGTTGAAGATGGTGCGCGTGCCCATCTCGACACGGACCGGGCCGACATGGCGCATCGCGGGGTGATGGGCGGGCGCCAGCATGAATCCGAAGCCGCTTTCGCGGATGCAGGCCTCGACCTGCTCTGGCGCGATGCCGACCTTCACGCCCACCGCCGTGAGAACGTCGGCAGCTCCGGATTTCGATGAGGCGGCGCGATTGCCGTGTTTGGCGACCGGCACGCCGCAAGCCGCGACGATCAGGCCGGCCAGGGTCGAGACATTCCATGAGCCGGACGCGTCTCCGCCCGTGCCCACAACATCGATGGCGCCGGCCGGCGCCGTGACCGGTACCATCTTCGCGCGCATCGCAGCGACCGCGCCCTCGATTTCCTCAACCGTCTCGCCGCGCACGCGCAGTCCCATGAGAAAAGCGCCGGTCTGGGCGGGAGTCGAGCCGCCGGAAAGGATCTGCGAGAAGGCATGCTGCGCCTCATCGCGTGACAGCGGCATTCCGGTGGCGATCTTGGCGATCAGGGGTTTGAAACTGTCCACGCGCTGCTCCGTTTGCACAATGCGCCGCCGCCGGTCCGTCCCCGGAGGAAAAGGAATGTCCGCGACTATCCCGCACGCCGCTTCTTGTTCCATTCCGCCGCAAGTTCAAGGAAATTCCGACAGATCGTCGCGCCATGCTCGGAGGCGATGCTTTCGGGATGGAACTGCACGCCATGAACGGGCAGAGTGCGGTGCGAGACCGACATGACGAAGCCGTCGTCCGTTCCGGCGGTGATTTCAAGCTCGGCTGGCATGCTCGCCCGCTCCACCACCAGCGAGTGATAGCGTGCGGCCCGGAACGGACCGTTCAGGCCCCGGAACAGTCCGCGCCCCTGATGGGTCAAGGTCGAGACCTTGCCGTGCATCGGCGCGGCGCGCACCACGTGGCCGCCGAACGCCTGGCCAATGGCCTGATGGCCGAGGCAAACGCCGAAGATCGGAACCCGGTCCGCCGCGGCCTGGATCAGGGGCAGGGTGATGCCGGCCTCGTTCGGTGTGCAGGGACCGGGCGAGAGCACGATGCCGTCCGGGTTGCGGGCGAGCGCCTGTTCCACCGTCAGTTCGTCGTTGCGCACGACCTGTATCGTGGCGCCGAGCGAACCGATGAGGTGCACCACGTTGAAGGTAAAGCTGTCGTAATTGTCGATTAGCAGCAGATTCATGGGTGCGCCTTTCGCCAAGCGCCGTGTTCAGCGCTCCCGGACGGGAAGGACGGCGCAAGGCGCCGGGTGAAGGGGCAATACCGGGGTGCGGGCACGCATGCCCGCCGCAGCGCCGCGATTCCGCTCCTTGGCAGAGGCGAACGCTGCCGTGAAACGATACCGCGCATCATTGCCCCCGACGTGACTGTGTCGCGAAGCGCACGGCTGTCTCGGCAGCCCGGAACAGGGCTCTTGCCTTGTTTTCGCATTCCGTCTGTTCCGACTGCGGATCGGAATCATGCACGATGCCGGCGCCGGCCTGCACATGCATCACCCCGTCCTTCACGATCGCCGTGCGCAACACGATGCAGGAATCGAGCGCGCCATCGGCGCTGAAATAGCCGATGCAGCCGGCATAGGGTCCGCGCTTGTCCCGTTCCAGTTCGTCGATGATCTCCATCGCCCGGACCTTCGGCGCGCCGGAAACGGTGCCGGCCGGAAAGCCGGCCACCAGCGCATCGATGGCGTCCCGGCCCGGCGCCAGCGTGCCCTCGACGTTTGAGACGATATGCATGACCTGGCTGTAGCGCTCGACGAAAAACGAGTCCGTCACCGTGACGCTGCCGATCGTCGCCACGCGTCCGGTGTCGTTGCGCCCCAGGTCGAGCAGCATCAGGTGTTCGGCGCGCTCCTTGGGGTCGGCCAGCAGCTCGGCCTCCAGTGCGCGGTCCTCCGCCGCCGTGGTTCC
>DAOMXN010000134.1:0-7126 GCA_035437025.1 Beijerinckiaceae bacterium | reverse complement strand
CCGCAGCACGTCGTTGCGCCAGACGATGGCCAGCGCGCCGATGATCAACAGCGCCGCTCCGGCCGATCTCAGTCCAAGCCCGGGAAAGACCTGCATCAGGAAGGCGAAGGTGTCGGGATCGATCAGCAGGATGTCGACGAAGTTCACCGTCATCAGCAGGATTTCGTGCTTGAGCTTCGACAGCACGATGAGCAGGCAGAGGAAGAACAGCGCCAGCGCGGCCGCCATAGCCGGGCGTCGCAGCAGCACCATCCAGCCGAAATTGAAGAAGAGCCAGGACACAAGGAAGGCCAGCTTGGGAACGAGCGCCGTCTCGGTCAGCAGCAGGATGACCAGCGCCGTCAGATGCAGCGCGACAAGGAGAACCAGACTGCGGCGTTTTCGTGGGAGCGAATCCATAGCCGGCAACATGTGGGTCGCGACGCCCTGCCGGCAAGCCTCTTCATCCCTGCGGCATTGCGTAGCGGCCGCCCTGCTGCCACACTCCCCGGCTGATTTGAGGGGACAGGAATGGTCTGGGACGATTTCAAGCGGGTCGAGACGCCGGAAGCGGCGGTGGACGAACTGGTTTTCCTGCACACGCAGGCGACCGGCGCGCTGCGCGCCTCGCTGGAGCGCTACCTGAAGAAAAAGGTGCCTCCGCAGCCCAATGAGCGCGCGCGGTTCCGCTATCCCGAACTGCGGCTGAGCTACAAGCCGCAGGGCGTGCTGCCCTCGAACCGGCGCGCCTACGCCAAGTTCCATCGGCCGGGCGTGTTCTCCTCGACCATTACCCAGCCCGGCGATTTCCGGGAGTATCTGCTGGAACAGCTCCGGCCCCTGGTGGCGGAATACGGCGCGACCATCGAGGTGGGGCTATCGAACCAGGAGATCCCGTTTCCCTACGTGGTCGACAAGGGCGACGAGATGGGCCGCAGCGGCGTGACGGCGGCGGAACTGGCGCGGTTCTTCCCCGTTCCGCAGCTCTCGGCGGTGGGGGACGAAATCGCGGACGGCACGTTTCACCTGGCCAATGCCGGACCGTGGCCGCTGGCGCTGTTCGACGCGGCGCGCACCGACTATTCGCTGAAGCGGCTGATGCACTACACCGGCTCCCACTGGAAGCACGTGCAGCCCTTCATCCTGCTCACCAACTACCACCGCTATGTCGACCAGTTCGTGCGTTGGGGCATGACGCAGATCGGCGGCAAGTCGCACTACACCAAGCTGGTGCTGCCGGGAAACGTCGAGGTCACCACGCCCAAGAGCGGGAAGGAACTGGAATCCCTGCTCGACATCGCGGCCTGGTCCAAGTTCCAGATGCCGGCCTACCACCTGGCCGGCGCGGGCGGCGGCATCACGCTGGTCAATATCGGCGTCGGGCCGTCCAACGCCAAGAACATCACGGATCACCTCGCCGTGCTGAGACCGCACTGTTTCCTGATGGTGGGGCACTGCGGCGGCCTGCGTCAGAGCCAGGAAATCGGCGACTATGTGCTGGCGCATGCCTATCTGCGGCAGGACCGAATCCTCGACGCGCTGGTGCCGCCGGACATTCCCATTCCGGCGCTGGCGGAAGTGCAGGTGGCGCTGCAGGAGGCGGCGGGGATGGTGACCGGCGAGCGCGGCGACAAGCTCAAGGCGCGGCTGCGCACCGGCACTGTGGTGACCTACGACGACCGCAACTGGGAACTGCGCTGGAGCCAGGAACGCCAGCGCATCAACCTGTCCCGAGCCATCGCGGTGGACATGGAATCGGGCACGATCGCCGCGAACGGTTACCGGCTGCGCGTTCCCTACGGCACGCTGCTCTGCGTCTCCGACAAACCGCTGCACGGCGAGATCAAGCTGCCCGGCGCGGCCTCCGCCTTCTATGAACGGGCGGTGGGCCAGCACCTGCAGATCGGGCTCACGGCGGTGGATCTGCTGCGCGGAAAGCTGGACCAGTTGCATACACGAAAGCTGAGAAGCTTCGACGAACCGGCGTTCCGGTAGGATCGGCAGACGCGCCGCCTATCCTCCCTGCGTCTCCAGAAGGCGCGCAACCCATTTCTCGGTCGCCGCGAGATGGTCGTCCATCAAAGCGGTGGACCGCGCCACGTCGCGCGCCAGGACCGACGCCATGATTTCGGCATGCTCCGTGTTGATGTCGCGCACGGTGTCACGGATTTCGTGCAGATGCAGCAGGCGCAGCTTGCGATAGCGCTCCGAATGGTCGGCCAGCGTATTCCAGAACCGCAGCAGCCAGGGTGATCCGCAGGCCGCGACCAGCGCGAAGTGAAAGCTGCGATGCTGCACCTCCCAGCGCGACGCTGCCTCCCGGTCGCTGGCGGAGACCGGAAGCGGTGTACGGGAGAGCAGGTGCATCGCCGCGACGATGTTCGCTTCCCAGAGCGCATCCCCCCGCTCGATGGACGCGGTCAGGCACAATCGTTCGATGGCGCGCCGGGTCGCCATCAGGTCCGCCAGTTCCTGGGCCGAGGTTTCGGTGACGCGCGAACCGCGGTTGGTCTCCGCCTCCACCAGGTTTTCCGACGACAGGCGCATCAGCGCCTCACGGATCGGCGTCAGCCCAAGGTTATAGCGGTCCTGCAGGTCGGCGGCGCGCAGACGCTCGCCCGGCATCAGGTCGCCGTGCAGGATCTCGCCACGCAGCACCTTGTAGGCGCGTTCGGCCTGGGAACGTCCGTCAGCGATGCTCATGAGGAATGGCCAGATTCATGTTGACGACTTGAATTTATAAAATATGGTCGCGCTCATATCAAGCGGAATTCCGGAGGCGGGAATGGCGCAGTGGGCGCTGGCGACGGTCGAGGTTGAGGGGCGGGCCGTGGCCTGCATGGAGGCAGGCGGGGCTCTGTATCGCCTACAGCCGGCGCTGGAGCGCGTGGGCTACGCAGGAGGGAGCAGCATCGCGGCGCTGTTCGCCGACTGGGAGCGGGCGCTTGCGGCGCTCAATGCCGCCGTGGCGCGCCTGCACAAGGCGGATGCGGTGATGCCATCGCGCCGGCTCGCGCCGCTGCTCTATCCCGGCAAGATCCTCTGCGCCGGGGCGAATTATTTCGACCATCTCGCCGAAATGGGCATGCCCGGCGCGAAGAAGGCGGACCAGCGGCTGTTCTTCTTCATGAAGCCGCCGCGCAATGCCGTCGTGGGCGAGGGCGCCACGGTGCACATGCCGATCGGCACGAAGGCTTTCGACTGGGAGATCGAGCTGGGCTGCATCATCGGCAAACGCGCCCGCAACGTGCCGGTGGAAAAGGCACTGGAGCATGTCGCGGCCTATACCGTGACCATCGACTTCTCCGCCCGCGACCACAACCGCGCGCCCGAGACTTTCTACAAGCTCGACTGGGTGGCGGGCAAAGCCAATGACACCTGCTGCCCGATGGGGCCGCGCCTTGTGCCGGCCTCAGCCATCGCCAATCCGCAGGACATCGGGCTGAAGCTGTGGGTCAATGGCGAGCTGAAGCAGGATGGCCGTTCGACAGACATGATCTTTTCCATCGCCGAACAGATCTCGACGGCCTCGAGGATCATGACGCTCGATCCCGGTGACCTGTTGCTGACCGGGACGCCCGCAGGCGTCGGGGTGCCGAAACAGACGTTCCTGAAGGTCGGGGATGCGGTCGATGCCGAGATCGAGGGCATCGGCCGGCTCTCCGTCGTTATCCAGCCGGAGCGCTGAGGCGCGCCGGTCGTTTCTTGAGAATGCCCAGAGAGGGAGGAAACCTAGCATGAAGCCGATCAGACTCGCAGCGCTGGCGCTTGCCGCCGGCATCCTGGCCGCGCCGCCGGTTTCGGCGCAGACCGAAATCCGCATTTCCACCGCCGCGCCGACCAGCGCGCCCCTCACGGCGGCGTTCAACCGGTTCAAGGCAACCCTGGAAGCCAAGTTGCCGGGTCAGCTCAAGGTCTCGGTGCATCCGGCGAGCGCGCTGTTCCGCCAGGGTACGGAAGTGCCCGGCATGCAGCGCGGCAATCTGGAGATGGCGAGCCCGGTGGTGCCGGAAATCGAGGCGCAGCTGCCGGAGTGGGGCGCGCTCGGCGGTGCCTATGTGTTCCGTGATGCCGACCACATGCTCAAGACCTTCCGGGGCGAGATCGGCCAGGAGTTCGTGAAGGATGTCGCCGACAAGATGGGCATCATCCTGCTGGAGCCGCTCTACCTCGGCACGCGGACGGTCAATCTGCGCACCGACAAGGTCGTGAAGCTTCCTTCCGACCTCGCTGGCGTGAAGATGCGCATGCCGCCGGGGCCGGGTTTCCAGGCGATTGCCAAGGCGCTGGGCGCGACGGCGGTGTCGATGCCGATCACCGAGGTCTATCTCGGCCTGAAGACCGGTGCGATCGACGCGCAGGACAACCCGACCAACATGACGCGCGACTGGAAGTTCGAGGAAGTCACGGCGCAGATCATCATGACGCGCCACCTCGTGCAGCCGACCTTCATCGCCATCGCCAAGCCGTTCTTCGACAAGCTGCCGGCCGACCAGCAGGCGGCGATCCGCGCGGCCGCGAAGGAAGCGGCGGAGGCCCAGATCAAGGGGTCGCTGCAGGATGAGATCGACGCGCTCGAAGGCTTCAAGAAGGGCGGCAAGATGAAGATCGTCGAGCCGGACATCGCCGCGTTCCGCGCCGCCGTGCAGGCCGAATACAAGGCCACCGGTCTGATGGACAAGTGGAAGCCCGGCCTGCTCGCCCGCATCGACGCGGTGAAGTAAAGGGCACGCGATGGCATCCGGGCCTTCTGGATCCCTGCGCAGGGCGGCGGGCATCATCGCCGCCCTGAGCATGCTGGCGATCTTCGTGCTGTTCGTCTTCGGCGTCGGCATGCGCTACCTCGCCAACCGGCCGCAGAACTGGGTCGACGAATCGGTGACGCTGCTCAGCGTCTGGTCGACGTTCTGGACGGCGGCCTTCGTCCTGAAGTGGCCGGAACACATTGCCTTCGACGTTGTCTTCAATCACCTCAGCGCCGAGCGTCAGCGCTTCTGCCTGCTGGCCGGGGCGCTTGCCTTCGTCCTGCTGATCGGCGCGGCGATGCCGGGCATGGTCGATTACACGCTGTTCCTGTGGCGGGAGCGCACGGACGCGCTGCAATGGCGGCTCGACTATGTCTATTCGATCTTTCCGGTGTTCTTCGCCGTCGTGCTGATCCGATTGTTGCTCGTCGTCAAGGCGCTGGCCGGACCTGACTGGCGCGCCGAACTGGCCCGCTGGGCCGGGGAGGCGACGCCATGAACGCCGGCCTGTGGGCGCTGCTGCTGTCGGTCGTCGTCGGCGCGCTGCTGCGGTTGCCGCTGGCGCTGGTGATGTTTTCGGGCGGCGCCACCTATCTGTTCGTCACCAAGCAGGACATCGGCCTGCTGGTCGGGCAGGTCATGAACCAGATGACGACGATGTATGTTCTCGTCGCCATTCCGATGTTCATCCTGGCCGCCAACATCATGAACGCCGCATCGATCAGCGACCGGCTTTGGGCGCTGGCGAACGCGCTGGTCGGTCGTTTCCGCGGCGGCATGGGCCATGTGACCGTTCTGGTCTCGATGATTTTCTCCTCCATGAGCGGCAGCGCGGTGACGGATGCGGCCGGGCCGGGGCTGGTGGCCACGCGGATGATGCGCGACATCGGCAAGTATCCTGCGGGGCTCGCCTGCGCGATCACGGCGGCCTCGGCAACGATCGCGCCGGTGATCCCCCCGTCGATCCCGCTGGTGATCTACGCGCTTCTGTCCGGCGCCTCCATCGGCGCGCTGTTCCTGGCCGGCCTCGTTCCCGGCATGCTAATGGGCGGGGCGCTGATGCTGGCGATCCGCTTGATCGCCGGGCGCAAGAACCTGCCGCGCGGCGAAGCGGTGCCGGTGCGCGAGATGCCGGCGGTGTTCGGGCGCGCGGCACTGTCCCTGACGCTGCCGGTGGTCCTGCTCGGCGGCATCTGGTCCGGGATTTTCACGCCGACGGAAGCGGCGGCGGTCGCCGCGTTCTGGGCGCTTGTCCTTGGCGTGGTGGTCTATCGCCGCATGAGTGTTGGCGTCACCTGGGGCGTCTTCGCCGAAAGCGCGCGCCAGTCCGCCTCGACGATGTTGCTCATCGCCAGCGCCTTCATCCTGAACTATGCCATCGCCAATGAACGGTTGGCGGAAAGCCTCGTGGCGCTGATCTCGGCCTGGGATCTCTCGCCGACGCAGTTCATGCTGGTGGTCAACGTCTTCTTCCTGATCCTCGGGTGCTTCCTCGACGGATCGGTGATGATGCTGGTGTTCGTGCCGCTGCTGATCCCGAGCGCGAAACTGCTCGGCATCGACCTGACGTATTTCGGCATCGTGGTGACTCTCAATTTCATGATCGGGCTGATCACGCCGCCTTACGGGCTGCTGCTGTTCGTCATGGCCTCGCTGACGCGCGTGCCGCTGATCGCGATCATCAAGGAGATCGTTCCGTTCGTGGTCACGCTCGGAGGTCTGCTGCTGATCCTGACGCTGTTCCCGGCGATCACGCTCTTCCTGCCCCGATACTTCGGTTACCAATGAGCGTCCTCGTCACCGGAGCCGGCGTCATCGGCAGTCTGACGGCCGCCCTGCTGGCGGGCGCGGGCGCAAAGGTCGTTCTGGCCGACGTGCGCCCCGGCGAAGCACCGGCTGCCGGGATTGCGCGGATCGTGCTGGACGTGTCCGACTTTTCCGCGCTGGAGCGGGTGATTGCCGAGCATGGCGTGACGCGCATCATCCATACTGCGGCGATGCTCTCCACCGGCATCCGGCGGAGCCCGCTCGACGGCTACCGCGTCAATACCCTGGGCGCGGCGCATGTGCTGGAAGCGGCACGGCGGCACGGGCTGGGACGGGTTGTGCTCGCGAGTTCGGCGACGGTGGGCTATCCCGTGTTTGGCAGCCATGGTCCGCAGCCGATCGAGGAAGATTTCTCCATGCGGGTGCATGGCGAGCGGCCGACCAGCATCTACGCCGCCACCAAGCTCGCCAACGAGCATCTCGGGCTGATCTATGCCGATCTCTACGGCGTCGACTGCCTGTTCCTGCGCTACGGCGCGGTGATCGGCGGGCCGCTCGACGCGCCGACAAGCGTGCCAGGCCGACTGGTGGCGGTGCTGGCCGAAGCGGCGCGGACGGGAGCGGGCCGGCTGGAC
>DAOMXN010000133.1:0-7207 GCA_035437025.1 Beijerinckiaceae bacterium | reverse complement strand
TGCGGCGCTCCAGCGCGCTCGACGCGCGGCGGCAAGGGAACATTCGCCGGTTTCGGAGCGGCGGCGAGCGCGGCGGCTGCGGCCGTCAGGGCAGCCTGCGAGGGTGTAATGTCCAGCGGCAGGCCCGGCGAGACGGCCTTATCCGCCACTGTCGAAGAAGCCGAGGACAAGCCAAAGATCGATCCGGAAACCGACCTCTGCACCGTGGCGGTCTCGACCGGCGCGAATGGCCGCACAAGATCTTCGGCGGCGACGCCGCAAAGGCCGGCAGGCACCATCAGCGCGGCGCAAGCCGTGCCCTTCAGCGCCCTGCGCACGGAACCGGCCCTCACCGGTCGTCGCCCGCCTTACCGCAGCTCCGCACAGAACCGCTGGATGCGCTGGCAGGCATCGACAAGCTTGTCGTTCGACGTGGCGTAGGACACGCGGAAGTTCGGTCCGAGCCCGAAGGACGAGCCATGCACCGCCGCGACACCCTCAGTGTTCAGAAGTTCCATCACGAAGTCCTCATCCGTGGTGATGATCTTGCCTGACGGGGCTTTCTTGCCGATGAGTTCGGCGCAGGACGGATAGACGTAGAACGCACCCTCCGGCATCGGGCACTTCAGCCCGCGCGTCTGGTTGAGCATCGACACGACGAGGTTGCGCCGTTCCTCGAACGCCTTCTTCGAGGTCGTGATGAAGTCCTGCGGCCCGTTCAGCGCCTCGACCGCCGCCCATTGCGCGATGGAGCAGGCGCCGGAGGTCTGCTGTCCCTGAACCATGTCCATGGCCTTGATCAGCTGATCCGGCCCGGCGGCGTAGCCAATGCGCCAGCCGGTCATGGCGTAAGCCTTGGAAACGCCGTTCATGGTGAGCGTCCGGTCCATCAGTTCCGGTTCGACCTGAGCCGGCGTGGTGAAGACGAAATCGCCGAAAACGAGATGCTCGTACATGTCGTCGGTCAGCGTCCACACATGCCTGTGCTTCTTCAGGACGTCCGTCAGCGCCTTGAGTTCGGCACGTGTATAGGCCGCGCCCGAGGGGTTGGACGGCGAATTGAACAGGAACCATTTGGTCTTCGGCGTGATCGCCTTTTCGAGCGCCTCGGCCGTCACCTTGAAGCCGTTCCCGATCGAGGTCATCACCGGAACCGGCGTGCCGCCACAAAGCGCCACCATCTCGGGATAGCTGACCCAGTAGGGTGCCGGGATCAGCACCTCGTCACCCGGGTTCAGCGTCGCCATGAAGGCGTTGAACAGCACCTGCTTGCCGCCGGTGCCCACAATCGTCTGCTGCCACTTGTAGTCCAGGCCGTTCTCGCGCTTGAACTTGGCGGCGATCGCTTCGCGCAGCGGCTGGATGCCGGCAACGGGGGTGTACTTCGTTTCGCCCCGGTTGATCGCGTCGATCGCGGCCTTCTTGATGTTGTCGGGCGTATCGAAATCCGGCTCACCGACCGAGAGCGAGATCACGTCTTTTCCTTTGGCGCGCAGGTCGCGCGCAGCCTGCGTCAGCGCGATGGTCGCGGAGGGCTTTACCTTGGAAAGAACGTCGGCGAGAAAGGCCATGATCGAGACTCCGGGTGTCCACCCCCCTTCGGAGGGCAGAAACCTCCTAGGCGAAGCGCCCGGATGCATCAAGCCGATTTGCCCTTTGAGGGCACAAAACGTTAACGGGAGAGACGCCGTCATGATCCTTCGCCAAACCCGCCGCCAGATGCTCGCAGCCGGCGCAGCGCTCGTTGTCGCACCCGGCGGGGCCCGCGCGCAGGGCTTCCCATCCAAGCCGGTGAAGATCGTCGTTCCCTATCCGCCCGGCGGCCCGACGGACGGCCTCGCCCGCATCGTAGCCGAGGACATTCGCGCCGATCTGGGCCAGAACGTGATCGTCGAGAACATGGCCGGCGCTTCCGGCGCCATCGGCACGCGCGCCGTCGCCCGCGCCGAGGCCGACGGGCACACCATCGTGTTCGGCACCAACCAGACGCATTGCACCAATGCCTTCCTCCTGAAGGAGCCGGGCTACGACCCGGTGAAGGATTTCGCCCCCCTCGCGGCGCTGGCCGATCTCCAGCACGTGCTGGTACTGAAGAAGGACCTTGCCGCCGCGACCGGCCCGGACCTCGCGGCGCTCGCCAGGAAGGAGCCGGGCAAGCTCAACTACGGCTCCACCGGTCTTGGCTCCGGCTCGCATCTGGCGATGGAACTGTTCCGGGCCCGCACCGGAACCGAGATGCAGCACATCCCCTTCCCGGGCGCGGCCCCGATGGCGCAGGAGATCATGGCCGGGCGCATCGATGCCGCGATGGCGACGCTGCCGAGCGTGCTCGGCATGATCCAGGGCGGGCAGATGAAGGCAGCGGCGCTGGCCAGCGCCACCCCGGCCCCGCAACTGGCTGACGTGAAGCTCCTGCGCGATCAGGGCATCACGGACGCCGAGGCGGATGCCTGGCTCGCCTTTTTCGCGCCTGCTGCCATCCCGGCCGCCGTGCGCGACCGCCTTGCTGGCGCCATCCTGGCGTCCATGCGCAAGCCGGAAGTCAAGGAGCGCGCCACGAAGCTCGGTTTCGCGGTCAACCTCAAGGATTCCGGCCAACTCGCCGCCTTCCAGGCAACGGAAATGAAGAAGTGGACCGCCGTGGCACAGGCGGCCGGGCTGAAGGCGCAGTGACCTGAAGCGGGCTGGTGCTCACGAAAACATCATGACCGGCGATGCGTCCATGGCGCCCCTGGCGGTGTAGTCTGGCTGTCGTCACCGGGAAGGAGGGACCCATGGTCATCGTCATCGCCCGCATCACCTGCCAGCCGGGCAAGCGCGCCGCGCTGCTGGACGCGGCCCGCGCCGCCATCGTCGAGACGCGCAAGGAGCCGGGCTGCATCTCCTACTCCGCCTACGCGGATTCCATGGATGAGAACCTTGCGATCTTCTACGAGGAATATGCCTCCGAGGCCGCCTGCATGGAACACATGGGCCGGCCCTACACCCAGGCCCTGATCGCCGCCGCGCCGCAGTTCGTCGCCGCGGCACCGTCGATCATCATGCACGGCGTCAGCGGTTCGAGGACGCTGGCCTGACCTCCTTCAGCACGCTGCCCTCGCTGCCGGTGTCCAGCACGATGCGCCGGCTGGCGAAGGCCTCGAACCCGCCCCTGTGCGACACCAACAGGATCGCGGCGTTGGCGAGTTCTTCGTCGAACAGCCGGAACAGGTCGGCCTGACCGATTTCGTCCAGCGCCGATGTCGCCTCGTCCATGAAGATCAGCGCCGGCCGGTGCAGCATCAGCCGGGCAAAGGTCAGGCGCTGCTGGTCCCCGGTTGTCAGGTCGCGGTCCCAGCGTGCGGCGACGTCCAGCTGGTCGATCCAGCTTTCAAGCCCGCAGCGACGCAGGGCCGAGCGCACCTCGCCATCGCCGAACGCCTCCGGCTTGCCCGGATAGCACACCGCCTCGCGCAGCGTGCCGAGCGGCAGGTAGGGCCTCGGCGGCAGGAACATCATTGTCCCTTCCGGCGGCGTGGTGACAGACCCCGCGCCCCACGGCCATAATCCCGCGATCGCCCTGAGCAGCGTCGACTTCCCCGAACCCGGCGGCCCGGAAAGCTGCGCCCTCTCGCCCGGCGCCAGCATCAATGCCGCATGGGCGATGATCGCCGCGCCGCCGGGCAGGGCAACCCGCAGGTCATCCAGCCGCAGCGCGCCATCCTCGCCGGTCTCGATGCGGATGCCTTCGCGGTCCTGCTCCTCGATCTCGGAGCGCCGCAGCTCCTCCTCGAAACGCATGACGCGAAACAGCGCGGCGCGCCAATCCGCGATCTTGGCGAAGTTGTCGACAAACCAGCGCAGCGAAGCCTGGACCTGGCCGAAGGCGTCGACCAGTCGCATCAGGCCGCCGAAGGTCACGGAACTGGTGAAATAGGCCGGCGCCGCCACGATCACGGGCACGATCAGCGACAGCCAGCCGTAACCCGACGTGACCCAGGTGAGCCGCGCCAGCTTGTAGGCGATGGCGCGCATGGCACCCAGCACGGCGCCGATGGGCGCATTCAGGCCGCGTCGTTCGTCGCCTTCCCCGCGCAGGAAGCCGATGCTCTCCGCGCTTTCGCTCAGGCGCACGAGCGCAAAGCGCAGTTCCGCTTCCTTCTGCGAGCGCTCCGCATTCAGCACGATCAACGGCTTACCGACAAGGAACGTCAGCGCCGAGCCCAGGAAAGCATAGAGCATGGCACACCACACCATGTAACCCGGAATGGTGACGTCAGCGCCGCCGATGCGGAACACAAGCGCCGAGGACAGGTTCCACAGGACGCCCACGAACGTCGTCAGCAGGAAGGTCTGCTGGATCAGGCCGGTCGCCAGTTCCGCGGTGAATTCGGCCAGCTTTCGCGTATCTTCCTGCACGCGCTGGTCCGGATTGCTGCCGATCGCGCCGGCAAAAGCAAGCTGGTAGGGGCGGGCGCGCTGCAACCACATGTCTGCGATATGCACGGTCAGGAACCGTCGCAGTTCGATCTTCAGCAGTTCCTGCGCCAGCGTCTGCGCCACGACCAGCGCCAGCAGGATACCGGCGATGACGAAGAACATGCCGGTGTAGTGGATGAAGGCGTCGAGGTTCTTGGCGCTGATCGAATCGAAGAACTGCCCGTTCCAGCGATTGAGGAACACCTGCGCCGTCATGTTGCCGATGAGGATGACGACGATGGCGCCGAGCACGCCGAAGATCCGCCAGCGCGAGGGCGAAGCCTTCAGCGCCCGCACGAACCATTTGAGATCGTGCCACACCGTCGCGTCGCCGCCGCCTGTCGCATCGCGCTGCCTGGCCAGGGACGCATCGTTCACCGCCACGAGTTTCTCCCGTCCCGGACACCCGGTCCTTTCCCCCATATCGGATAAATGCCGCATGAACGCCAGATTGCGGCCTGCTTCAGCCGGTATGGTTAACGTCGGCCATGTGCGCCAGCGCACTTCCTCCGTTGGGCGGCGGCTTAAGGAAGGGTGCAGGGCGACAACGGTTTCGACGCAGCGGTCATGCGGACCGAGGTGGACGAAACCGGGCCTCGACAGGGATGACCGCCATGAAGACGCAGGACCCGATCAACCTCACCAGCTTCCGCAGCGAAGCCACCCGCCAGCATTCGCGTGCGCTCGAGCAGCAGTACCGCATCGCGATCGGCCTCGTCGCCGTGCTGTGCGCCGCCACCGTTGCAGCCATCATCACTCTGGCGCCGATGGACAGGACACATGTTGGTCTGGACATGACGGCCAGCGGCAAGACCGTGAGCCTTGGCCGCAGCTGATCCGATCCACCCATTCGAAGACATGGCCCGCGCTTTGGCGCGGGTCTTTTTTTGCGTTCACGCCGGATCACCTGAGTTCACGGACGCGTCAGATGTGCGCCAGCGCACATCGGAAGGGCACAATCATGGTTAACTGGAGGAACAACACGCAGTCGGCATCCGACTGACAAGGACAGGAGTGAATCATGTGTACCGCCTCAAGGATCGACCGGAAGGACCTTGACGACTTCGCCGATCTTCGCCGCCCATGCGACACCACCGCCCTGCGGATCGCAGCCGGGGCGCTGATCTTCGGCACGCTGATCGCCTCGACGACGCTCTATCTCAGGGCGATGGAAGCGGCCGCCTCGATCCTGCTGCACTGACGCGCCCGTCGCACCCGGCGGGGTGCACCGGCCCGGCGGTTCAGTCGACGATCGCCAGCCGCGGACGGGGCGTCAGCACGACGCACCAGTGATCGACGAAATCGGCGCCCAGCACATAGTGGAACGGCGCGAAGCTCTTCATAAGATCGTCTTCATAGAGCGCCACGGCATCGGCCCGGCAGAGCATGAATTTGGGCGCGGCGACAATGTCCTCCCGGTCCACCACGAGAACAACCCGCATGTCGGGATGGTCCTTCAGGTAGCGCATCACCGTGGCCACCAGCGTCGGATAGCCCGGGTGCAGCATGTCGTCGAGGCAGATGATGCCGTTGGGATGCAAGACCGCCGTGGCCAGTTCCAGATCCTTGGCCAGGCAGACATCGGAATGGTCGCCGTCGATATGGAAGAAGCGCACCGGCCGGTCGTTCAGCTTCGACCGGATATCGGCGACCGACATGTCCCGCGTATCGGTCTTCCAGACGATCATGTCCTCGGGCCTGACGCCGTGTGTCGCGCAGTTGGCGAGGAATTCGTCGTAACAGGCCTCCGTCGGCCATGAGAACACGTCGATCGCAAGGCCCTTCTCGCCCGCCGCCAGCGCTTTCATCATGGCGATGAAGAAACGCCCCTTGAAGGCGCCGATCTCGGCCACATCGCCAGCGATGCCGAGTTCGCTCTGCCGGCGCAGGAGGTGCCCGCTGATCGCCGCCGCGAAGCGCGACGACATGCCCTTTACGGTTTCATAGGGCCCGTCGAGGAAGGCGTCGAGCGCGGGAATGCCTGAGGAAATCTCGATTTTCGGCGCCGTCATGGGTGCTGTCCAGCCTGTCACTGATCCGCGCGGCATCGCCGCGCATCAGCGCCCTTGAAACACGAAAGCCGCCCCGGCCGCAATGAGCGCGAACCCGACCCCGTGCTTCCAGCTCAACGCTTCGCCCAGATAGGTCACGGAAAACACCGCGAAGACGACAAGCGTGATCACCTCCTGCATCGTTTTCAGCTCTGCCGCCGAGTAGACCTGATGGCCGATCCGGTTGGCCGGCACCGCCAGCCAATATTCGACGAAGGCGATGCCCCAGCTTGCCGTCACCGCGATCCACAGGGGCGAGGTCTTGAACTTGAGATGGCCGTACCAGGCGATTGTCATGAAGACGTTCGAGGCGACCAGCAGAATGATCGGCAGGATGTGGGGTTTCAGCAGAAGGGACATGACGCCATCCGGATTGGTTGCGTCCTGTCATCATCGCATCATTGGGCATGTCCGGCGAGAGGACCTGCAGGACGCGCAGTTGCAGCGACGCAACACACCGCAACCATATGGATTTTGTGCACCGCACAAAGGCAGATTGCTTAGAAACTGAGCAGAAAAAACAAACAAAATCATTGTCTTAAGAGAGCATCGGAAAAAACAATCGTCCTGGTTGTCTCAACAACAAGGACCTTTCAGATGATCCGTTTCGCTCTTGCCGCCGGGCTTTCCGGCCTCCTCATGACCGGCGCTTCCGCCGCCGATCTCGGCGCGAAAAAGCCTAGCCTCGTCGCGCCGGCCGCCTCCACTTCCTGCAAGGA
>DAOMXN010000132.1:0-7209 GCA_035437025.1 Beijerinckiaceae bacterium | reverse complement strand
CAGCGCGCGCAGCGGCGCCCGCGCCTCGCTGATGCGCGCGCGCATCGAGGCCGCCGTGTCCTGATCGCGACGCGCCTGTTCGTTGCGCTGGTCAAGCCACTGACTGATGACTTCCCGTCCATTGCCGAACAGAAGCCAGTACATGACGCCCGTCATGATGGCGCCGGCCAGGGCGGCGAGAAACGGCATGCGACACTTACCTCGTCTGAAGGGGACTGGTTGGCTTCTTCGCCAGTCTGTCAAATTCCATGAGCCGCGCAACCAGATCCGGCATGGCTTTCAGCGGAACCATGTTGGGCCCGTCGCAGGGTGCGGTGTCCGGGTCCTCGTGGCACTCGATGAATACGCCGGCGACGCCGACCGCCACGGCCGCCCGCGCCAGCGTCTCGACGAACCGGCGCTCTCCGCCGGAGGCGCCGCCCTGCCCACCTGGCTGCTGCACCGAGTGGGTCGCATCGAAGATGACCGGAGCCTGGCAGGTCTGGGCCATGATCGGCAGAGCGCGCATGTCCGAGACAAGGGTGTTGTAGCCGAAGGAGACGCCGCGCTCGCAGGCCATCACGCGCGAGTTGCCGGCGCCCCGCACCTTGGCCACGACGTTGGCCATGTCCCAGGGGGCGAGAAACTGGCCCTTCTTGATGTTGATTGCCCTGCCAGTCTGGGCAGCGGCCACCAGCAGGTCGGTCTGCCGGCAGAGAAAGGCCGGAATTTGCAGGACATCGACAGTCTTCGCCACTTCAGCGCAGTGGAAGGTCTCGTGCACGTCGGTGATCACTGGCAAGCCGAGACTGCTCCGGATTTCGGCGAAGATGTCCATGGCCTTGTCGAGGCCGATGCCGCGCGCGGCGCCGAGGCTCGTCCGGTTGGCCTTGTCATAGGAGGATTTGTAGACCAGCCCGATGCCGAGCCTGGCGGCCATGTCCTTGAGGAAGGCCGCCGTTTCGAGCGCATGGGCGCGGCTCTCCATCTGACACGGGCCGGCGATCAGCGCCAGCGGCAGATGGTTGCCGAAGCGGACATCACCCACCGCGACAACGGTCTCATTGGTTTCGCTCATCGGCTACCCCTGGATGCGTCAGGGGCCTCTATAGACCGGAACCATGCGTGACAACCCGCCATCCGCGCCGCGCACCAGACAAAATCCGGCAGGTTTGGCGGCATAGCCGCCGAAACCGCCGGTTCCGGCCACATCGATGCAGTCCGTATGCCGCTTGAGGCAGGCATCCCGTGTCGGGAAAATTCCGCCGGCGCGGCGGATCGCCTCCTCCGGCCGCGCGAAGGCAGAGGCACAGAAAGCCCGGTCGAAGCCCGTGATGGAGACGCAGGCGGTCTCACTCGCGACGACCGCGCCGCCCCGGCACTCCGGCTGAAACCAGAGCCAGCCCATGAAGCCCGCGACCCCCGCGATGATGGCGATTGCAATGAATTTCATGGCAGAACGCCTTGCTGCTCGAAAGCCAGCCGAAGGCCATGGAGCTCATCCCTCAGGGCGAGACATCCCCCCGGTGATCGGACCGCCGCCACGCCAGCGCCTGCCAGAAAGCGTTCTGCGGCGTCGCAATCGGCAACGCGGAACATCGCCGCCGCGAATTGCGGTGTCGTCCCCGTCCTCAACGGCGGCGCGCCGTAGCGGAAAGCAAACCCTTCCGCGGACAGCACCTCGACGATGCCGCGCCCGGTCTCCAGTTCCAATCCGAACGACGTCGCCCGCATGGCGCGCTGTCCGATGAATGCGCCAAGGAACTCGTGGCAGTCGGATGGATCGTCCGCCACCAGTGATACGCGCGAAATGCCGAACACGCCGTTGGCGTGGCTCTGCGCGAGCGTATTCCAGAAGTTCTGCGGCTCGTGCTGCTGGCAGACGAAGAACCCGGCCAGCGGCGCATCCTTCATGGCGGCGAACGCCAGGGTAAAGGCAACGCGCGCCGCAGTCCCGTCGGCCTTCACGCCCTGCCGTTCGAAGAAGAACGGTTCGAAATCGCCGACACGCGCCTCGGCATAGGCCTGCGCGTCGGCGCGCGCATCCCGTGATTCCAGCACGAGCATGGCAAGCCCTTCGCGCCGGCGAAGATAGTGTTCGACAAACCCGCCGAAACTGTAGGAGCGTCCCTGCCCCGGCTGGATCGCCGCCCCGCTGCCGACGCCGATCAGTTCGAGGAAACAGCCCGGAAACTGGACGATATGATTTTCCGTGCCCCAGGGGTGCCGGTTGCGTGTCCCGACAGTGAATCCCAGCCGCCGATAGTCTTCGGCCAAAGCATCAAGGTCGCGTCCGGCAATGACGAGATGGTCAATGCCGCGCGCGCCACGGCTGTAGGGGGCGGGAGAATCTGCACACATGGCACGGATTGACTAGCATCGCCCTGTCGCAGCGTCACCCTGAGCCGGACGTCACGGTTCGATATAGTGCGGCACGAAGCGGGCCATGTTGTTGATCACCGCGCTCTCCTGTTCGCGAATGCAGATGCCGGCGGGCTCGCTGGCGACGGTCCAGGCGCCGATGATCGCTTGCGTGTCGCCCTGGCGGAAGGGCCTGGCATAGTCCTGCACGATGTAGCCTTCCTGGCCGTAGGGCCCGTCGGTCGTCGTCGTGTTGGCGCCGTCGAACACGGTGACGTTGGCGCCTTCGCGCGACAGGATCGGCTTGCGTACATGGCGTGCGGACAGTTCCGACACGCGCGGATCATCCGCGAAATAGGCTTTCAGCAGATTGGGATGTTCCGGCGCCATTTCCCAGAGAAACGGCAGGATGCCCTTGGTGGACAGGACAGCCTTCCAGACCGGCTCGATGAACAGTGTCTGCGATCCGCCGACCTTCTGGCCGAACTCCTCCTGAAGCATCCATTCCCATGGGTAGAGCTTGAACAGCGTCCGGATCGGCTCGTCGTTCTCGTCGAGAAACTGGCCATCGTCGGCGATGCCGATATCGGACATGGCGATGCACCGCGCCGTCATGCCGGCCTGCTTGGCGCACTCCGCCAGATAGGCGATGGTGCCCTGGTCCTCGTCGCTCTCGATGTCGCAGGCCAGATGCAGGTGGTACTTCTCGCCGCGACGCATCTGTCCCAGCGCCGCAACCAGCCGATCGTGCACGCTGTTGAACTGATCCGCCCCATTCGGCAGCGCGCCCGAGGCGATGGACTCCTCCAGCCAGCTCCACTGGAACACTGCGGATTCGAACAGCGCGGTCGGCGTGTCTCCGTTGTATTCCAGGAGCTTGGCCGGACCCGACCCGTCATAGGCCAGGTCGAAGCGGCCGTAGAGGTTCCGGTCGCCCCGCGTCCAGCTTTCGGCAATCAGCGGCCAGGCGAACTCGGGAATGGCGAGCTTCTTCAGGATCGCTTCGTCCTTCACCGCCTTGTCCACGAAGGCCAGGCACATGGATTCGAGTTCCGCGACCGGGGCCTCCAGATCCTCCTCGATCTGTTTCAGCGTAAAGGCATAGGCCGCTTCCTCGAACCAGTAGCGCTCGCCATCTTCTCCCGAGTGGAAGGTGAACCCGGCTTCGTCGGCCTTGTCGCGCCAGTCCCGACGCTCCTTGAACCCGATGCGCTTCATGGTCATGACCCGGAGGAAAAGCTGCGCGAACTGGAGCCGAAGCCGCCGCGCGACACCGCCGGTCCATGCGACCCGGACGACGAGGACGCCGATGAATTGCTGCCGCTGTAGCTTCGGGTCCAGCCACTGCTGGATCGGCTGGTGGTCGAGGAGGATGACGCCGACCTCTGCGCCGCAGCGGTCTGGCATTGCGGCAGGGCTGGCATCTTGCCGTCAGGCCCCAGCACGCACTCGGACGGCAGCGGCACGGGCATGCGCGGTCGATTGATGGCGCGCTCCGTGCCCCACGCCGCCAGCGTGATGCCGGCCGCGCCGACCAGAAGCATCGTCGAGCGTTTCATGGCGACGCCCTCAGAGCGTCATGGAGGCGGCATTGAGCATTCCGCAGGCGATGGCGAGACCGCCAAGCAGCACTGCCGAGGCCATGTCGCCTTTGGAAATCCGGTCGGAAATGTCAGGAACGATGCGCTTCGCCACCCAATAGGCGCCGATCTGCACCAGAAAGGCGAGGATCGCCCAGATCAGGAAGTCAGGGATGGTCGCGGCCTGCGCCACCGAACGCGAGAGCGGCAGCGAATAGCCGATCAGCGCGCCGCCATAGCCGACCGCCGCGGCCACGTTGCCCTGCCGGATCAGATCGGTCTCATGATGGGCGGTGATGCGGATGTAGAGGATGCCGAACACGGTCAGCACCGCCGCGCTCGCCGCGAAATAGATGAAGAACGCCGGTATGCCGGCCAGCGATGGCCAGAACCAGTGATGGCCCATCATGTCGTTCAAGCTCCAGAACTAGCCCCCGCGCCAACTATGCATGAATCGCGGGAAGCAGGAAGCCCCTCCGCGATCCGGAAGGAGCGTGCCCGGAATCGGTCTCAGCATCTGACTTTCAGAAACATGAAGTCCGCGTTCCGCCTGGCGCCCCGGCAATGACACCGCCAGCCTGCGCCGCACGAGTGGCCAGGGCTGATGCCATCACACCAGCCGGCTGCGCTCCACCGCCGCACCGATGAAGCTCGCGAAGAGCGGATGCGGTTCAAAGGGGCGGGATTTCAGTTCCGGATGGTACTGCACGCCGATGAACCACGGATGCCCTTCGAGTTCGACGATCTCGGGCAGCAGTCCGTCGGGCGACCGGCCCGAAAACCGCAGGCCCTTGGCCTCCAGCCGCTCGCGATAGGCCATGTTGACCTCGTAGCGATGGCGGTGGCGCTCCGAAATGCGCGTCGACCCGTAGATGCCCGCCACTTTCGAACCTGGCGACAGCGCCGCCGTATAGGCGCCGAGCCGCATGGTACCGCCGAGGTCGCCCTCGGCCGACCGCTTCTGCAACTCATTGCCCGACAGCCACTCCGTCATCAGGCCGACGACAGGCTCGCCGCAGGGGCCGAACTCAGTCGAGCTTGCCGCCGCGATGCCGCACAGGTTGCGCGCCGCCTCGATCGTCGCCATCTGCATGCCGAAACAGATGCCGAAATAGGGCACGTTGCGCTTGCGCGCGAAGGTCGCCGCCGCGATTTTGCCTTCCGTCCCGCGCTGACCGAAGCCACCCGGCACCAGGATGCCGCTGACATGTTCGAGGAAAGGCGCGGGATCTTCCGATTCGAACACTTCCGAATCGATCCAGTCCAGGTTGACCTTGACCCGGTTGGCGATGCCGCCATGCGCCAGGGCCTCGATCAGCGACTTGTAGGCGTCCTTCAGGCCGGTGTACTTGCCGACAATGGCGATGGTCACCTGACCTTCCGGGTTCCGGATGGTCTCGCTGATGCGCTCCCAGCGCGACAGGTTCGGCGCCGGCGCATCGGTGATGCCGAAGGCCGCGAGAATTTCCGCGTCCAGCCCGGCACGGTGGTAGTCCAGCGGCACGTCATAGAGATGGCGCGCGTCCTGCGCCTCGACCACGGCCCCCGGCCGCACATTGCAGAACAGGGCGAGCTTGCGCCGTTCGCCTTCCGGAATCGGCCGGTCGCAGCGGCAGAGCAGGATGTCCGGCTGGATGCCGATCGAGCGCAACTCCTGCACGGAATGCTGCGTCGGCTTGGTCTTCAGTTCGCCCGCTGTCGGGATGTAGGGCAGCAGCGTCAGGTGGACATAGACGGCCTGGCCCTTGGGCAGGTCGTTGCCGAGCTGGCGGATCGCCTCGAAGAACGGCAGGCCCTCGATGTCGCCCACCGTGCCGCCGATCTCGACAAGGACGAAATCGAACCCCTCGTTGCCGGTGAGCACGAAATCCTTGATCGCGTCGGTGACATGCGGGATCACCTGCACCGTTGCACCCAGGAAGTCGCCGCGCCGCTCCTTGGCGATCAGCTCCTGATAGATGCGGCCGGTGGTGATGTTGTCCTGCTTGGACGCCGAAACGCCGGTGAAGCGCTCGTAATGCCCCAGATCGAGGTCCGTCTCCGCCCCATCGTCGGTGACAAAGACTTCGCCGTGCTGATACGGGCTCATCGTGCCCGGATCGACATTGAGATAGGGGTCGAGCTTCCGCAGACGGACGGAATAGCCGCGCGCCTGCAGAAGCGCGCCGAGCGCTGCGGAGGCGAGACCTTTTCCGAGAGAGGAAACCACGCCACCGGTTATGAAAACGTACCGAGCCATGGGAGCCGACGTGTATCCCCCCGCCCCCGATTCGGCCAAGGAAAATCTGGCAGGTGTGGATAACAGAGGCAGGCCTAGCGGGCAGCGTCGGCGGCCGCCTCGGCATTGGCCGGCGTGATGGCGACGGATTCCCCGCAGCCGCAGGCCGAAGTCTCGTTCGGATTGAGGAAGACGAAGCCCGACGAGAACTTGTCCGCCTTCACATCCAGGGTCGTGCCGAGCAGGAACAGCACCGCCTTCGCGTCGATGACCAGCTTGACGCCGTGATCCTCGATCACCTCGTCGAACGGCTTGATCTCGTCCGCGAAATCCATGGTGTAGGACATGCCGGCGCAACCGCCGTTCTTCACGCCGACCCTCAGGCCGGCCACCGGCCGGTCGCTGCGGGCGATCTGGTCGCGGATTCGCGCCGCCGCCGC
This sequence comes from Beijerinckiaceae bacterium, assembly GCA_035437025.1. Taxonomy (GTDB): domain Bacteria; phylum Pseudomonadota; class Alphaproteobacteria; order Rhizobiales; family Beijerinckiaceae; genus JAIUNP01. The sequence continues at coordinate 631 of DAOMXN010000132.1, read as the reverse complement.
TTCGGTCAGCGCCATCACTTTCAGCTTGCGGTGCGCAAGGCCCATGGTCCCCTCCGGATCGCCGGGGTCAAGGTCCGGCTCCTGAGATTAGATTTCATGAATATAGTGCGTGCGCACGCATCCGTCGAGGGCTTCCCGGCGGCGTCATTCCGGGATGGCGGTGTTTATCGGATCAGAATTCTGCGGTTGCCCACCGGCACCCGCGCCGCAGGCCGGCTCTTGACCTTGCCTTGCGGCAGGACCGCGCGCCTGCGAACGCCGTACTGCGCGGTGAGGACCGGAGCCGCGCCGACCGCCTCACGCGGCGTCCCTGTTGGCTGCGACGCCCCCTGCAAACTTGCCGAGGCCGGCATCGAACAGAGGAACAAGGCTGTGCAAGCGACAAGCGCAAGGCGACACTTCATGGCGGTTTCTCCCGTGATCCCCGCAGCCAGGTTGCACCCAAAACGAAGCGTGTTCAACTGGTCGGGCCTGACTCCTGACGAAAGCACGGTGCCGCGGCGTCGTCACTTCGTGCGGGCCGGCCGCATCAGGAAGCTCGGCACGTGATCACCGAGGCCCAGAGGCGTGTGTTCGCGCGGCTCGGACCGGCGCCGGTCCTGCCGTTCGGGCTGCGGCGCGCGGCGCAGGG
>DAOMXN010000131.1:0-7213 GCA_035437025.1 Beijerinckiaceae bacterium | reverse complement strand
GCGCCTTCGACCAGGTCCTTGGCTTCCTTGAGGCCCAGGCCGGTGATGGCGCGGACTTCCTTGATGACCTCGATCTTCTTGTCGCCGGCCGAGGCCAGGATCACGGTGAATTCGGTCTGCTCCTCGACCGGAGCGGCAGCACCGCCACCGCCCGGAGCAGCCGCAACAGCAACGGCGGCGGCGGCGGAAACGCCCCACTTCTCTTCGAGCATCTTGGCGAGCTCGGCGGCTTCGAGAACGGTCAGCTTCGACAGTTCGTCGACGATTTTCGACAGGTCGGTCATGATTTCAGTTCCTTGGATCGTCTATGTTCGGTTCGAACGGTTCGATGAATGTGATGACGGCTCACGCCGCCTCGTCTCGCTTGGCATAGGCCCCGAACACGCGGGCCAGCTTGGCTGCCGGCGCGGTCTGGAGCTGCGCGATCTTCGTCGCCGGGGCCTGGATGAGGCCGACGAGCTTGGCGCGCAGTTCGTCCAGCGACGGCATCGTGGCCAGAGCCTTGACACCGTCGGGTTTCAGGGCGGTCGTTCCCATCGCGCCACCCAGGATCACGAGCTTGTCGTGGTCCTTGGCGAAAGCGACGGCGACCTTGGGCGCCGCGACCGGATCCTTGGAATAAGCCAGGATCGTCGGGCCCTTCATCAAGGACCCGATGGACGCAACGTCCGTGCCTTCGAGAGCGATTTTCACAAGGCGGTTCTTCGCGACCTTCACGGAAGCGCCGGCTGCCTTCATCTCCTTGCGGAGCTTCTGCATCTGCGCGACGGTGAGGCCGGAATAATGCGCAACGACAATGGCCCCGGTGTCCTTGAACACCGAGTTCAGCGTCGAGACGAGCTCTTTCTTGCCAGCTCTGTCCACTTGCTCTCTCCGGGTTGGCAGGCAACGGAAATCCGCGACCCGCCGGTTGCAACTGCCGACCCGACAAACGCCCCTGGGAGGACGCCCGGCGGAACGGCGACTGGAAGCCGGAAACGAATTCCCCGGCCCTTCCGGGCGCTGACCCTTGCTGAATGCCCTTTCGGGCTTTCGGCTTCCGCCTCCAAGCCCTGACGGGCAACGAAGCGTAGTGTCATCACCCAGGGGCTTTCGGCTTTCGCCTCCAAGCCCCGAGTTGCCTGTCCCCCCGGAGAGGCGGAAAATCCGCCGGCCCCAAGGACAAGAGGTTCGAACCAAACGCAGCCGGCCCGTCGAACCGACGAACCGGGAACAATTCGGTCTTCCCCGTCTATGCGGACGCCGTCATCACCGGATCGCTCCGGCGGGGCTGAGCCCCTTTGGCATTAAGCCGGCTTGAAGATTGAATTCCCTCAAGGAATTCGTCTCCAGCCCGTCGCACCCGCAGTCTCGGACAGGACATGGCCGGAAAAGACAAACAGGTTTCCCTGCCGTCTTCCGGCCCATTCCCCCGCTTAACGTTCGCCTGATGGCTTACCGCCAGCGGAAACTCTGTTGATGCGCGGAAAACCGCCGCGCTCGGGCAGCATGACGCTGAGCATGGCCGGGCCTATAGCCGGGTTAGACACGAGTCGCAAGGGGCCAATTGGGGTTTCTTTGCGGCGCAACACGCCCCTGCCTCCTGGACACCCAAGCAAAACCCCGGAGTTTCCGCCGGGGTCCCGATTGGCCATTCGCCGTCGGCGACTGGCGATGTATAATGAGTGCTGAGGCCGGCCAGCTCGACCTTCACGCCCGGCCGCATTGAGGATGTGGTTGCACACAGGCGCAACCACAGGAGGTGAAGAAGGTTGTCCCCTAGGGGGCCGGGCCAAATCCGCGCCGGTCAGGTGGGCCCTAAACTCCAAATCTCAGAGTCTGGGCAGGTGTCATCCTGAAACGACGACCGTACCGCCGATTGGCACCGCTAGTGACCTGGGCGATCTGCTCAAGCGGAAGTTCTACGGATGCATCTCTGGGACGTGAAAGATAGAATTCGGCATGAAGAAGGCCCTCCGATTCTTTGCCATCCACACGAACGCCAGTTTCTAAGAGTTTCGATACAACAGATGTATACTCATCGTATGAATTGAAGCGCCGTTGAACAAAAGTCACGCCCTTCAATTTTTCTGTCGAAAGTTCGTGAGAAGAAAAAACGCCCTCCAACTCGCCGTAATCGAACATCCTTAGGACGAACGATGCGACCCACGGCGTTCTATCCATCGCAGCGAGCAGCTTTGAGAATGTTCTTTCGCCAATATATCCAACACAACCCGTTGATATTATCAGGTCAACATCCGAAAGCATTTCCGCTTCTTGATCAGTAAGCATTCTCTCTTCAAGATTTGCGACAATACCATCAGAAATCAGCCCCACCTCCTTGGCGTAACGAATCGCGGATTCGGACACATCGAGACCGATGACTTCGACATCTGCAGCTGGCCAACTAAGAAAATAGTGCCGATCATGCCAAACTAGTTCCTCCCGGTCGATGTCCGACAAGCTCAGATCGCGGTATCGAGCGCCCAGCCGATCCAGATCGATTGGAAATCGCAACAGTGCCGCGTTGATTCCATAACTGCTGCCGACATCCAGAACCTTGATCGGTCGCTGCTCCTGCTCCTGCAGGGCGTTGACAATGTTGCGGAAAATAGGTTTTGCCAACTCAGGTATGACATAGTCGAGTCCATATAAAACACGGTAATATTCTCTGGGATCAGGTTGTACATAAATCTTGTCAAAATTTTCTTTCGACAAGTTCGTGTCCTTGAAAGATGAAAAATTGGAAAGTGATGCCATGACGTTGCCCTCCTGTCATGTTTGCTTTGAAGATCGCTCATTTCGAAAGCGAAACATTATCCTCCATGACGATATGATTACCCCGTCGCTAGGAAGTCCAAAGACTATGTTCAAAATATGGCGGATTCAAACGCCAATATCTTGCATTCCAGGACTGTTTCCGGCCAGGATTCCGGGTTGCGAGTTTCGTTCCCGTGAAGGGCCGGGACGTCAATTGCAACAAAAAACCCCGACGTTTCCGCCGGGGTCTTGCCTGTCTTGCGGTCGGCTCTCAGCCGACCTTACTGAGCATTGAGGCTCGCCAGCTCGACCTTCACGCCCGGCCCCATCGAGGACGAGATGGCCGCGCGCAGCAGATACTGCCCCTTGGCGCCGGTCGGCTTGGCCTTGATCACCGCATCGGCGAAGGCGCGGATGTTCTGCTCCAGCTGCGCCTCGGTGAACGAGGCCTTGCCGACGCCACCCTGCACGATGCCGGCCTTCTCGGCGCGGAACTCGACCGAGCCGCCCTTGGCGCCCTTCACGGCGTTGGTGACGTCCATGGTCACGGTGCCGACGCGCGGGTTCGGCATCAGGCCGCGCGGGCCGAGCACCTTGCCGAGACGGCCGACGAGGCCCATCATGTCCGGCGTGGCGATGCAGCGGTCGAACTCGATCGTGCCGCCGTTGACCTTCTCGAACAGCTCTTCCGCACCGACGATGTCGGCGCCAGCGGCCTTCGCCTCGTCCGCCTTCGGGCCGCGCGCGAACACCGCGACGCGCACCTTGCGGCCGGAGCCGTTCGGCAGATTGCAGACGCCGCGCACGACCTGATCGGCATGGCGCGGATCGACGCCGAGGTTCATGGCGATCTCGATCGTCTCGTCGAACTTGGCCGAGGCGCGGGCCTTGATCATCTTCACCGCTTCGGAGAGCGGATAGAGCTTGGTGCGCTCGACGCCCTCGCGGGCCTTCTGGGTACGCTTGGAAACGTTGGCCATGGTCTTACCCCACCACCTCGAGGCCCATCGAACGGGCGGAACCGGCGATCATCGACGCGGCGCTTTCGACGCTGTCGCAGTTGAGATCGGCCATCTTCTTGGCGGCGATCTCATTGATCTGCGCCATGGAGACCTTGCCGACGAAGCCGCGGCCCGGCGTCTTGGAGCCGGAGGTCAGGCTCGCCGCCTTCTTGAGGAAATAGCTCACCGGCGGCTGCTTCATCTCGAAGGTGAAGGAGCGGTCCTGGTAGGCCGTGATGATGACGGGGATCGGCGTCCCCTTTTCCATCTGCTGGGTCTTCGCGTTGAAGGCCTTGCAGAATTCCATGATGTTCAGGCCGCGCTGACCGAGCGCGGGACCGATCGGCGGGGATGGGTTCGCGGCGCCAGCCGGAACCTGAAGCTTGATGAAGCCGACGATTTTCTTGGCCATCGTTCTCTTCCAAAATGCCGTGAGGCCGCGCTTCCCCTGAAGGAAGACGACCCGCAGGCGGGTTCAGGATCGTGGTCGGGCTTGTGTCTGACGGGGCGAGACACCCCGGCGAACCGCCTCCCACGCGTTCACTCCGGGCGAGCGGAACTCCCCGGAGAAGCGGCGCGTATAGGCGGGAATGGAGGAGATGGCAAGGGGAACTGTGATCCCGAAAATCTGCGAATATCTCCCGCGCGATACTTGAACAAATGACGTCGCGATGCGTATTTTGTTGTCAAATCCAAGGGGTCACCCATGGCGGACGAAGTCTCTTCACAGAGTCTCTCGCAAATTTTGGGCGATTTGGCCCCGTTCAATCCGCTCAAGGATTGGGTCGATCTGACGCATGCGGAAATCCGCAAGTTGTTCGAAGCCGAGGATTTCAAGAAGGCCTGCTGCGACTACATCGAAGAGTGTGGCGTCAGAAAGCCTATGAACAAAGGCGTTTACTGGTGCCTTGAGAAATGCGTGTTCGCCGCAGGCAGCATTCTCGGCGATAAAGGCAAGAAGGTCCTCCTGGGGGTTTTGGAGAAGACCCCTGGCGTCAGCACATTATTTGCGCGCATCCTGCAAATCGCCCGCAAGTCTCAGGAAGCCGAACAGGTCCGGCAGGCCTTGCTGAACGATCTGCGCGCACGGCGGCCGAAACTCGGCGGCGAGGACGTCACGCTCGATCACACCAGCGAGCGCCAGATCATGGAGTTCCTGTACCTCAAGGAGAGCCTCGACGGCCTGCCCGAGGCTGTCCGGAAGCAGCTGGAAAGCAACTTCGGCGAGTTGCGCGACGCTATCGCGGCGCAGTTTCAGGACATGTTCCAGCCGCAGCTGACCTGGCCGCAGTCGCTGAACCACGGCGGCGGCATCATCGACGGATTGATGTACGCCAACGAACGCGATCCGTTTGTCGGGCGTGAGGAAGAACTGGACCTGCTGAGCCGGCTTCTGGGCACGCCGGACCAGTGGACACCCGGCAATCGCTTCCGCTGGCTTGCGCTGGTCGGTCCCGGCGGAGAAGGCAAGAGCCGCCTCGCCATGCATTTTTCCAAGGAGATGGCGCAGGCGCGCGGCTGGGACCACGGGCGGCTTTCGACGGACGACATCGCCAGGCTGGAGCCCGCGAAATGGCGGCCGCGCAAGCCGACGCTGATCACGATCGACTACGCCGCCCGCCGCCCCGATGACGTGCGCGCCCTGATCATCGCCTTCGCGCAGGCGCAGTTCGACTATGATTTTCCAGTGCGCCTGCTGCTCCTGGAACGTGACGCGGGGGCCTGGTTCGCGAGGCTCATGGCGCGCGACAACGATCTGCCGGCCATCGTCAACGGCGCTTTTCTGAAAGAGCCGCATGTCGCGCCGGTGGACCCGGTCATGCAGGACAAGATCATCGACCTGATGCAAGGGCGCTTTCAGCGTGCCGGCATTCCCGCGCCGGAACCGGCGCACTTGTTGAAGGCTGCCTATTCCGTCGACCGGCGTGCTTTCAAGACGGACGAGGGTATTTTGCCTCTGCCAAGACCGCTGTTCGCCGCCGCAGCGGCCGAAGCGATGATCGAGCTTACGCGGCAAGGCGCCGAGCCGTCCAAGCTCGCGGCGGAACTGGATCGCGACACGGTGCTGGCGGGGTTGATCGCGCGCGACCGCAACGCGCTGTGGGAGCCGGCCTGCAGGGGCAAGGACGGGACTGTCGACGAAGCCAAGCTCGCGCTGCATGAAAACCTGCTTCTGGTGACCACCATCGCGCAGGGCCTGCCGGAAGCGCCGTTGCGGAAGGATTGCCCACAGGCAGCGCGCGATTACCTGCCGGATTTCGGCCCGAAGGGCGCGCACCCGCTGAACCTTCGCGTTGTGGAGCGCATGGGCGGCAGGACAGACGGCGTTCTGGGACAGTTGGAGCCGGACATCGTCGGCGAGTTCTTCGTCCTGAACCGGCTCGCGAAGCTTGAAAACTCGGACCCCGATGCGAAAGCCGCGCTGATCGACGCCGCTCTGGCGTTGGGGCAGGACGATTCCGGCATTTTCATCCTGCGGTGCTTCGGCGACTTTCAGGAGCGCACCGAACGGCTCGATTTCCTGCGCCCGACACACATCGACGCCGCGTTCCGGCCATGGTCCCGAGCCCTGGCAGTGGTTGGCGACCACTACGCGACCTATGCGAACCTCGAGGCTGCTCTGCGCACCTATGAGTCCGCCCTCGAAGCGGCCCGGCGCAGCGGCGACGAGCGCGATCTCTCGATCTCCCACGACAGGATCGGCGATGTCCGCGTCGAGCAGGGCGATCTTACCGGCGCGCTGACGGCGTACGCGGCCAGTCACGCCATCGCCGAACGCCTCGCCGCCGCCGACCGGAGCAACACCTTGTGGCAGCGCGATCTCTCGATCTCCCACGACAGGATCGGCGATGTCCGCCGCGCGCAGGGCGATCTCGCCGGCGCGCTGACGGCGTATGAGGCCAGCCTCGCCATTCGCCAACGCCTCGCCGCCGCCGACCGGAGCAACACGGAGTGGCAGCGCGATCTCTCGGTCTCCCACAACAGGATCGGCGATGTCCGCATGGCGCAGGGCGATCTCGCCGGCGCGCTGACGGCGTACGAGGCCGACCTCGCCATTGCCGAACACCTCGCCGCCGCCGACCGGAGCAACACGCAGTGGCAGCGCGATCTCTCGATCTCCCACAACAGGATCGGCGATGTCCGCACCGCGCAGGGCGATCTCGCCGGCGCGCTGACGGCTTACGCGGCCAGCCTCGCCATTGCCGAACGCCTCGCCGCCGCCGACCAGAGCAACACCTTGTGGCAGCGCGATCTCTCGATCTCCCACACCAAGATCGGCGATGTCCGCACCGCGCAGGGCGATCTCGCCGACGCGCTGACGGCGTACGAGGCCAGCCTCGCCATCTTCGAACGCCTCGCCGCCGCCGACCGGAGCAACACGGAGTGGCAGCGCGATCTCTCGATCTCCCATGAAAAGATCGGCGATGTCCGCCGCGCGCAGGGCGATCTTACCGGCGCGCTGACGGCGTACG
>DAOMXN010000130.1:0-7256 GCA_035437025.1 Beijerinckiaceae bacterium | reverse complement strand
GCAGCCGCAGCCGCTTCAACCGTCGCCGGCTTCTCGGCCTTGGCCTTCGCGGCGGGCTTCTTGCCGTCGGTCAGGATCTCGGTGATCCGGACCACCGAAAGGTCCTGGCGATGGCCCTTCTTGCGCTTGGAATTCTGGCGACGACGCTTCTTGAAGGAGATCGTCTTCGGGCCACGCGCCTGCTCGACCAGTTCGCCCGCCACGCAGGCACCGGAGACAGTCGGGGAGCCGATGATCGCGGTCGAGCCGCCGATCATGAGCACCTGCTCGAAGGTCAGGATGTCGCCCGGCTCGCCAGCCAGGCGCTCGATGGTGATGACGTCGTTGGCGGCGACGCGATACTGCTTGCCGCCGGTCTTGATCACTGCGAACATGTCTACCTCGTTTCACGTCCGTGGCCGCGCCTCCAAGGAAAGCAGCGATCCCGGTCGTCTTTTTGCTGGTTCTTGTGCGTCAAACGCAACGCGCGGCCGTTTCCGCCGCGCGACGGCGGCTCTCTAGGCCGAAAGGCCGGTACCTGTCAATGTCCGAACGCGTCGGGACGGCTGCCTGCTATAACGCCCTTGCGGAAGAGGAAACAGCCATAGGGCCGCGGGTCGCCGGCTTGGACCACGGCGAAGGCCTTCTTCTCGGCTTCGTAGAAGGCGAAGCGCTCCAGGCCGGTCAACGGGATGTCGCGCCCGGCGCGCGCCGCCATCACATCCCTGACCGCCCGCTGCACGTCGGGCAGGGCCTCAGGGTCGCCCACGACCTCCATGCGACGCACGGGATCGGGGGTGAAATCGTCGATGGGCAAGACCGACAGAATGGCCGCTGCGGCACGTTCGATCGCCAGGCCGGGAAGGCGGACAAGGCGGCCGGAAACGGTGTGCCGCGCCATGGCCTCGGCCGGATGGTTCGCGTCGACCAACGCCAGATCGTCGCCGTGGCCCATGGCGGCCAGTACCCAGAGCAGGTCGGCGGAAAGAACCGGATCGATGCCCTTCAGCATGGCTGCCTTCCCCGTCCGTGGCCGAGATAGACTCGCGCCGCCGTGGCGCCAAGAATGGCGTCCTGCCCCTGTTGCGGCAGATGGCGGATCAACTGCAATGCCGCCGACCGCCAGCGCTCGTAGCCGCCGGCCAGGTCGACGACCGGCCAGTCGGATCCCCACAGGAGGCGCTGCGGACCGAAGGCGTCGAGAACGATGGCGGCGAACGGCGCCAGGCGCTCGACCGTCCAGTTGTCGCCTGCCTCGGTCACCATCCCGGACAGTTTGCAGGCCACGTTGGCATGGGCGGCGAGCCTGTTCATGTCGGCGCGCCAGGGATCGAGACGGCCGTCCGCGATCGGTGGTTTCGCCAGATGGTCGATGACGATTGCGAGCGCCGGATGCCGCTCGACGACGCCCAGAAGGCGGCCGAGATGCCGGGGCAGGACCAGGGCATCGAACACCAGCCGCCGGTCGACGAGCATTTCGAACAGCCGGTTATGGCTGGCGCGCGCCAGCCAGTCATCGTCGGCGATGTCCTGCACCATCGGCCGGACACCGACCAGCAGCGGGTTGGCTGCGAGGCGGTCGATCTGCCCGACGGCATCCGGCGCATCGAAGTCGATCCAGCCGACCACACCAGCGACGAACGGGGTTCGTCCGGCGGTCTCCAGCAGGAACTCAGTTTCGGCGACTGTCGGTGCGGCCTGCACGAGGATGCTGGCGTCGATGCGGTGGCGCTCCAGCAGGGGCTGGAAGTCGGCGGGCGCGAAGTCCCGGTAGATCGGCCCAAGAGCTGGCGTCAGCCAACCGTAGTCGCCGCGATCCAGCCGCCAGAAATGCTGATGCGCGTCGATCTTCATGACGCTTGCGCCCGCCCCGGCGTCGGCACCTCGCGCGGCAGCACCCCCGCCGTGCGCAGGTCATCCCAGAATCGGGGCGGGATGCGGCGCGAGACTCCGGCGAGGTTTCGCTCGACTTCGGCGGGCGTCACCGCGCCCAGCACAACCGAGGCGATGGCGGGATGGGCAAGCGGGAACTGGACCGCGGCGGCCGCGAGCGGCACGCGATGGGCAACGCAGACCTCCTCGATCCGTCGCACCCGTTCCAGAATCTCCGGCGGCGCTGCCTGATAGTTGTATTTGGCGCCCGGCACGGCACCGGTTGCAAGGATGCCGGAATTGAACACGCCGCCGAGCAGCACCGAGATGCGGCGGCGTTCCGCGAGTGGCAGGAAGGTGTCCAGTGCGCCCTGCTCGAGCAGGGAGTAGCGCCCGGCGAGGAGCATGCAGTCGAAGTCGCCCGCCGTGGCGAAGCGCGCGCACATCTCCGCCTCGTTCACGCCGACACCGATGGCCCTGACCGTTCCCTCGGCGCGCAACCTTTCCAGCGCCCGGTAGGCGCCGTTCATGGCCTCCTTGAACCGCTGTTCGATCATGGCGGGGCCATGCGTCCAGACGTCGACATCGTGGATCAGCAGGATGTCCACGCTGTTGCGGCCCAGTCGCAGCAGTGATTGTTCGAGCGAGCGCATCGCGCCGTCGTAGGAATAGTCGAATGCGGCATCGAAACTCAGGCCGCCGACGTAGCTCTGGCCGGCGACCCGGCCGCCCCGGGCTGGCGTCGTCACGCGCCCGACCTTCGTGCTGAGCACGACGGGCCGCGCCACCCGCCGGAGCGCCGCGCCGATCCGGTGTTCGGAAAGTCCGTGTCCGTACAGGGGCGAGGTGTCGATCAGGGTCGTGCCGGAGCGAATGGCCGCGACCACCGCATCCACGGCCGTGGCCTCATCGAGCAGCGCGTAGAGATCGCCCAGCGGAGCGCCGCCGAATCCGAGGCTGGAAACCTTCAGCCCTGTCTTGCCGATCGCCCGCTTGCCGATCTTTGCCATGCTGGCACTCCACTGGGATGAATGATTGTTCATCTGCACCGGATTCGCAAGCTTGGAGGAAGCTGACATGTTAACGCATTGCTGTCGTCTGCCACCTCCTGGAGCGGTTCGGATCGCATCATGCGGGGAGCAACCACAAGGCGCCTCCGCGCTCCGGCCCGTTTTCGCACCGATCGGAACGTATGCTGTTGGGCAGTTTACTTGTCCCGCCGCGCTCTCTAACATGTTACGTTCCTTGGAGGCTGGCCGATCATGAAGCAGACGAAGCGTTTTGGACTGTCCTGTGCATCCGCGACGCCATTTCGCGCCGATATGACTGTGGATGCGCCGTTGCTGGTTCGCCATGCGCGGTGGCTGCTCGACCAGGGCTGTGACAGCATCACGCTATTCGGAACCACGGGCGAAGGCGCTTCGCTGGCACCGGCCGACCGCATCGCCATGCTGGGCGCGCTCGACGGCGCTGGCATCATCATGCGGTCCCAGGTCGTGGCGGGCATCATGGCGAACACGCCGAACGATGCCGACGATCAGCTGAAACTGGCCTATGACGCCGGCTGCCGCGCCATCCTGCTGGCGCCTCCGTCCTATTTCAAGGATGTGAGCGATGACGGTGTGTTCCGCTGGGTGGCGATGCTGCTGGAGCGGGCCGGGCCGCGGGCGCGCGACATCATCCTGTATCATATCCCGCAAATGACCGGCGTGGCCTTCTCCATCGCCCTGGTCGATCGGCTGAAGAAGGCGTTTCCCGGTGTCATCATCGGCGTCAAGGATTCAGCCGCGATCTGGGAGCAGACGGAAGCCCTGATCAAGGCCCATGGCGATCTCGCGATCCTGGTCGGGGCCGAATCGCAGCTAGCGGCGGCGGTGAAGCTCGGTGGACAGGGCACGATTTGCGGCTATGCCAACACAATCCCGGCCAGCCTGCGCGACGTCGCCGGCAAGGGGAAGGATCATCCCGACATCGCCCGCATGGGACGCGTCACGGGCCGCTACCATTTCCTGCAGGAGGTGAAGGCGATGATCGCCCACATTCACGGGGAGCCGGGCTGGCTGAATCTGCGGCCGCCGCTGGTGTCGGTGCCAAAAGCGGCGGAGCGGGCGATCGTCAAGCGGTTCCGGAGCGAATTCCCCGCGTGAGGGCGGCCGCCAGGAGCGGTCGCGGGTGGAGCAAGCAGGGCGGAGGAGCCATGAGCCGGACGTCGGGCGTGACGAACGAACCACCCCTGAAGCTTCGCGAGAAGGCGTACCGGAACTTCACGGCGCGCCTGCTGTCGCGCGACATCCGGCCGGGCCAGTTCATCTCCCAGCGCGAACTGGTCGAGATCACGGGCATGCCCCTGGGAGCGATTCGGGAACTGGTTCCGCGCCTGGAGGCTGACGGGCTGATCACCACGGTGCCCCAGCGGGGCATGCAGATCGCCCATGTGGACCTGAACCTCATTCGCAACGCCTTCCAGTTCCGGATGTTCATGGAACGGGAGGCCGCCGCCTATTTCGTCGAGACGGCACCGGATGCCGCGCTGGAAAGTCTCCGGCAACAGCACCTGGAGGTGATTGAGAGGGCGCGGCGCGGCATCAGCGAGGATCTGATCAGGCAGGCGCAGGAGACCGACTGGAATTTCCACGACACGATCATCGATCATCTCGACAACGAGATCGTTTCGAACGCCTATCGCGTGAATTCCATCAAGATCCGGTTGATCCGTCAGGAACAGACCCGCCTCTATGATGCGCTCGTCGTTCCGGTCATGGAAGAACACCTGCGGATCATCGACGTGTTCTTCCAGCGAAGCCCGCAAAGCGCCTCCGCGGCCATCGCCGAACACATCGCCAACGCCCGAAATCGGGCGATGAAACTGTAGAGCGATATCCGATCCGATCTGGTCGGATAGTGCTCTAGAAACACAAAAAACCGGCCCTTGCCGGGCCGGTTCCGTTCCGCTGCGCGAATTGGCTCAGGCCGAAGCTTTCTTCGCCAGTTCCTTCTTCACCGCGAGCGCGTCGCGGGACAGGTCGGCGTCATCCGCCTTGAGCAGGAAGGCGTCGAGGCCGCCGCGATGCTCGACCGTGCGCAGCGCGTTGGTGGAGACACGCAGCTTCACCGACTTCCCGAGAGCATCGGAGATCAGCGTCACATTGGTCAGGTTCGGCAGGAACCTGCGCTTGGTCTTGCGATTCGAATGGCTGACCTTGTGGCCGGTGAGGACCGCTTTGCCTGTGAGTTCGCAGCGACGCGACATGGGTTACGCCTTTCCAACTGTTCCCTGGAGACAACGAAAACAAGCCGCGAAGTGGGCTCCGAGGACGCAGTCCAGCCAGAATGATCCGGATCGAAGCCGCGCGTATAGGGGCAAGCCTGTCCGCGGTCAAGCGCAAACCCTGATGTCGATGCTGCAACACGCCATACATTTACGGTTAACCAATCCTTGCATAGGATGGCAGTCCAGTCGTGCCAGAACGCGGCAAAGCCGCTGCGGGAATCCGGAAACCGATCATGCCTGTGCGTATCAAATCTGCCCAAGTCCCCGGTCGTGCACTGGTCGCCGCGTCCTTTCTGGCGCTCACCGGTGTTCCGGCCGTGGCCGGCAGCATCGAGGCCCAGTATGGCATTTCGCTTGCCGGCCTGACGCTCGGCACCGCGACACTGACCGGCGACATTTCCAAGACGAAGTACGCGCTGACTGCCCGCGCCAGTCTGACCGGTCTCGCCGGCATGGTTTCCGGCGGTCGCGGCGCGGCGACGGTGACCGGTACGATCCAACCGCAGAAGGTTGTTCCGGCGGCCTATGCCGTCACGGCCGCCTCCAGCGACATGACGCGCACGATCCAGCTCGGCATGAACCCCGGCGGCGTGCATACCGTGGTTGTGCATCCACCGCTTGAGCCCAAGGCCGACCGCGTTCCGGTGAAGCCGGAGCATCAGCGTGGCGTGCTCGATCCGCTCAGCGCCATCCTGATGCCGACGCCGGTGGCGGCGGGCTTCAGCGGGGCCGCCTGCAATCGCACCATTCCGGTCTTTGACGGGGCCCAGCGGTTCGATGTCCAGCTCAGCTATGCCGGGATGAAGGACGTTTCCGCCGAGGGCTATTCCGGGCAGGTCATCGTCTGCAAGGCGCGCTATCATCCGGTGTCTGGCCATCGGTCGGAGCGCCCGGCCACGAAGTACATGCAGGCCAACCGGGACATGGAAGCCTGGCTTGCCCCGACCTCGGTGAGTGGCGTGTTCATTCCGTTCCGGGTCTCGGTGAAGACCATGGTCGGGACGACGGTCATTCAGGCCCAGCGGTTTGTCGTCGGCGCCGCGCAGGCCACCGCCAAGTCCGGCAACTGAAGGCGCGCCGCGCGCTCCAGGGCGCGGGCTGTGTCGTTTCGGCTCACACTGTGAATTCCTGACCGAGCACCATGCGGGCAATGGCCGGCTGGTGCCGCTGCGATGCCCGTGCGCTGATCGAATTCCTCATTACAATTCAAAGCCTTGGCTTGTCGTACAGGCACGCCGCGACTCGCGGTAAGTGATTCGTCCGTGTTTCGTTCCCGTTCCGGTGCGATCCTCACCGCTCCTGAGGCGATCTCGAACCAGTAGTTTTCCAATTCGTTAACCATGATTTCGAGTCTTTCCGGCTTGACACAGGAGTCCCTCTTGCGTCCTGCGAGTCCTGTGCGCTGTCCGCCGTATTTCTCTGAAGACTTGGCGGAAACGCTAGATTTGGCGATGAGTCCACCATGCTGCGCTATATCTTGTCAGGAACAAAACAAGACTCACGGGGAGTCGCTGATTCGTCCAAGATTCGTTCCTCTCCCGTTCAATACGTTGCCGATTCGCGCGTCGTGACCGCGCTGCCCGTGTCGCAGGGAAACGGAACGCAACTTTTTCGCCACGCCCGGCCCACCGATGATATGGACGCTCGAGATGGCGATTCCGAACCTCAATGACCCGTTCAAGCAGCGTGGCGTGACGGCGCTGCTGGGCCCGACCAACACGGGCAAGACCCATTTCGCCATCGAGCGGATGCTCGGCCACCGGAGCGGCATGATCGGATTGCCGCTGCGGCTGCTGGCGCGGGAGGTCTATCAACGGCTCACCGAGCGCGCCGGCGCGGACCGGGTGGCGCTGGTGACCGGCGAGGAGAAGCTGCTGCCGCGTTCGCCGTCCTACTGGGTCTCGACCGTCGAGGCGATGCCGCGCGACCTGGACGTGTCCTTCGTGGCGGTGGACGAGATCCAACTGGCGGCGGATGCCGATCGTGGTCACGTCTTCACCGACGCTCTCCTGAACCGGCGCGGGAGCGAGGAGACGGTGCTGATCGGCTCCTCGACCATCAGGCCACTGATCGAGGAACTGTTGCCGGGCGCCAACATCATCGCCCGCCCGCGCCTGTCGAAGCTGACGTTCGC
>DAOMXN010000129.1:0-7271 GCA_035437025.1 Beijerinckiaceae bacterium | reverse complement strand
GCAGGGCCACGCTGCTTGCCCTTGTGACCGATGCGCATGCCTTCGCCGCGCTGCCCGGTGCCCGCCGGCTGCCAGCCCGGCACAAGCTGGTGCTTTCCCGGCCCGATCAGGTCGGCGCGGCCCATCGCCTTCAGCGCCTCGCGCAGCAGAGGCCAGTTCTCGGCATCGTGGTAGCGCAGGAACGCCTTGTGCAGGCGCCGCTGACGCAGGCCGCGCACGGTGTCGACCGGCTCCGACGCGCCGCGCCGCACCGGCCTGAGCGGATTGAATCCGGTGTGGTACATCGCGGTGGACAGCGCCATCGGCGAGGGCAAGTAGGTCTGCACCTGGTCGGCGCGATAGCCGTTCTTCTTCAGCCACAGCGCGAGGTTCAGCATGTCCTCATCGGTTGTGCCGGGGTGCGCGGCGATGAAATAGGGGATGAGGAAGTACTTCTTCCCCGCCTTCTTCGCCGCGGCGTCGAACAGCTTCTTGAAGGCATCGTAGGTGCCGATGCCCGGCTTCATCATCTTGGAGAGCGGCCCATCCTCGGTGTGTTCGGGTGCGATCTTGAGATAGCCGCCGACATGGTGCTCGACCAGCTCCTTCACGTATTCCGGGCTTTCCACGGCCAGGTCGTAACGCACGCCCGAGGCAACGTTGACCTTGCGCACCCCCGGCACGGCCCGCGCCTTGCGGTAGAGCTGGATCAGGGGATCATGGCTGGTGTTGAGGTTCTTGCAGATGTCGGGGAAGACGCAGGACGGGCGGCGGCACAGCGCTTCCGTCTCGCGATCCTTGCAGCCGATGCGGTACATGTTGGCGGTGGGGCCGCCAATGTCGGAGATGATGCCGGTGAAGCCTTCGGTCCGGTCGCGGATGGTCTCGATCTCCTTCAGGATCGATTCCTCCGAGCGTGACTGGATGATGCGGCCCTCGTGCTCGGTGATGGAGCAGAAGGAGCAGCCGCCGAAGCAGCCGCGCATGATCGTCACGGAATGGCGGATCATCTCCCAGGCCGGGATTTTCTGGCCCTTGTAGGACGGGTGCGGGGCGCGGGCGAAAGGCAGGTCATAAACCCCGTCCATCTCCGGCGTCGTCAGCGGCACGGGCGGGGGCGTGAGCCAGACTTCCTTGTCGCCGTGGCGCTGGATCAGCGGCAGGGCGTTGCCGGGATTGGCCTCCTTGTGCAGCACCCGCGAGCCGCGCGCATAGGCTTCCCGATCCTCCGCCACCTGCTCGTAGGACGGCATGCGGAGCACAGTCGGCTGATCCTGCATGTGCTTGCGGCGCACGCCCTCGTCCGGACTGTCGAGATCGTCCGCCGGCGCCTCCAGCCAGCCCTCCGGCGTGCGGTCGCGAACGAAGGCAACACCGCGCACATCGGTGAAATCCTGCCTGATCCCACCTTTCGCCACGCGGTGGGACACTTCCACCAGCGCCCGCTCGGCATTGCCGTAGAGCAGGAGGTCCGCCTTGGCGTCCATCAGGATCGAGCGGCGCACTTTGTCCGACCAGTAATCGTAATGGGCGATGCGGCGCAGCGAGGCCTCGATGCCGCCGAGGATCACCGGCGCTTCGGGATAGGCCTCCCGGCAGCGCTGGGCATAGACGATGACAGAGCGGTCTGGCCGCTTTCCGCCCTCGCCGCCCGGCGTGTAGCTGTCGTTGTGGCGCAGCCGGCGATCCGAGGTGTAGCGGTTCACCATCGAATCCATGTTGCCGGAGGTGACGCCGAAATACAGGTTGGGCTTGCCCAGCGCGCGGAAGGCGGAGGCATCGCGCCAGTCCGGCTGCGCGATGACGCCGACGCGAAAGCCCTGCGCCTCCAGGAGCCGGCCGACCAGCGCCATGCCGAAGCTGGGATGATCGATATAGGCATCGCCCGTGACCAGGATGATGTCACAGCTGTCCCAGCCCAGCGCGTCCATCTCGGTGCGCGACATCGGGAAGAACGGCGCCGTGTCGTAGCGGTGCGCCCAGTGCTTGCGATAGGAAAACAGCGGCTTGGCCGTGGGCACGATCCCGCCGGCCGGCGCGGCGCCGGATGCGGAGGCATTGGTCGGGGCGGAAACGTGCATGGTGATCCGTGCCTGCAAGATGCGCCGGCGGAAGCAGCCGGTCGTGCCGCTCTATAGCTGCGACACAAGCGCACATCCAGAGATTGCGCGACGGCGCGGTTTGGCAAGGCAGGACCGGATACCGCGTGGGTCCGTCTCACGGTCGCCACGCTGCATTTCCTTTGCCCGGCGCGGAGGCGATCCAGCTCGCCGAAGCCCGCGCCGAGAAAGCCTTGAGGACTCCCGAACTAGGACGAAGTGCAACGACCCCTTGACGACAGCGATCCTTCAGCCTATTGACAATATGTTGTCATTATGACACTATATTGCATGACTTCGCCCGCTGTGCTCCTTACCGAACTCGTCCTTGAGACGTTTAGGCTCAATGGTGAGGTGCTGATTTCGGGTGACAGGCTCGTCGCCGACTTGCGCCTGACGTCTGCGCGCTGGCAGGTGCTCGGAGCAATTGGTCTATCGACGGTCGCGCTGCCTGTCGCCCATATCGCCCGAAACATGGGTCTCAGCCGTCAGGCCGTACAAAGACTCGTGAACGAAATGGCACATCAAGGCTTGGTGCGGCTTGCGCCTAACCCTCATCATCAGCGCGCCAAACTGGTTTTGCTGACGGCCGAGGGCGCCGCGACCTACGCCGCCGCGATGGACCGCCAGCGTCCTTGGGTCGAAGCGCTGGCAACGGGGCTTTCAACAGAGGAAATCGGCGCAGCTTGCCGGGTGCTTCGGCATCTGCGCTCCAAGCTTCGTTCCCAGAACGACCGCATGCCAGAGGAGGTCCGCAATGTGGAAAAGCTCACCTGAACGATATGGGCGAATGGCAATTGCGCTGCATTGGACAACCGCCGCGTTGATCATCGGGCTGATGATCAGCGGCTTTCGCGCCGCCTCCACGATTGATATTGCCGAAAAGGCTTCGTTGCTTCGCATCCACGCTCCGGTTGGCATGGCGGTGCTCGCCCTGACTTTGGCGCGGATCGCCTGGTGGCGGTTGGCTGACGTAAAGCCCCTGGAGCCGGCAGGTATGTCGCGTCTGCAAGCCATCGGGGCAAAGGCGGTACACGGTCTGCTCTATGCGGTAATTCTTGGAATGGTCGGCTCCGGCATCGCGCTTTTCGTCATGTCCGGGGCTGGCGCAATCCTGGCCGGCAACGCGCCCGGCCCTTTGCCTGACTTCTGGAGCTTCCCGCCTCGCTACGGTCATGCGACCATGGTCCGCTTGATGTTGCTCTTGCTGCTCCTCCATCTTGGAGCAGCGCTGTATCATCAATTCATACGCAAGGATCGTCTGTTCGCACGCATGGGGGTCGGTCAATGATTGCCCGCCTACTGCCGGCGCTCGTTTTGACGCTCGCGGCCATGTTCTGCGGCATTGCGCTTTACATCAACCTTGCGGAGCAGCCTGCACGACTCGCTCTCGCGGACGCTCCGCTCCTTGAACAATGGAAGGTCAGCTTCGGTGTGGCACTTCTACTGCAGAGTGCGCTGGCGATGGCCTCTGGTGTGGCTGGCCTCGCAACTTGGTGGACACATCGCGACTGGCGTTGGGCGGCGGGCGGCCTCCTCATGCTCGCCAACTGGCCTTGGACCCTGCTGGTGATCGCGCCGATCAACAATGCCTTGCTCGCGATCTCTGCAGCGTCCGCTGGACCTGTCAGCCGCGCGTTGATCGAGCAATGGGGCGTTGTCCATGCCGGACGAACGGCGATTTCGATCGTGGCGGTCGCGCTGTTCATATCGGCCATTGCTCGGTCCATCAAGGAAGCAACAGGGATGACGCGACGCCAAAAAGCTGGCATGGGCGGGATCTGATGAAGACAAGCGTTGCAGCATGCTCAAGATCCGCGTCATTCCCTGCCTCGACGTGAAGGACGGCCGCGTCGTCAAGGGCGTCCAGTTCGTCGAACTCGCCGATGTCGGCGATCCGGTCGAGGCCGCCCGCGCCTACGACGCCGCCGGCGCCGACGAACTCTGCTTCCTCGACATCACGGCGAGCCACGAAAACCGCGGCACGCTGCTCGATATCGTCACGCGCACGGCCGAGAACTGCTTCATGCCCCTGACGGTGGGCGGGGGCGTGCGCACGGTGGAGGATATCCGCGCGCTGATGCTGGCCGGCGCCGACAAGGTCTCGATCAACACCGCGGCGGTGAAGGACATCTCCATCGTCGGGCGCGCCGCCGAGCGCTTCGGGGCGCAGGCCATCGTCGTCGCCATCGACGCCAAGCAGGTCTCGGCCGAAGGTGAGCCCAAGCGCTGGGAAATCTTCACCCATGGCGGGCGCACCCGCACCGGCATCGATGCCCTGGCCTTCGCGCGCCAGGCGGTCAACCTCGGCGCGGGCGAAATCCTGCTGACCTCGATGGACCGCGACGGCACCAAGGCCGGTTTCGACCTCGACCTGACGCGCGCGATCTCCGATGCGGTGCCGGCTCCGGTCATCGCCTCGGGCGGCGTCGGAACGCTTGATCACCTGGTCGACGGCGTGACGACAGGGCGGGCGAGCGCGGTCCTGGCCGCCTCGATCTTCCACTACGGCACCTTCACCATCCGCCAGGCCAAGGAGCACATGGCCGCAGCCGGCCTGCCGATGCGGCTCGATCCGGAGGGCGAATGACGGGTTTCTCGCTGACCGACCTCGAACGCATCGTGGCCGAGCGCGCGGGAGCGGACGCCGACCAGTCGTACACGGCCAGGCTGCTTGCGGGCGGGCCCGCGCGCACGGCCAAGAAGCTTGGCGAGGAGGCGACGGAAGCCGTGATTGCCGCCGTCAGCGGGGATCGTGCCGCGCTGACGGCCGAAAGCGCGGATGTGCTCTATCACCTTTTGGTCGTGCTTCACGGGGCGGGCATTCCGCTTCAGGATGTGTTCGGAGAACTGGAGCGGCGCACCGTCCAGTCGGGCTTGCAGGAAAAGGCGTCGCGTCCGCAAGGCTGCTGACGCTCGGGGGGGTGTCATGGACGCGAAAGCCTCGCAGCTTGGTTCGGCGGTCGACCTGTCGCCCTATCGGGTGTTCTCGCGCGAGGAATGGGCGAACCTGCGCGCTGACACACCGCTGACGCTGACCGCCGCCGACCTGAAGAAGCTGCAATCCCTCAACGATCCGATCTCCCTCGACGAGGTGATCGAGATCTATCTGCCGCTGTCACGCCTTCTGTCACTCTATGTCGCGGCGACGCAGGGGCTGTTCAAGGCGACCCAGCGCTTCCTCCTGGCCGAGGACGGCAAGGTTCCCTACATCATCGCCGTGGCCGGCTCCGTCTCCGCCGGCAAGTCCACCACCGCGCGCGTCTTGAAGGCGCTGTTGTCGCGCTGGCCGAACACGCCGAAGGTGGAACTCGTCACCACCGACGGGTTCCTGCTGCCGAACGCCGAATTGCAGCGGCAGGGCCTGATGGAGCGCAAGGGTTTTCCCGAGAGCTACGACGGCGCTGCGCTGATCAAGTTCCTGGCGCAGGTGAAGGCCGGCCAGCGCAACGTCGAGGCGCCGGTCTATTCCCACCTCGTCTACGACATCGTGCCGGACGAGAAGATCGTGGTCGACCGGCCGGACATCCTCATCTTCGAGGGCATCAACGTGCTGCAGGGGCCGCGACCCGCCAAGGACGGGCGCGCCATCCCCTTCGTCTCCGACTTCTTCGACTTCACCGTCTATGTCGATGCCGACGAGGAGGATCTGCGGCGCTGGTATGTGGCCCGTTTCATGCGCCTGCGCGAAACGGCCTTCCGCGATCCCAAGTCTTTCTTCCGCAAATACGCCGAACTGGCGGAAGACGAGGCGCTGCGCACCGCCAACGGCATCTGGGAGCGCATCAACCTGAAGAACCTGTGGGAAAACATCAAGCCGACGCGCGCGCGGGCCAACCTCATCCTGCGCAAGGATGGCGGTCACGCCATCCAGGAAGTGGCGCTGCGCAAGCTGTAGGGCCGGCGCTCACCCCAGGCCGTTGTCGCGCGCCAGCTGCTTCAGCTCCACCTGCGGGCGGGCGCCGAGCTGCTGGATGATGTGGCTCGCCGCCAGCGCGCCGAGGCGCAGCGAATCGGCGCTGGAGCGCCCCGCAGTGTAGCCGTGCAGGAAGCCGGCGGCGAAAAGATCGCCCGCGCCGGTCGTGTCCACCAGTTGCTCGATCGGATAGGCGGGAACCGCCACGGTCTCGGCGCGCGAGACGAACATCGCGCCCTTCTCCGAGCGGGTGACCACGGCCTTGTTCGCCTCCTGGCGCAGGGCGGCGAGCGCGGTGTCGAAGTCGGCGGTCTGATAAAGCGCCTTCAGTTCACTCTCATTGGCGAAGAGCAGATCCACCATGCCGGTACGCACGAGATCGCGAAACTCGTCGCGGTAGCGGTCGACGCAGAAGGAATCAGACAGGGTCAAAGACACTTCGCGGCCGGCCTTGTGGGCAATATCGGCGGCCTTGCGGAAGGCCTTCTTGGCTTCCGGCGGATCCCAGAGATAGCCTTCGAGATAGGTCACCTTGGCGCCGCCGACGACCTCGGGATCGATGTCGCGCTCGCTCAGATTCTGGCAGGCGCCGAGATAGGTGTTCATGGTGCGCTCGCCATCCGGGGTCACCAGAACGAAGCAGCGCGCGGTCGGCGGTCCGGATTCGGCGCGCCTGGTCGTGTAGGAAACGCCAAGCGCCCCGATGTCATGGGCAAAGATGTCGCCCACCGCATCGGCCTTGATCTTTCCGACATAGGCAACGCGCGCGCCAAACGAGGCGGCGCCGGCCGCCGTGTTGGCGCCCGAACCACCGGACATGATGGTGGCCGGCCCCATCGCCGCATAGAGCGTCTCGGCGAGTTCGGCGTCGATCAGGGTCATCGATCCCTTCGCCACCTTGAAACGTTCGAGAAACGCCTCGTCCGAATGGGCGATGACGTCGACGATGGCGTTGCCGATGCCGAGAATGTCGAACTGTGCGGTCATGTGGTCCGTCCATGTCTTTATGTCGGCCGCTCCCCTGCACGGGGCGGACCGAGGCGTCAAGGGCGGCGGATGCGCACATAGAGAGCGCCGTCACCGCCATGGCCGCGCCCCGCCGGCTCGAATCCGACGATGCAGCGCCGCAACGCCGGATCGGCCAGCCAGTGCGGCACCAGCCGGCGGAGCACGCCGCGTTCGGAATCCAAGCCCGGCGCGCCCTTGCCGGTGACGATCACCACGAGCGACGCGCCGGAGGCCTGCGCCCGGTGGATGAAGGCGACGAGCGCGCCATG
>DAOMXN010000128.1:0-7290 GCA_035437025.1 Beijerinckiaceae bacterium | reverse complement strand
GGCCGCTCCGCCACGTCCCGCCGGCGCACGGGCGGCGGAAGATCCGATCTCGCCGCCCAGCCCGCCCGAATCGGACACGGTCACCGCAATCCAGCTGTGATCGGCGCCGCGTTCGGCATGCACCACGACCTTGGCGTCCGACGAGGCCCACGCGACGCCGCCGGGCAGTCGAACCGCCAGCCCGCCATCGGCGAAGACCATCCGGTCGCCCGAACGTGTGGCAAATCCCTGGACGAGAATCCGGCGCCCTTCCGGGGCACCCGGCGCACTGGCGATGCGTGGCGCAACCAGGCGCCCGTTCTCGACGTCACCGGAAACGCGGACACGCTGCCCGGCCCGTCGCGCCGGCGCATCCACGGTCAATCCGCCAATACCGAGGCCGGCCCCATCTGCAAGTCGATCCAACGTGCCCGTGACCCGGGCGACGCGTTCCTCGGTCGGCTCGATCAGGCTCGCTTCGATCACGCCGTCCGCGCGCCGGAACCCGCTCACCGCAATCCACGTACCGACGCCCGGCCGCTCGCCGCCGGATGGCGGGATCACGCGCTGACCCAGAACCCTGATCTCGCGCGACAGCCAGCCCACCGCCGTGACCGGCCCGATCACGATGCGGTCGAGCTCGATCCACCGCGCCGCAAGCGCTGCGCCCGATCCACTGGCACCGACCCGAACCACATGTCCGATGCGCAGTGCGCTGGCCCGAAGCCTGCGGCCGTCGGCATGCACCACGGCATCCGGGGCGTAGCTGATGCGCGCGCCATTGACGATGATGCTGCCGAACCCGGAAATGGCGCCGTGCACGCCGGTGCCCCCAATGCCGTCGCCGGCGCGCCGGGGCAACCCGGTTCCACCGATTCCGTTGTCGCCGGGGCCCTGGGACTGCTGGGCGCGTGCCGGTATGGCGGCAAACAGGCCGGTCAGGGCGGCCAGCAGCATGTCGCGGCGCGAGGGGCTATGCCGGGTCATGGTTTCGGCTGGGTCCTTTCCCGAAAGATGTAAAGGCCAAACGTCCAACGCCAGTCCCTGACTGAGCCCTCGCCCGATGGTTCTTCAGCCCGGGCGGCAAGCGCCTCTCGATTCGCAGCCTGGAGCGCGGCAAGTGCAAGCTCACGCGACTTTGCCTCCAGCGCCACGGTTGTCGCTTCGCTCAACCCTTCGTAGTGAACGGCACGCTCCAGGAAAGCCGGGGTCCGTCCCGCCAGATTCTCGACCGCCGCCGCCAGGTGATCATGCAGATTGCGGCCAAAATAATACGACAGCGCGTCCATGTCGCGCGATGGAACCAGCGCCGTGGCGAGCAGGTGCACCCGGCCCTCATCGTCAAGCGAGACAATCTCCTGCTCCAGGAGCTCGTCCAACACCGCGCGTGGCCGCACGTCCCGCGTCACTGCGGCGACAAGACTGTCGAAACCGGGCCCATCGGGACCGTCGGAGAACCGGTGCAACGGCCGCGGTTCGCCGGCCGTGTCGGTGAAGTCGGGCGATCCGAGCCAATGCGCCAGGATGAGACTGCTGCGCGAAACCATGGCCGGCGTCTCACTGACCGGCACGCCGGCCTCACGCAGGCGGCGCACCTCCTTGCGATGCACACCCGTCAGCAGGGATACGCGGGAGTCGGTCTGCGGCTTTGCCCGCAGCGCAAATTCCTTTTCCGCGACACTGACATAGACCTCCCGCAGCGTGTCCGAAAGGGCCGGAAAGGTGATGCCCGAACGGATCATCAGGCGCACCAGTGGTCGCAGCAGCCGCGCAAGCGCCGGTTGCAACTCACTGGCGCTGGGACCGCTGCGACCGGAGGACGGCTGATCAGACATGCCGACACGGTAGCCGACAATTTCGTGGGAAACAATCCCACATTTTTCTTGACGTGTAAAATTTTCCCACGCACCATTCGCCGCAGGTGCCGCGCTCTGGAAGTGGCGGTGCGGATCGGCAACACCACTCGCGGCAGGGAACGTCCCATGCAGAACGCATCTTACAGCCTCAACCGGCGCGGCCTCATTCAGTTCGGCATCGCCGTCGGCGCGCAGGCTCTCGCCGGGCCGATGATCCTGAACAGGGCGCGCAGTTCAACGGAGACTCTCGCGCCGAACGCTCCCGGCTTCCGGCGGCTTTTCCCCGACCTGCCGGCGGCAAGGCATGATGGCGACGATCTGATGCGCCTCGCCCTCGGGGATGGCCGCAACCTGTCGGGCATGTCTGCCCCGCCGGAAGTCCGGAAGAACCATAAGGGCGAGCCGGCGCGAGACGCCGAGGGTCGGCTCATCATCGCAGCGACGGCGGAAGACAAGCAGGACGACGAAGAGAACTTCGGCCTGCCTGCGGGCTACACCTATCTCGGCCAGTTTGTCGACCACGACATCACCTTCAGCCCCGGCGACTCGCTGGATCCCGCCCATCAACCCTCGGCAGCGAACCTGCGCAGCGCGCGGTTCGACCTTGACTGTCTCTACGGGCGCGGGCCCGCCGACCAGCCCTATCTTTACGAGGCGGACGGCCGGCGGTTGGTCAGCGGCCGTCGCCTCGCCGCCAGCACGCGCAACGGCGTGCCCGCCGATCATCCGCGCGCCCAGGGCAGGGCCCTGATCGGCGACAAGCGCAACGACGAAAACGTGCTGGTCAGCCAGTTGCACGGTGTTTTCCGCGCCTTTCACAACCAGATCGCCCATGATGACCCGAAGGCGGATTTCTCAGCGCTGCAGTCGCAGGTCACCCGGCATTACCAGTGGGTCTTGCTCACCGACTTCCTGCCGCGCATCTGCGGCCGGGAAACGATAGAGTCCATCCTGCCGGGCTTCGGCCACGGCGGTCGCACCGGCTACTACCGGCCGCATCTGAAGCTGACGAAACCCCTGCGATTCGGCGAAATTCCGCTCGAATTCTCCGGCGCCGCCTACCGGTTCGGCCATTCGCTGATCCGCCCGGCCTACCGGATCAACCTGCACATGACGGGAACGGCGGCGGAGCGGCGCGACAACCCGGAGCTCGCCGGCCGCAGGCTGATTTTCGCCGCCGCGCAGTACGGCGGCCTCAACGGCTTTCGCCCCATCCCGGAGGAATGGGGCATCGACTGGCGGCTCTACTTCGAGATCGACCGCAAGCTCGACCCGGCGCGCATCGGGGACGGCCGGCGGCGCGTGCAGGCCGCCTACAAAATCGACACATCGCTGACTAACCCACTGGCATTCCTGCCGGAATTCTCGGAAGCCGGAAAAGGCGGCGATCTCGCCGCCGACCCGAACGGTCAGCCCAGACCCAGGCCCGGCGCGGTCTCCAACCTCGCCGCCCGAAACCTGTTGCGCGGCTTCCAGATTGGCCTGCCGAGCGGGCAGGAGGTGGCCCGCGCCATGGGCATCGACCCGATCGCCGACCGGGACTTGCTGGTCGGAAAGGCGACGGTCGACGGCCTTTCGGAAAATCGCTCCATCACCGAGTATGGGGCCTCTTTTCGCGATTCCGCGCCATTATGGTTCTATATCCTCGCGGAATCGCAGCATTTATGGGCGCAGAAGGCCCGCGCCCATTCCGGGACCAAGGAGCAGCGCGACGCCATTCCGACCGTTCTCGGCCCGGTTGGCGCGCAGATCGTCGCCGAGACTTTCGTCGCGCTGATGCAGCTCGATCCCCGCTCGATCCTGCATGCCGGCCCGGACTGGTCGCCCCGCTACCTGCGCAACAACCGTTTCAGCATGGCGGAACTGGTGCTCGGCGCCCATCTGGCATAGCGGGAATCGTCGAACAAATCTTTGAAATTGCTTGTTTTTTTGGCGCTCCCTACGGGAATCGAACCCGTGTTTCAGCCTTGAGAGGGCCGCGTCCTAGACCGCTAGACGAAGGGAGCGGAACGCCCCAGGGGGCGCTGCACACGCGCCCCTATAGCGCCGCGCGCCCGGGGCGGCAAGGCGTTTTCGACACCGCCATTGCACCCCTTGCGCCAAGGGCCTACATGCGGCGGATGGCGCCCGAAACCCTCGTAGAACCCAAGATCCTCGCCCCCGAACAGGCGGGCGAACGGCTGGATCGCTGGCTTGCTCTGACCTTCCCCGAACATTCGCGCAGCCGGCTCAAGGCGCTCATCCTTGACGGCGCCGTCACCGTCAACGGACGCTCCGTCACCGACCCGGCGCTGAAGCTGAAGGTCGGCGATGCGGTCGTGCTGGCCCTGCCGCCACCCGCCGCCGCGGAACCGCGGCCGGAAGCGATCCCGCTCAAGGTCGTGCACGAGGACGAGGACCTCATCGTCATCGACAAGCCGGCCGGACTGGTGGTGCACCCCAGCGCCGGGCATGAGACCGGCACGCTCGTCAATGCCCTGCTGCACCATTGCGGCGCGAGCCTGTCCGGCATCAACGGCGTGCTGCGCCCTGGCATTGTCCACCGCCTCGACAAGGACACCTCGGGCCTGCTCGTCGTCGCCAAGAACGACGCCGCGCACAAGAAGCTCGCTGACCAGTTCGCCGACCATGGCCGCACCGGCGCGCTGGAGCGGCTGTATCTCGCGCTCTGCTGGGGCGTGCCGATGCGCCCGCATGGCACCATCGACGCCGCCATCGCCCGCTCGACCGTCAACCGCGAGAAAATGGCCATCGTCGCCGGGGACAAGGGCCGCTTCGCCGTCACCCATTACGAGGTGCGGGAGACGTTCGCGGGAGCCGACACAAAGCCTGTGGCCGCGCTGATCGACTGCGCGCTGGAAACCGGCCGCACCCACCAGATCCGCCTGCACATGGCCCATGTCGGCCACCCGCTCCTGGGCGATGAAGTCTATGGCGCGGGCTTCCGCACCAAGGCGAGCCTGCTGCCGCCGAAGGCCCGCGCCGCGCTGGAGAAGCTTGGCCGGCAAGCGCTGCACGCCGCTGTCCTCGGCTTCGAGCACCCGCGCAGCGGCAAGGTCCTGCATTTCGAGAGCCCGCCCCCGCCCGACCTCGCGCGGCTGATCAAGACGTTGCGGGGCTGAGGCAGTCGCCCCATATTGACCGGCGCGGCAAGGCCGCGCAGACGGAGGGGATCATGAGCACCGAAACGGCCATTCTCGCGGGCGGATGCTTCTGGGGCATGCAGGACCTGATCCGCAGGCGCCCCGGCGTGATCTCCACCCGCGTCGGCTACAGCGGCGGCGACGTGCCGAACGCTACCTATCGCAACCACGGCACCCATGCCGAGGCGATCGAGGTGATCTTCGATCCGGCCGTGACGAGCTACCGCGACCTGCTCGAATTCTTCTTCCAGATCCACGACCCGACCACGGTGAACCGCCAGGGCAACGATCTCGGCATGTCCTACCGTTCCGGCATCTACTACACGAGTGCCGCGCAAAAGGCGGAGGCCGAGCGCACCATCGCCGATGTCAACGCCTCCGGCCTGTGGCCCGGCAAAGTGGTGACCGAGGTGAAGCCGGCCGGCCCGTTCTGGCAGGCCGAACCGGAGCATCAGGACTACCTGGAGCGCATCCCCAACGGCTACACCTGCCATTTTCCCCGCCCGAACTGGAAGCTGCCGCGGCGCGCCGGGGCGGCGTGACGCCTCTGCTGACGGCCCCGTCAACCCCGGCGATGTGCGCCAGCGCACATCCCGAGCAGGCCCCTGCCTCTAGAAGCGCAACGGCGAGAAAGGGGAACAGGACAAGAACCTCTTTCTTTTCGAGCCGGATGTTGGTATAAGGCTCGCGCAGCCGGAGGCGTATCGCTCCGGTGGAGGGTCTGCCCGGATGGGGGGCCCGAAGGAGGACGAAATGACGACTGCCGCTATCCCCGTTGTCGCGGGCGAAAGGGGTCTTGCCCGGTATCTCCAGGAGATCCGGCGCTTTCCGGTTCTCAAGCCGGACCAGGAGTACATGCTGGCG
The DNA here is from genome assembly GCA_035437025.1 of Beijerinckiaceae bacterium. Lineage (GTDB taxonomy): Bacteria > Pseudomonadota > Alphaproteobacteria > Rhizobiales > Beijerinckiaceae > JAIUNP01. The sequence continues at coordinate 1,448 of DAOMXN010000128.1, read as the reverse complement.
AAGCGGTTTCGCGAGCATGAGGATCCCCAGGCCGCGCACACCCTTGTTACATCCCATCTGCGCCTCGTCGCCAAGATCGCCATGGGCTATCGCGGTTACGGGCTGCCGGTCGCCGAGGTCATCTCGGAGGGCAACATCGGCCTGATGCAGGCCGTGAAGCGCTTCGAGCCGGACCGTGGCTTCCGCCTCGCCACCTACGCCATGTGGTGGATCCGCGCCTCGATCCAGGAATACATCCTGCGTTCGTGGTCGCTGGTGAAGATCGGCACCACGGCCAACCAGAAGAAGCTGTTCTTCAACCTGCGCAAGGCCAAGAGCCGCATTTCCGCGCTCGGCGAGGGCGACCTGCGCCCGGACCAGGTGAGGGAGATCGCCACGAAGCTCGGCGTCGAGGAGCAGGACGTCATCGACATGAACCGCCGCCTCGGCGGCGACGCGTCGCTGAACGCTCCGCTGCGCGAGGACGGTGCTGGCCAGTGGCAGGACGTGCTGCCGGACGAGAGCGCCGATCAGGAAGCCGTGCTGATGGCCGGCGAGGAGGGAGACAACCGCCTCAAGGCGCTGCGCTCGGCCGTCGCCACCCTGAATGATCGCGAGCGCCGCATCTTCGAGGCCCGTCGCCTTGCCGACGACCCGATGACGCTCGAGGACCTGTCGACCGAGTTCAACGTCTCGCGCGAGCGCGTGCGTCAGATCGAAGCCCGCGCCTTCGAGAAGGTGCAGGCTGCCGTGCGCCGCAATCTCGCGGCCATCGAGGCAGGACAGGCAGCGGCCTGACGCGACGCGGCTTTCAAACCAGGGGTCACGGCACGTGCCCCCTGGTAGTGAAGCACTATCCGATCACATTGAACCATTCCGGTCGGATAGTGCCCTAGCGCCAGGATTCCAGCGCTTCGCGGAACACGCGGTCGCCGGTCTGGCCCTTTTCGACCAGCACGGCGCCGATCTTGCCGGACACAAAGCGGACCTGGAACGCCAGCCACCGCTTGTCGCGCAGCGACTCGAGGTTGCGCGCCATGCCGGATTCGGAACGGTCGAGCCCGATCAGGAACAGGTTGGTGGCGACCGGCACCATGGCGCCCTGCAGCGCGACGCCGGGATTGGTCTCCTGGTCGCGCGCCTCGATCGGACTGATCTCGCGGACACCCTCGCGGTCGCCTTCCGGACGGAAGATGATCTCCATCGTGTGGGATGCCGGCAAGGCGGCGTTGCGATTGCGCTTGAGAACGATTTCTCCGCCCATCTTGGCGTTCGGAATGCTCATCGCGCCGCGGACCACGCGGTCGGCAGGCTGGCCCGGCGTGCTGACGGTATCGAGCCGCCAGATGATCATGCCATCGCTCTGGATGCCGCGCGGATCGGATGGGGTTTCCTCGAAGAACAGGATACGGCTGGAAACCGGCAGGGGCGCGGCATCGGGCGCCGCCGGCCGCGGCCGCACGCCCGAT
>DAOMXN010000127.1:0-7323 GCA_035437025.1 Beijerinckiaceae bacterium | reverse complement strand
GAGGCCGCCGCGCTGGCGCAGGCGAAGGACGGACGTCGGCGCTTCGTCGCCGGCGCAGTCGGACCGACCAACCGCACTGCCTCGATCTCGCCGGACGTGAACAATCCCGGCTACCGCGCGGTGACCTTCGACGACCTCAGGATCGCCTATGGCGAGCAGATCCGTGGCCTCATCGAGGGCGGCGCGGAACTGATCCTGATCGAGACCATCTTCGACACGCTCAACGCCAAGGCCGCTGTCTTCGCCGCCGAGGAGGCCTTCGTCGCGACCGGCGTGCGGCTGCCGCTGATGATCTCCGGCACCATCACCGACCTGTCCGGCCGAACGCTTTCCGGTCAGACACCGACCGCTTTCTGGTATTCGCTGCGCCATGCCGATCCGCTGTCGATCGGCCTGAACTGCGCGCTGGGCGCGCGGGAAATGCGTGCTCATATCGCAGAGATTTCCAAGGTCGCGGATACGCTGGTCTGCGCCTATCCCAATGCCGGCCTGCCCAATGAATTCGGCCTTTACGACGAGAGCCCGGAGGCGATGGCGCGCATGATCGGCGACTTCGCCTCGGACGGCCTCGTGAACATCGTCGGCGGCTGCTGCGGTTCGACGCCGGCGCATATCCGGGCGGTCGCCGATGCGATGGCCGGCAAGACGCCGAGGCGCGTGCCCAAGGCAGAGCCGCTGCTGCGCCTCTCCGGTCTGGAGCCTTTCACGCTGACCAAGGACATTCCCTTCGTCAACATCGGGGAGCGCACCAACGTCACCGGCTCGGCCCGCTTCCGCAAGCTGATCAAGGAAGGCAAATACCCCGAGGCGCTCGACGTGGCGCGCGACCAGGTCGCCAACGGCGCGCAGGTCATCGACATCAACATGGATGAGGGTCTGCTCGATTCCGAAGCCGCGATGACGACCTTCGTCAACCTGATCGCCGCCGAACCGGACATCGCGCGGGTGCCGCTGATGATCGACAGTTCCAAGTGGAACGTCATCGAGGCCGGGCTGAAATGCGTGCAGGGCAAGCCCATCGTCAATTCGATCTCCATGAAGGAGGGCGAGGAGGCCTTCATCCACCACGCGAAGCTGTGCCGGGCCTATGGCGCGGCGGTCGTGGTGATGGCCTTCGACGAGCAGGGCCAGGCCGACAGTTATGAGCGCAAGATCGAGATCTGCACGCGGGCCTACAAGGTTCTGACGGAGAAGGTCGGTTTCCCGCCGGAAGACATCATCTTCGACCCGAACATCTTCGCCGTGGCCACAGGCATCGAGGAGCACAACGGCTACGGCGTCGCCTTCATCGAGGCGACCAGGACGATCCGCCAGAGCCTGCCCCACTGCCATGTCTCGGGCGGCGTTTCCAACCTGTCGTTCTCCTTCCGCGGCAACGAGCCGGTGCGCGAGGCGATGCACGCGGTGTTCCTCTACCATTGCATCCGCGTCGGCATGGACATGGGCATCGTCAACGCCGGCCAGCTCGCGGTCTATGATGCGCTGCCACAGGAGTTGCGGGACCTGTGCGAGGACGTCGTGCTCAACCGCCGCCCGGATGCCACCGAGCGCCTGCTGGATGCCGCGCCGCGTTTCAAGGGCGACGGCAAGGCCGAGGTGAAGACCGCCGACCTGGAGTGGCGCAGGCTGCCGGTGGACAAGCGGCTGGAGCATGCGCTGGTCAACGGCGTCACCGAGTTCATCGAGATCGACGTCGAGGAGGCGCGCGCCGCAGCCGAACGCCCGCTGCACGTCATCGAAGGGCCGCTGATGGCCGGCATGAACGTGGTCGGCGACCTTTTCGGCTCCGGCAAGATGTTCCTGCCGCAGGTGGTGAAGTCAGCCCGCGTCATGAAGCAGGCGGTGGCCTATCTCACGCCCTATCTTGAGGAAGAAAAGCGCCGCACCGGGGCCGACCAGCGTTCTGCTGCCGGCAAGGTGCTGATGGCCACCGTGAAGGGCGACGTGCACGACATCGGCAAGAACATCGTCGGCGTCGTGCTCCAGTGCAACAACTACGAGGTGATCGATCTCGGCGTGATGGTGCCGTGCCAGAAAATCCTGGAAACGGCGCGCAAGGAGAAGGTCGACATCATCGGCCTGTCCGGTCTGATCACGCCCTCGCTCGACGAGATGGTGTTCGTCGCATCCGAGATGGAGCGCGAGGGCTTTTCCCTGCCGCTGCTGATCGGCGGCGCCACCACGAGCCGCGTGCATACAGCCGTCAAGATCGCTCCGGCCTACGACAAGGGTCAGGCGGTATACGTGACGGACGCCAGCCGCGCCGTGGGCGTCGTGTCCTCGCTGCTCTCGCCCGAACAGAACGACAATTACACCGCCGGCCTGAGAGCAGAATACGCCAAGGTCGCCGCGGCCCATGCCCGCGCAGAGGCGGAAAAGTCGCGTCTGCCGATCGAGCGCGCGCGGGAGAACCGGTTCCGGCCGGACTGGGCCACTTACACGCCGCCGAAGCCCAGCTTCACCGGCACGCGCATTTTCAACACCTACGATCTCGGCGAACTGGTCCCGTATATCGACTGGACGCCGTTCTTCCAGACCTGGGAACTGAAGGGCCGTTTCCCGGCCATTCTGGAGGATGCCGAGCAGGGGCCTGCGGCGCGCCAGCTCTACGCGGACGCGCAGGCGATGCTCAAGCGCATCGTCGACGAGCGCTGGTTCCAGGCCAAGGCGGTGATCGGCTTCTGGCCGGCGAACGCGGTGGGCGACGACATCCGCCTCTACACGGGCGAGAGCCGCGCCGAAACGCTGGCCACTTTCTACAGCCTGCGCCAGCAGCTGACGCGCCGCGATGGCAAGCCGAACCTGGCGCTTGCCGATTTCATCGCGCCGGAGGGGTGCGGAAAGGCGGATTACCTCGGGGGCTTCGTGGTTTCCGCTGGCTTCGGCGAGGACCGTATCGCCGAACGGCTGAAGGGGAAGAACGACGATTATTCCTCGATTCTCGCGAAGGCACTGGCCGACCGGCTGGCGGAAGCCTTCGCCGAACGCATGCACGAACGCGTGCGCAAGGAGTTCTGGGGCTATGCCGAGGACGAACGGCACGCCCCCCAAAGCCTGATCACCGAGACGTATCGCGGGATCCGTCCCGCGCCGGGCTACCCCGCCCAACCCGATCACACCGAAAAGGCGACACTGTTCGCGCTTCTCGCGGCCGAGCGGCGGATCGGCGTGAAGCTGACCGAAAGCTTCGCGATGTGGCCCGGCGCTTCCGTCTCGGGCCTCTACTTCGCCCATCCCGACGCCTATTACTTCGGCGTCGCCAAGGTCGAGCGCGACCAGGTTGAGGACTATGCCGCCCGCAAGGGCATGGCGATCGCAGAGGTCGAGCGCTGGCTCGCGCCGATCCTCAACTACGATCCGGCCGGCTATGCGATCGAGGCGGCCTGACGGCGTGCGCTATTTGCGCAGCAACGCGCCGACAATGTTCGAGTAGTCGTCGGACCAGGACGCGACCGAGGGGTCGGCCTTCAGCATGTCCCAGCCCGGAAGGCCGGGCAGGGCGCCGAGGTCTTCCTTCTTGCGGGCCAGCACGGCGACCTCGACGCCGACCGGCATGTCCGACATGCTCTCGGCCATCGCCTCCTCCTGCGTCAGCTTGCGCGCGACGCCGACCAGATTCAGCCTGGCGCTGATGGCGGCGACAACGCTGCGCAGCTCCATGTAGCGGTTGGTGATATGAATGATCAGCGCGCCGTCCGCATTGAGCTTGGAGAAGTAGAGCTGAATGGCTTCCTCGGTGAGCAGATGCACCGGAATGGCATCCGACGAAAAGGCGTCGAGGGCGATGAGATCGAAGCCGCCGGGGTGCTTGGCCAGCGTCAGTCTGGCATCGCCGGCGATGATCCGCGCATCCGGCGTGCAGTCCGACAGGGACCGGAACCAGCGGGTGTCCTGAGCGATGCGGATGACTTCCGGATCGATTTCGAAGAACGTCCACTTCTCGCCGTCGCGGGCGTGACAGGCGAGGCCGCCGGCGCCGAGGCCGGTGATCGCGACCGAGCCAAGCCCGCCCTGTCGCTGTCTGATCCGGGAAATCGCGGTCTCGTAGGGCGCGCCGTCGCGATAATAGGCGACGGGGCGTTGCCGGCCCGTCGCGGGCGTGCCGTCATCGTTCAGCACCCGCATCGCGCCATGGTTGGTGTTGCCGTGGACGATGGCGCGGTACTTGCCACCCTCGATCATCATCACCTTGTTGACGCCGAAGAACGAACGCGTGACATGCTCGACCTTGCCGTCATCCTTGGCAAAGGCAAGGACCGCGAGGCAGGCGCCGCCGATCGCGGCCAGGCGCAGCGGCGCATGCCGTTCCGTCCAGAACAAGGCGACGCTGGCCACGAGCACCGGCAGCGCCACGGCGGTCGGGTCCAGCGTGACCGGCAGGGACGAGCGCATGCCGACGATGAGCACGGCCGCGCCCGCCAGGGCGAGCAGAATCGCCGCGAGATGGGCGCGCACGGCGTTCATGGCGCCGGGCAAGCACAGGAACACCAGAACCATCAGGATCAGATATTCGTGCACGCCGGAAAACACATGCGGGCTCACGAGGCTGGCGAAGACACCGCCCAGGACGCCGCCAAGCGACATCAGCAGGTAAAACAGCGTGAGATGACTGGCGGCCGGACGCGACGCATACAGCGCCTGGTGGCAGACCATCGTGGCGACGAAGAAGCCAACGACATGGAGCGCGATGCTCACCGCGATCGGCATCTCGATCCAGTCCGGCAGCAACAGCAAGAGGAAGGCGATCGGCCAGGCCCGCGTGAACAGCGCCGGCGGCAGCAGCGGCGTGTCCCTGAACACGGCAACGAACGTCAGCAGGAACAGTGCAAGCGGAATGATCCACAGCAGCGGTGCGGAGGCGATGTCGGTGGAGATGTGCGCGGTTACCGCGACGAGATAGCCGGAAGGCACGAAGGCATAGAAGACCCATGCCAGCTTCCGCCCGGAGGAAGGCGTCTCTGCCGTGGCGGCGGCGTCCTTCTGGTTTGTCGTGACCCTGCCGGGGGCCGCCCGCACCAGCAGAACCCCGCACAGGGCGATGACCACGGCGAGCATCGCGAAACCGATCGACCAGAGATGGCTCTGCGTCTTGAGGGCGAACAGCGGTTCGAACGCGAAAGGGTACAGCAGGAGCGCGCCGAAGCTGCCGAGGTTCGAGGCGCCATACAGGGTGTAGGGATTGCTTGCGCTCGGGCCAGCGGCCCGATGATACCACTGCTGCAGTAACGGCCCATTGCCGGCAATGGCGAAGAACGGCAGTCCGGCCGACAGAGCGAAGACCGCGAAGAGCCAGAATTCAGCCCCTGTCTGCGGCGGATCGCCCAGAAGTTCGCTGACCGCGATGGGCAGGCCCAGTGCGGCAACGCCCATGATGGAGAGGTGGACGATGCTGGCGGCGCGGGCGGACAGCCAGGTCACCGACAGATGCGCATAGAGATAGCCGATCAACAGCACGGTCTGGAAGAAGACCATGGCCACCGACCAGACCGCCGGCGTTCCCCCGAGCTTGGGAAGCACCATGCGCGTGAACATCGGCTGCACCGAAAACAGCAGGAACGCGGACGCGAAGATCGCCACCGCGTAAACTATCAGGACGAGACGCGCCTGCGTCATTCCTGCATGTTTGCCGCGAGCCTGGGTAACGTCCAGCGATGTCATCGAAGATTCTCCCTACGGGAGGGACCCTAGGGGGCAGGCGTAAAGCAAGCGTGTAAGTCCGGCGCAGGGCGCGGGGCTCACCGCATCTTGCGCCGATCCATCAGCCGCGCAGCGAGCGATTTCGGCACGCGGGGCAGGGTTTGCGTGATGAATTCGGCGGTAAAGGCATGGATGCGCGGCTCGCGCCGCCGGAGCGCCATCACCGCGTCCGGCTGGATCGCCAGCAGTTCGCGCACCAGCCCCAGCGCCTCGTTGTAGTGATGCACCTGAGGGTGGGTCGCCAGGTAGTGGATCGACCAGGTGCGGTAGGTCGGCGAGAGGAACGAAGGGCCTTCCAGGCTAAACAGCGTGGCGATGCCTTCCTCCAGCATGCTGGCGGGCGGATTGCGATCCGGCGCAAGCATGTGGATCACCTCGTGGCCGATCTGGAAGCCGGCGAGATCGGCGTTGTTGCGGCAGGAGAAGGTCACGCGCATCTCCAGCTCGTTGCGCGCCCGCGTGGGGAAAACGATAGAGGGGCCATCGGAATCGAAGAAGACGCCGAGAAAGGTCCAGCCTGGAACGCGCGGACCAAACCGCTGCTCGGCCAGCGCCAGCAATTGCATCGCCAGTCCGGTCAGGCGCTTGCGATCCTCGGGATAGACGAACATCAGCGCCCGTCCGGCAAAGCGCGGATGAGATCGCGCAGCGTGGTTATGGTGGAGAAATCGGCGATGCCGTCCACCCGTTCCGGGCGAAAATGCCTCTGGAAGGCGCGCACGACCGCCTCGGTCTGCTCGTCATAGCGGCCGGTCGCGGGCATGTCGTAGCCATAGAGGCTCAGCATCTGCTGCAAGGCTTCCACCGGCGCGCCGCCGTCGCCGGGCTGGAAAAACCGGCCGGAGCGAATGGGCGTTGGCCTCACCCAATGGCCGACCCCGTTTTCCGCCAGAACCGGCCAGGGGAAGGCCTCGCCGGGGTCGCGCTTGCGCCTCGGGGCGATGTCGGAATGGGCGAGAATGCGTTCGGGCCGGATGTGCCAGCGCGCGGCGATGTCGCGCACCAGGCGGATCACAGATTCGATCTGTGCAGGCGGGAACGCGGGCAATGGGCCGGCGCCTTTGTCCGGCGCCGTCACATCCGGCGGCCGTCGGGGATCGACAGGATCGATGCCGTGGCCTTCGTGCCCGGCGTTGACGATCTCGATGCCGATCGAGCGGGAGTTGATATCCCCGAGGCCCTGCCAGGATGAGGCGCCGGCGTGCCAGGCGCGCCGCGCCTCCGGCACCAGTTGCAGGATTCGGCCATTCTCGCGCACGAAATAGTGGCTGGAAACCTCTGATACCGGATTGCACAGCCAGGCGAGGGCCGCATCGCCCGTCGGCATGCCGGTGTAATGGAGGATGATCATATCCGGTCGCAAGCCGTCCTTGCGCTCGCCGTGGTTCGGCGAGGCAAACAGCCGTGCAAGGGGAGAATCACACTGTGGCCGCATCGACTGACTTATCGATCAGCCGACGCGGCCAGGGCAAGGCGGAAGGCGTTGCCGCTCAGTAGTAGGCGGTGCAGACGACGTTGCCGTAATAGTCGCGGCCCCAGCGAGCGCATTCGCGCTGGCGCGGCGCCGTGGTGCCACCGATGACCGCGCCGCCGATGCCGCCAATGGCCGCGCCGGCAACCGCACCC
>DAOMXN010000126.1:0-7323 GCA_035437025.1 Beijerinckiaceae bacterium | reverse complement strand
GCATGTCGAAGCCGCGCACTTTGTGCTGACGTTTCAACAGGTTGTCGGCCATGGGCAAGCCCATGGCGCCGAGCCCGACGAAGGCGATGCTGGCCATGGTGCCTACTCCTTCACCGCTCCGGTCATGGCGGAGACGTAGTGTTCGACGAAGAAGGCGTAGAGCACCACCAGCGGCAGTGAACCGACCAGCGCGCCGGCCATCAGCGAGCCCCAGCGGTACTGGTCGCCGTCGGTGAAGGCGGTGACGATCGCCACCGGCACGGTTTTCTTGTCCTGGGAATTGATGAAAGTCAGCGCGTAGATGAACTCGTTCCAGCACAGGGTCAGGCAGAAGATGCCCGCGGAAATCAGCCCGGGAATGGCCAGCGGCAGCACGATCTTGGTGAGGATTTCGAAGCGGCTCGCCCCGTCGATCAGCGCGCACTCCTCCAACTCATAGGGAATGGTCTTGAAGTAGCCCATCAAGAGCCAGGTCGAGAACGGAATGAGGATGGTCGGATAGGTCAGGATCAGCGCGAACTGCGTGTCGAACAGCCCATACTGGTAAACCACGGTCGAGAGCGGGATGAACAGGATCGACGGCGGCACCAGATAGGCCAGGAAGATCAGCCCGCCGACGAGATTGGCGCCGGTGTAGCGGATGCGCACGATGGCGTAGGCGGCCAGCACCGACGCGACCAGCGACAGGATGGTCGCGGCCACCGAGACATACATCGTGTTCCACAGCCAGTGCGGATACTCCGTTTCGAACAGCAGTGCCCTGATGTGCTCGAACGTCGGGCTGAGCGTGAACAGCGGGTTGTGCGTCTCGAGATCGAGCAGATGCTCCTTCGGCTTGATGGCGGTGATCGCCATCCAGTAGAAGGGGAACAGCAGCACGATCATGATCAGCGCCAGCGGCACGTAGACCGTGATGATTCGCCGGGGCAGCGTGTCGAGATAGCTCATGCCCTCCGAGGCGTCGGCGGCGGGCTGGGAGGTGGACGCGCTCATCAGTTCTCTCCCTGCTGCCAGGCGCGGCGCTGCAGGCCGAACCAGGAAATCATGATCGCGCCGAGCAGGAACGGGATCATGGCGGTGGAAATCGCCGCGCCCTCGCCGATCTTCCCGCCGAGAATGGCGGTGTTGTAGCTCATGGTCGCCATCAGTTCCGTGGCGCCTGCCGGCCCGCCGTTGGTGAGCACCTTGATGAGCTGGAAATCGGTGAAGGTGAACAGCACCGAGAAGGTCATCACCACGGCGATAATGGGGGTCAGCAGCGGATAGGTGATGTGACGGAACATCTGCCAGGGCGACGCGCCGTCGAGCGTCGCTGCCTCGTAGAGTGAGGGCGAGACGGTTTGCAGGCCCGCCAGCAAGGTAATGGCGATGAACGGCACGCCACGCCAGGTGTTGGCGAAGATGACGCTCCAGCGGGCGTTCCAGGCATCGCCGAGGAAATCGACGTTGCCCGTGATCAGCCCGGCCTTCTTCAGGCCCCAAGAGATGATCGAGAACTGCGGGTCAAAGATCCACCAGAAGGCGATGGCGGAGAGCACGGTCGGCACGATGAACGGGATCAGGATGACGGCACGGACGATCGCCTTGAACGGGATATGCTTGTTCAGCAGGATCGCCAGATAGAGGCCAATGGCGAATTTCGCGACGCTTGCAACGAAAGTGTAGAACAGCGTGTTGAAGACCGCATCCTGGAACTTCCTGTCGCCCAGCACCCATTCATAATTCTCGATGCCGATGAATACGCCGGGTCGGCCGATGCGTGCATCCGTGAAGGACAGCCAGACGCCAAGGCCGAGAGGATAAGCGAGAAACAGCACCAGAAAGGCCATGGCGGGCACCATGTACCAGAATCCGAGCCAGTTCCGGTTGGTCGCGAGCCGTTCCTTCAGTCCGGGCTGCATCGTTCCACCGGGTGCCGCTGCCGATTGCGCCATGCGTCAGGTCCTGATTGTCCCGCCTTCGAGGGGGGAAGGCCATGAGATCGCGGCGGGGCCGGAGGCCCCGTCGTTGTGGTCTTGGAGGTGTCGACCGGCGCGGCGCATCTGCGCCACGCCGGTTTCCGTCGCTCAGCGGTAGATGCGACGCAATTGCCGGTCGGCGATGGCGATCGCGCCCTTGACTTCTTCGCGCCCGGTGCAGACCGCCGCGAACATGTCCAGGACGACGAAGTCCGCAAGCGCCGAGGCCGCGCGCTCGCCGACCGAGCCCTGACCGCCCGCCGTCTGCGTGTTCCAGGCCGCGTCGCGGGCAACCGCCAGCTTCTTGTCCGACGTCCAGACCGGGTTGGCTTCATAGGCCTTGAGCGGATGCGACAGGTAGGCGACCGCGCTCTGCAGCCACTTGTTGTAGTTCTCCGCCTCCATCAGGAATGCCATGAACGCCTTGGCCGCCCGCTGATTCTTGGAGTACTTCATGATCATCATCGGATAGGCGATGTGGAACTCGGTCGGCTTGCCGACCGGACCGATCGGCCAGACCGAATGGTTCATGTCTTCCATGATCTCCTTCATCTTCGGATCCTTGTCCGCGCCGGCCTTGGCGGCGGCATAGATCGAGACGCCGTTGTTGGTGACGGAGACCTCTCCCGAGAGGAACGCCTTGTTGTTGAAGGCGTCGTTCCAGGACGCGGTGCCCGGGGCGAATTCGGCGTAAAGCGCCTTGGCGTACTCCAGGGCCTTGGCTGTCTCCGGTGAATTGATGATCACCTTGTCGCCCTTGTCGACAGTGTTGGCCCCGTGCGACCAGAAGCACCAGTGCACCCAGGCGTTGCCGTCGCCCGAGGCGCGGCCGAGCGCGAAGCCTCCGGGGACCGACTTGGCCTTCAGGCCCTTCATGAGCTCCAGGAAGCCGGCCGTGTCCTTCGGGATTTCCTTGAAGCCCGCCTTCTCGATCATCGACTGGCGATAGTTGATGACGTTGGCGTTGTACGCGATCGGCAGGGCGATCCACTTGCCCTTGCTGGTGCCGTAGGTGACGGCGGTCGGCGACCAGCCACCGTACTTCTTGCCGAGGTAGTCGGCGACGTCCGTGACGTCGACGCATTTTTCCGGGAACAGGTGCGGCAGCGAATAGAGACCCCAGAAAATGTCCGGACCCTGGTTGGTGTTGGCCGCAACCGACGCCTTGGGCTGCACGTCGTCCAGCGACTCGTTGATCACCGCCACCTTGACGCCGGTTGCCTTGGTGAAGGCATCCACCAGCGCCATGAACCCGTCTTCCTCCGCCTGGATGAAGCGCTTCCAGCGCAGCACCTGCAGGCTGGCGTTGGCCTCGGGCTTCCATTGCGCCTGTTGCGCCCAGGCGGCGGCGAATTCGGCAAGACCGGACGCGCCAAGCGCTCCGAACCCGGCCGCGCCGGCCAGCAGCGATCTGCGGTTAAGTGTCATGGTATCCTCCCTGGTTTCACTTCTCGGTGTTGGGCGGAACGGGGCGTTCCGCAGGGGTTCAAAATGCTCAGCGGGAAATTCTCCGGCCGCTTGCAGCATCGAAAAGGTGCGACGACGAGATCACGGGCGAGATCGTGATGATGTCGCCCGGCCGTTCGCTCATGCGTTCGCGGAACACGGCGATGATCTCCTGCACCGCTTCTCCCTCTCCGATCTTGAGCACGACCTGCGTTTCCGATCCAGTCGGCTCGACCACGACGATCTCGGCAGGAATGCCCTTGTCGTCGAGCCGGATGTGTTCGGGCCGGACACCCAGGATCACCTTGCGATCGGAAGCATCGCCCGGCCCGGAAAAATAGCTGAGCTTGAAGCCGCCATCGGCGGAAAACTCCGTTCCGGAGATCGATCCCTTGATGAAGTTCATCGCGGGCGAACCAATGAACCCGGCGACGAACAGGTTGGCCGGCTTGTCGTAGAGATCGAGCGGCGCGCCGATCTGCTCGACGATGCCGTCGTGCATCACCACGATCTTGTCGGCCATGGTCATGGCCTCGATCTGGTCGTGCGTGACATAGACGGTGGTGGTCTTGAGGCGCTGGTGCAGTTCCTTGATTTCGGTTCGCATCTGCACGCGCAGCTTGGCATCGAGATTCGAGAGCGGCTCGTCGAACAGGAATACCTGCGGATCACGCACGATGGCGCGCCCCATCGCCACGCGCTGGCGCTGGCCGCCGGAGAGCTGGCGGGGGTAGCGCTCCAGCAACGCGCCAAGCCCGAGAATGGCGGCGGCCTTGCCGACGCGCTCGTCGACCTCCGACTGTGGCGCCTTCCGCAGCTTGAGGGAGAAGGCCATGTTGTCCTTCACCGTCATGTGCGGGTAGAGTGCGTAGTTCTGGAACACCATGGCGATGTCGCGCTCTTTCGGCGGCACCTGGTTCACCACGCGCCCCCCGATGGCGATTTCGCCCCCGGTGATGTTTTCAAGTCCCGCGATCATGCGCAGCAGCGTGGACTTGCCGCAACCGGACGGACCGACGAGCACGACAAACTCTCCGTCGCCGATGTCGATGTTCACGCCCTTGATGATCTGCACCGCGCCGAACGCCTTGCGGACGTCGCGGATTTCTACCGACGCCATGCCATCCTCCCCTTCGGCTTTACCGTTTTGCGGTCACAAGGGACACGCACGGACTTCGCCGATGCCATGTTCCAGCATGTCGGACATGCCGGCCAGCGTTGCCTCTTGAACAAGGCCTTGAAACACGCTTGCGCAAAATAAGTCATATTATATGATGTCAGTTGTCAAGCGCCGATGCGGCCCTTCGCGGGCCGTGGTCAGCGCCGAGGGAGTCTTGCGTGATTCTGCCCAGCGACGTCCTTCCCCATTCCGGGGGCAATCCGGACAGCCTGTTTTCGCAGGTTGCTGACAAGATCGCCGTGGCCATCGTTTCCGGCGCCATCGCCGCCGGAGAACTGATCCCGAACGAAGAGGCCATTTTCGGTGCCACGACGGTCTCTCGCAGCGTCTATCGCGAGGCGGTAAAGTTCCTGTCCGGGAAAGGACTGATCGAGGCGCGCCCCAAGAGCGGCACGCGCGCCGCGCCGGTCTCGAACTGGAACCTCCTCGATCCGGACGTCTTGCGCTGGTCGCTCTCGGCCGGACCCGATGAGAAATTCATCCGCGACCTCTATGAGCTTCGCGGCTTCATCGAGCCGAATGTCGCGCGTTTGGCGGCCTTGCGGCGCACGGACGAGCAAGCCGATGCGTTGCGCGCCGCCTATGAAGGCATGGCGTCGACGCCACCGGCGACGCCGGAAAACATCCGCTTTGACCTGCGTTTCCATGAGATCCTCATGGAATCCTGCGGCAATGACGCGCTGCAGCGTCTGAAGGGCGTCGTCATGACCACGTTGATGTGGGCCATGGGCCTCCAGGTCGGCAAGAAGGCCGTAGAGTACGAACCGGCCCTCGGTGATCACAAGCGTGTCATGGAGGCGGTGGCAAATCGCGAGGGCGAGCGGGCGCACGCGGTGATGAGCGTGCTGGTTCACGATGCGCTTTACGAGACGCTGGAAAAGTTCCGGGCACGGAAAGGCCAAATGGCCTTCCGCGCTGCAGCGGAATAAATCATATTAATTGCCGATCGATTCGGCGCGAACGATACGGGTGCACACCGTACGTTGGGGGGACAGGAGACATTCATGCTGCTGAAAGGCAAGATCGCTGTCATCACGGGCGCCGCGTCAAAACGCGGCCTTGGCCTGGCCATGGCGCAGCTTTTCGCCGCGCACGGCGCGAGGATCGCCGTGCTGGACCTGGATCTGGGCGGGGCGCGCGAGGCCGCGCACATGCTCAAGGGCCGTGGCCACATCGGCCTGAAATGCGATGTCACCCGCCGCAAGGAGTGCGACCGGGCCGTGCAGCGCGTACTTGCCCGGCACGGCCGCATCGACATTCTCGTCAACAACGCAGGCATCACCTCGCCGCAGCGCGTCATGGAGGTTTCCGACGAGACCTATTCGAAGGTGATGGACGTGAACATGCGCGGCACGCTGCACATGACGCAGGCCGTCGTCCCGACGATGCGGGCGCAGAAGGCCGGCTCGATCGTCAATCTGTCGTCGGTCTCGGCTCAGCGCGGCGGCGGGGTCTTCGGAGGCTCGCATTACGCCGCCGCCAAAGGCGCGATCCTTGGCTATACCAAGGCCTGCGCCCGTGAGCTTGGCCCCGACAACATCCGCGTCAACGCCATCTGCCCTTCGCTGATTCTCACCGACATTACCGGCGGCGCGCTCACCCCGGAGCGGATGCGCGACATCCTGGCGACGATCCCGATGGGTCGCGCCGGCGAGGCGCACGAAGTCGCTGGCTGTGCGCTGTTCCTCGCTTCGGACCTGGCGTCCTACGTTACCGGCTCTGAAATCGACATCAACGGCGGCAGCCATATTCACTGACGCGCCGCGCCGCTACGTCCGTCCCAAAGGCACGACCCCATGGAATCGCGAACGGAATCCATCTCATCCCCCTTGCGCAACGTCAGCCTTGAGGAGCGCGCCTACCGCATTCGCCGCAATGCGCTGCGCATGGGCGAGGTGCAGGGGCAGGGCTACATCGCGCAGGCGCTCGGCGTCGCCGATGTGCTGGCCGTCTCCTATTTCCACGCGCTGCGCTACCGGCCTTCGGAACCGGAATGGGAGGGGCGCGACCGCTTCTGCCTGTCCATCGGACATTACGCGATCGCGCTCTATTCCGCGCTGATCGAGGCCGGCATCCTGCCTGAGGACGAGCTGGAGTCCTACGGATGCGATGACAGCCGCCTGCCGATGTCCGGCATGGCGGCCTACACACCGGGCATGGAGATTACCGGCGGGTCGCTCGGCCACGGGCTGGGCATTGCCGTCGGCATGGCGCTGGGGCTCAAGCGCAAGAACGCGGACAGCCGGGTCTACAACCTGTTCTCGGACGGGGAGCTTGGCGAGGGATCGACCTGGGAGGCGGCGATCACCGCCGCGAGTTTCAAGCTCGACAACCTGATCGGCATTGTCGACGTCAACAACATGCAGGCGGATGGGCCGGCCAAGGAGGTGACCGCTTTCGAGCCGCTCGGGCCGAAGTTCGAAGCCTTCGGCTGGCATGTGCAGCGCGTCGACGGCAACGACATTCCGGCGCTGGTTGCTGCCTTCGATGTGGCGAAAACGCTGAAGGAGCCAAAGCCGCGTGTCATCATCTGCGACACGAAGATGGCGAAGGGCGTGCCGTTCCTGGAAGAGCGCGAACGCAACCACTTTCTGCGCGTCGAGGCCGATGAATGGGCCAAGGCCATCGCCATTCTCGACGCCGGGAGGCCAGCATGAGACTGTCGAAGTACACCCCCCGCAAGGTGCCGCGCGCCGCCGACGGCACGCGTCTGACCACATCCGCGATGATCGCCTCCAT
>DAOMXN010000125.1:0-7355 GCA_035437025.1 Beijerinckiaceae bacterium | reverse complement strand
CACCACGGCCGTCGCCGGCGCGCCGAACGCATGCGCCGCGGCCAGCTTGCGCTCGCGGAACCCGCGGTCGCCCATGCCATAGACATAGCCGCAGGGCGTGTAGATCGATTTGGTTCCGCCGGAATGCAGGTCCGCTGCCACATTCACCTGTGGAAGCAGCACCCGCTCGATGAAGTCGGCGATCATCGCCGTGGGGCCGCCCCTGACTTCGCCCGGGAAGGCCCGGTTCATGTTTTGCAGGTCAATGGGCGACGTGCGGGTCCGGGCCTCCACGGCCGGCCAGTTGACGCCGGGCATGACGATCAGACGCCCCGCGAGGTCCTTCGGCTGCATGTCCGCGATCAGACGGCGGGCGATGAGCAGGCCTTCGTATTCGTCGCCGTGCACGCCCGAGGTGACAAGCGCCGTCGGACCATCGCCTCCCTTGATCACGGCGATCGGGACCGGGATTACTCCATAGGCCCGCTCATTGTCCGACCAGGACAGGCGCAGATGGCCGATCCGCTTGCCGGGCGCGGTCAGGTCGATGCTGCAGGCAATCGGCGGTGCGGACATGTCAGCGGCGTTCCTTCGATGCGGTGTGCTCCAGGCGCCCGAAAATCATCGACAGGGTCCAGCAGATGACGAAGTAGACCCCGCCCACGAAGAGCAGGATTTCAAATACACGTTGTGCCGAGGTCTGAATGTCCTGCGCGACGAAGGTCAGTTCCTGGACCGAAACCAGAGATACCAGCGAGGAGTCCTTGATCATCTGGATGAACTGCCCCGCCATGGGCGGCACCACGTTGCGCATGGCCTGCGGAAACACGACGTCGCGCATCACCTGGAGACGCGTGAGGCCAAGGCTTTCGCCGGCCTCGATCTGCGACTTCGGCACGGATTCGATGCCGGCGCGCACGATCTCGGTGACATAGGCCCCGGTGAAGACGGCCAGACAAATCAGCCCAACGAAGAAGTTCTCGATTCTTGAAACCGGTCCGAAGAACCAGGAAAGCCACCATTGCGTCGTCGGCGACAGTCCGCGCGCCGCGTCGGCGATGCCGAGCGAGGGCAGGATCTGGCTGGTGATGAAGAATACGAAGACAAAAACAAAAACGAGAGGCGGAATATTGCGAATGAGCATCACGTAAGAGGTCGAAATCATGCGCGGCAACAGGCGTTTGCTCACGCGCATGAAGCCCATGACAACGCCGATGATCGCCGCCAGAACGAGGCCGAACACGGCGAGCCGCAAGGTCGTGGCCAGACCGCCAAGGATCGCGCCCGGAATCCAGGTCTCGGTCTGCGCATCATACCGGATGACCCAGGGCCAGACGCTGCCCCAGTTCCAGCGGTAGTGCAGCACGCTATTGGTGCGCCAGACGAAATACGCGATGAAGGCGGCGACAAGGCCGGCCAGCACAAAGTCAACCCAGCCGAACGCCTGCCGCCGCCGCTTTACTGGCGGCGGCCGCACATCGGTCGCCGAACTCCCCCCTGTCACGGATGCCGTCCGTCAGATCTTACTGCTTGACCTGGTCGGCCCAGTTCCGAGTGCGGAACCAGTAGTCGTGCCGCCCTTTCAGCCAGCCGGATGCCTGGTTGGCTGCGATCCAGGCGTTGAGGAAGGCGAGAGCGTCCGGATCGCCCTTGCGCAGTCCGAACCCTTCCACGGACGTGGTGATGTAACCCTCGTGCGGCTTGACAATCTTGTCCGGGTTCTGGAGCGCCGCAAAGGTCGCCAGCGGCTCGCTGCCCATGGTCGCATGGGCGTTGCCGTTGATGACTTCCTGCAGTTGCACGGCGGTGTCGTCAAACTGTCTCAGGGTCGCTTTCGGGAACGTGTTTTCGATCCAGCGACACGCCAGGACGCCGCGACGGCAGGTGAAGGTGACCTTCGGATCGTTGTAGTCAGCGGGCCACTTCATGTTCGCGGTCAGAGCCTTGTTGGCGGCCACGCCCGTGCCGGATTGCGAGTAGGGGATCGTGAAATTCACCTGGAGCGCACGTGGCGCGGTGATGCTCAGGCCGCCGATGATCATATCGAAGCGGCTGGAGAGCAGGGCCGGAATAACGCCATCCCATGCGGTCGGCACGAGTTCCAGTTCCACCTGCATGTCGTCGGCGAGTTTCTTGGCGACATCGATCTCGAAGCCGATCCACTCATCCTTCGTGTTGCGCATGGCCCAAGGCACGAAACTGGCCATTCCGACAATCAGCTTGTTCCGACGCTTGATCGTATCGATCAGGTTGGCCGGCGCCGCGGGTTGCTGCGCCGCGACCGGTGCTGCTGTCAGCATTCCGACGGCGAAAACCGCCAGCGCTCCCGCCAGCGTGCACTTGAGTGACTTCCAGACCGACATGTAATCCTCCCTCCAAATGCGCAAACCGCGCGGCTAATGCTGGGTGAACCCGAGGCGTCGCTCCAGGCCCAGCACCAGGAGCGATAAGGTGAGCGTGACCATCAGATACAGTGCGGCGACCAGGAGCCAGATTTCGAAAGCCATGAACGTGTCGGCGACAACGGTGCGGCCCTGCGTGGTCAGGTCGAAGATCGCAATCACGCTGACGATGGACGAATGCTTCACGAGGTTGACCAGGACGCCTGCCAGTGGGGGCAGCATCAGGGGCACGGCCTGAGGCAGGACGACGTCCCGATAGACCTGCGGCGCCGTCAGCCCGAGAGACCGCGCCGCTTCCCATTGCCCGCGTTTGACCGCGATGATCCCGCCTCGGATGATTTCGCTGGCAAAGGCGCCTTCGTAGAAGGACAGGCACAGCACGCCCGCCCAGAACCGTGAAATGCCGAGGATATGGGCGATGATGAAGTAGAAGACGAGGATCTGCACCAGGATGGGCGTGTTGCGGATCACTTCGAGATAGACCCGTGCGATGGCCCGGCCTACGGGGCTGGTGCCAAGGCGCAGCAGCGCGGTACACAGCCCTATGACGAGGGTGAGCACCATGGCCAGCGCCGAGATCTGGACGGTAACGAACAGCCCCTTCATCAGCGGACCCCAGATGATCTCGCCGTCAATGTTCCGCCACAGGTAGCGCCAGACCCGAAACCACTGCCAGTTGTAGCCCATGTTCTGCGCGCCGCGCAGGATGATCCAGCCCAGCACCGCGACGAAGGCCGCGAAGGAAACCAGGTCGATGATGAGCGCGCGGCGCGCCTTTGCCCGGCGTTGGTCCCGGATGGAGGGGGCCGACGACGGTGGAGCGGGGAGCGTGACGTCCGTCGTCATCTCATAGGTCCACAGTTACCGGACCGTCTGGAACGGCGCAGCAGAGCAGCGCGTGGCCGTTTTCCGGCATGTCCAGGGGCTCCTCGACATAATGCACCGGCCCTTCGACCGCGCACAGGCAAGTATTGCATATCCCGTTCCGGCAGGAAAAGGCCGGTTGCAGGCCCTGCGCCTCGGCCAGCTCCAGCAAGGTTCGGTGCGCTCCGTCCCAAACGGCCTCGCGTCCTGAACGCGTGAAGCGAACGATGGTCTGTCCGCTTGCGACCAGGTCTTGTGGCACCGGCTGGGGCGCAGCCGGTGCGGAAGGCGCGGGCGCATGCGTGAGGCGCCGCGCCGGGCCGAAGAACTCGTAGGCGATGTTCTCCTCGCGAACCCCGAGTTCGATCAGGAGATCATACATGGCCTGCATGAAGCCTGGAGGACCGCACAGATAGGCCTCGTAGTCCCCGATCGGCAGCAGAGAGCGCAGGACCCGGGCATCCACGAGGCCTTCGAACTGATGCGCGCGCTCCGCCTTGTCGGCCGGGGTCGGATTGGCAAGGCAGGTCGCGATCCGGATGCAGGATGATCCCATGGCCAGAACACCGAGTTCGCGCCGGAACGGCTGAACCGCACCGCTTTCGCAGGCATGGATCAGGGTGGCAGGCCGCCGGCCATCCCGCGCCAGCGCATGGGCCATGGCCAGCAGCGGCGTGATACCGATGCCGCCCGCAAGCAGGATGACCGGGCGGGACGATCCCGCGCGCAGGGTGAACTCCCCTTTCGGACCGAGCACATCGATTTCGTCGCCGACTTGCATCGCCACGTGCATGTGACCAGATCCGAGGCCGCCGGGATGCCGCTTGACGCTGACCCGCCAGTGCGAGCGCGCCTCCGGATCGGAGGAAAGGCTGTAGTTGCGCGGGGTAAAGCCGCCTGCGTCGTCCGGCACCCGAAAGGTCAGGAACTGGCCGGGAAGAAAAGCCGGCAGGGCGCTGCCGTCAGCTGGCGCCAGATGCAGCGAGACGACGCCCGCGCACTCCTGTTCGCGCCGCGCGACGCGCAATCGCCGCCAGCTTTTCCCGGCCCCGGTCATGACGGCATCAGGCTCCCCGGGCCGCTTCGGCTTCCATGCGCTTGGCCAAGAGCTTGCGGAAGCGCAGCGCGCCGGCATCCAGTCCAAGGTCCAGGTAGGGCGTCCGGCGGTTCTTCATGCCAAGATGCACTGCCTCCAGCACATCCTTGTCTTCGGTAAAAGCCGTATAGGCACCCTTGTTCATCCAGGCCGAAACTTCCGCATCGTCGGGGTTGGTGTTGCGATGCTGGAACCAGTAGTAACGGGTGTTGTCTTCGTCGATCGGCGTCATGAAGTTGTACGAGATGTTGACGAACGTCTTCTCGTGCAGGGGCTTGTCCGGTCCGCCGTGACCCGCCGGCGCGAAGATCGACTTATTGACGCCGATCGAGGGAATAACGCACTCGTAGTGCTGCTTGCGGTCAACATTGCCGGAAAACTTCAGCAGCGGCGCATAATAGGCCGGCGGCGCCGTATCCATCATCCAGCGCCAGACAATGACGCCGTTGTCGACGACATCGATCTTGAGCGGCTCGGACTCCGTCTTGGCGCCCGCAAATGAGGTCAGATGCACCCAGGCGACATGCGAGGGGTCCAGAAGGTTGTCGGTGATGTACAGATAGTTGCAGGCGATCGGCATGTCGCCGCCCTCGGTCCGGCCCCAGCCCGGCGCGCCGTAATTCGGCACGTCGAACACAAGGGTTTCGTCGGCGCGTTCCGGGGCGCCCATCCAGAGCCAGACGAAGCCGTAGCGTTCGACCGCCGGATAGCTCCTGACCTTGGCGCCGGTCGGAACCCTGTCCTGCGTCGGCGCCGCGACACAGGCGCCGCGCGCGTCGAATGTGAGGCCGTGATAGCCACAGACCACGCGGTCGTCCTTCAGCGTTCCCTTGGAGAGCGGCAGTTTCCTGTGCGGGCACGCATCCTCCAGCGCGGCGACGGCGCCGGCGGCGGTCCGGTACAGAACAATGTCTTCGCCAAGGAGGCGCACATGCGTCAGGCGCGACGCGACATCCTTGGACCAACCGGCCACGTACCAGCAATCTTTCAGGTACTGCGTCATCGTCCTCCCCCTAGGTGACCGGCGACAGGATCAGCGCACGCGCCACTGTATCGAAGACGCGCTCTCACGGTTGCGCTTTGATCGATAAATTCATCGACAGTAAATGTGACATGTGCATAACTGAACGTCAACGATGATGGCGACTTTGGGAGGGGTCCGGGATGACCTTCGATCAGCGCAGCTTCGAGCGCGGCGCGCGGAACATGCTGGTCGGATGCGCGGGTGCGAAACCGGGCGAAAAGCTGCTGATCGTTCGCGAGGAACCGGGCGCGGGTTACCACTGCGACGAACTGCCGGAAGCGCTCGCGGCGACGGCAGGAGAAATGGGTCTGCATGTCGGCGTCGTCGAGGAGCTCTTTCGACCCGAAGCGACCGCGCTGTCACCGGAACTCGAGGCCAGGGTCAGGGACTTCGACCATGTCGTGTTCCTGGCCCGGATCGGTGATCAGTTGCGGTTCCGGCCGATGCCCGGTGGGCCGAGCCTGACCGTGAACTATGCCCTGGACGGAGAAGCGCTGGCTTCCGCCTTCGGCACGGCGCCGCACGCCGCTCTGCTGGATCTCAAGACCGCCTTCAACCTGTTGCTGCACTCGGCGGGAAAAATCCGCGTAACGTGCCCGCTGGGCACGGACTTCTCCGGAGCCGCCCCGGCGCCGAAAGGATCAGCGCCGGCCGACGTGACGATCCGGCGTTTTCCCATGTCGGTCTTCGCGCCGCTGGATGCGAGCGGCTTTTCGGGCCGCGTCGCCATAGCGCATTTGCTGGTGGGCACGGGATCGAACTACTACGAACCGTATGGAATCCCGGTTGCCGCGCCGATCATCGCGGTGATGGAGAAGGGCCGGTTGCTGCGGTTCGAGGGAGACGCCGAGGGCGTTGCCCGCGCAGAAGCGCATTACGACAGGGTTTCCGGTCTCCTGGGGCTGGATGCGCATTTCGTGCACTCCTGGCACGCCGGAATTCATCCCGGCTGCCGTTTCACAGGCTCGGCGCATGACAGGTACGAACGCTGGAGCGGCTCGGCGTTCGGCAATCCGCGGCTGCTCCATTTCCATACCTGCGGCGACTACGCTCCCGGCGAAATCTCCTGGAACGTTGTCGATCCCACGATAGAGGCGGATGGCGTCACCATCTGGAGGGACGGGCGCATCCTGATCGACAATGTGCCGGGGGCAGGAGAAGTGCTGGACAAGTACCAAGAGTTACGCGACCTTTTTGAACGGCCGGAACGACACATCGGCTTGTAATCGGCACGGCAAGGCTCCGGGGGGAGGCTCGGCAGATGAAGGCGACGCCCCGCCGCACGCGGGCAAAGGATGGGATGCCGTCTTCAGCAGCCGGCGTGAATTCGGCGGTCGGACGCACCATGCGCGAGCTGAGAGAGCTTCGGGGAATCACCGCCCGCGATCTGGCTGCGCGCGCGTCGATCTCGGCAGCGATGGTTTCGCGCATCGAGTCCGGTCAGGTATCGCCTTCGCTCGCCACGTTGGAGATGATCGCGACGGCACTGGAGGTTCCCTTTCCCAGCATCTTTCGCGATATAGGGCCAACGGTGTCGGACTTCACGCTGGTGCGCGGCGGGCAGGGGCTGAAGTCGAAGCGGCAAATGGGGCGTCACGCCCACGAGTTCGCGGTGCTCGGGTTCCACCGCCGGCCCGACCTGCAGTTCGAGTGCCTTCTCGTAACCCTGAACCGCAATGAGGAAGCGACACCCCCGACCTATACGGGCCATGGCTGCGTTTTTGTCTATATGCTTGAGGGGGAAGCCATCTATCGTTACGGGCAGGAGGAAATTCATTTGCGCGAGGGTGACTCCATCAGCCTAGATGCCGAACTGCGCTATGGCATCCAGAAAGTCCTCACGCCCAGACTGCGTTTCCTGTCCGTCCAGGCCGAGCGTCGATGACGCCGCCCGGCACTCCATTTCTCTTTCAGCAAGGAGCCTGATCCATGAAGAGACGTGATCTTGCGAAGTCCCTCCTGTTGGCCGGCGCCGCCGTCGCCGCGACAC
>DAOMXN010000124.1:0-7481 GCA_035437025.1 Beijerinckiaceae bacterium | reverse complement strand
CGGCAGTTCCTGGCCGAGGCGATGATCATCTCCCTGGGCGGCGGCGCGATCGGCTTTGCCTGCGCGCTGGTGGCGCGCCACTTCGGGGCGCAGGATCTTGGTGTCGGCGAGACCAATGGCCTGAGACTGCGGACCCTGCGCGAGACAGGCGGTTTCAGCGCCTATGCGCCCGGCACGCCGGACGAGCCGGCGGAGAACAGCGTCGATCTTGTCATCGATGCGGTCGGTGCCGCGGCAACCCGTGCGGCGGCGAGCCGCCTGGTGCGACCCGGCGGGGTCATCGTCCATCTCGGGCTGCTGCCCGGGCTCGACGGGCTCGACGTGCGCAAGGTGACCTTGCAGGAAGTCACCTTCCTGGGATCCTACTGCTACACCGCGCGCGACTTCGGCGAGGTTGTGCAGGCCCTGGCTGCGCGGCAATTGGGGAGCCTCGCCTGGTTCGCGCAGCGCGACCTCGCCGATGGCGCCAGGGCGTTTCACGATATCGACGCCAATCAAATCGCCGCCGCCAAGGTTGTGCTGCGGACCTGATACCGACGGTCACGAGAAGTGACCGATGATGATCGTCTGTCACGCCTGCTGGCAAGAGGCCCGCATCTCGCGCCGCATGCATCGCGCAGAAGAGCGGGTCGCGAGAAGCAGACCTGCCGCCGTTACGCAGCCGAACTGGCGTCAGGCCAGCGCGCGCAGGCTCGCCAGCGTGAGGTCGACCGGATCGTCGAACACCCTGACCGCACCGGAAAGGTCGTCCTGTGCCGTGTAGGCGCTGCGGACCGCCGCCACCCTCAGGCCAGCCCCCGTCGCAGACAGCACACCGTTGCGGGAATCCTCAATGGCGAGCGCTGCCTCAGGCGCAACGCGCAGTCGCGCCAGCGCGGCGTGGTAGACATCCGGCGCGGGCTTCTTGGCTTTCACCATGTCGCCGGCCACCATCACCGGGAAGACCTCGCGCCAGCCGGAGCCGAGCGCCGCCGTCAGGAGCGCGTCGACATTCGCGGGGCTGGTCGTTGTCGCGATGGCCAGCTTCAGGCCCGCGCCTTGCGCGGCGGCGATCAGTTCGCGCATGCCCGGCCGCAGCGGCACCTGACGGTTGGCGACGAACCCGGCATAGACCCTGTTCTTGCGCTGATGGAGCAGCGCAACCATGTCCCGCGCCTCGCCGGTGCCAGACAGATAGTGATCCATGAAATGCCGGATGCGCTCGCGTCCGCCGGTGACTTTCAGAAGGTCCGCATAGAGGGGCCTGTCCCAGAACCAGTCGAGCCCAAGGGTCGTGAAAGCCGCGTTGAAAGCTCGGCGGTGGAATTCTTCCGTTTCCGCCAGGGTGCCATCGACATCGAAGATCAACGCTTCGATGGGCAGGGTGCTGCCCCGACGTGCGGACCATGTCATGCCGTGGCTGCCTTGCGGATCGCCGCGACATTGGCGGCGTAGGCGCTGCGCCCGCCCCTGAAGGCCGCAGAGCCTGCGACGAGCACGTTCGCGCCCGCCTCGACGACCACCCTGGCGTTTTCCGGCGTCACGCCGCCATCAACCTCAAGATCGATCGGCCGGTCTGCGATCAGCGCCCGCATATCGCGGATCGTCTCCAGCACAGAGGGGATGAAGCTCTGGCCGCCGAAGCCGGGGTTGACGCTCATGCACAGGACCAGATCCACCACGTCGAGCAGTGGCCTGACGGCGCTGGCCGGCGTTCCAGGACAGACGACGACGCCCGACTTCTTGCCTAACGCGCGGATTGCCTGCAATGATCGGTGGATATGCGGGCCGGCCTCGACGTGCACCGAGATGAGATCGGCACCGGCGTCGGCGAAATCCTTGAGGTAGGCGTCGACCGGCGCGATCATCAGATGCGTGTCGAACAGCGCCGGCGTCGCAGGCCTGAGCGCCTTGATGATCGGCGCGCCGAACGAGATGTTGGGCACGAAATGCCCGTCCATCACATCGATGTGTACCCAGTCGGCGCCGGCCGCCATCATGGCGGCGACATCGGCGCGCAGGTCGCCAAAGTCAGCGGAGAGGATCGACGGTGCGATCTTGAGCGGACGGGGCATGGCGATCTCCTTCACTCGCGGGCGGCAGGGGTCAGGGCGCCGTTCTGCGTCAGGACGCGGCTGGCAAGGATGTCGGCTGCATCGATGGTCATCAGGTCGTCGAGGTTGACCGCTTTGCCGGATTCGAAATGCCGGCTCGCCTGCCGCAGCCGCGCCCGGTCCAGGGCATTGCGGATGGAGCGGGCGTTGGCGAAATGCGGCTGCTCCCGGCGCGCAGCGATGTAGTCGGCGAAGGCCGCGCGCCCCGGTTTCGAGAAGCGGTAGTTCTGTGCCGCAAGCATCGTGTCGGCGATGTCGAGAAGCTCTGCGCTCTCATAGTCCGGAAAGTCGATGTGATGCGCGACGCGGGAGCGAAAACCCGGGTTCGACCGGAAGAACGTCTCCATGCGCTCGGCGTAGCCGGCGAGGATGACGACGAGGTCTTCGCGCTGGTTCTCCATGACCTGGAGCAGGATTTCGATCGCCTCCTGCCCGTAGTCGCGCTCGTTCTCCGGCCGGTAGAGGTAATAGGCCTCATCGATGAACAGAACGCCGCCCATGGCGCGCTTGAGCACTTCCTTTGTTTTTGGCGCAGTATGGCCGATGTACTGCCCCACGAGGTCATCCCTCGTGACGGCTATGAGGTGACCTTCCCGGACATACCCCAGTTTATGCAGGATTTCGGCCATGCGCAGCGCAACGGTGGTCTTGCCCGTGCCTGGATTGCCGGTGAAGCTCATGTGCAGTGAGGGCGCGCCGGACGTCATTCCGAGCTTGCGGCGCACGCGATCGACGAGCAGCAGGGCAGCGATCTGCCGGATGCGCAGTTTGACCGGCTTCAGACCGATCAACTCCCGATCGAGCGCGTCCAGAACTTCGCCGATCTGCGTTTGGGCGAACTCGGCCTTCAGGTCGATCTGCGTTGCGGGGTCTGCAGACATCAAGAATGCCTCGCTGTGAATGGAAAAGGGCGGCGGAATGGTGACGATGGCACTCCGCCGCCCAGAGGTAACCAGCACGAGCACCGGGCGTCGGGGAGCCGCGGGCTGGGGAGGCGCTGGTTACAAGGCGTGGGCTGATGCAGGCGACAAGACCCGGGCTAGGGCGCTCCCAGAGAATTCACATTCACTTCGAACGCTCTATCTGTTTGTTCTGTCGCATTTTCTTCACGCGAACCGGTAACCATCTCGCTTGAAAAATGCTCTGGAACCGAGACAGCCTGGGTCAGCCCGGTCAGGAGTAGCGCTCGCTCTCCGGCTTGTTCGTCGCGTAGGATCGGATAGCGTAGCCCTGCGCCCGGCCGTTGCGTTCCTGACGCTCGACAAGGAACCCGGGTTCGTCCTTCGGTCGGTTGACGATGAAGGACATCCGCGGTGACTCCCAGCCATGTGAGCTGTCAAACGCCGTGAGACGAACGTAATGGTTTGGGAACGTCTTGCGACAGCTGTTCACTTCCGAAAGCACGCCGGCGGCGTCCTTGAGGTCGAACATCGGCATGCCGAACATCTCCCAGTAGGTGTTTCTGGGATGTGGATCATCGGTGTACTCAACGCTCCACGCCCAGCCGTTCTTGAGGCCATATTTGATTTGGGCCGTGATCTGCTTGTCCGTCAGATCAGGAAGGAACGAAAATTGTCCCTGCGTTATTCTCTTTCCAGTGTTGGTCATTGCCATTGGAGCTGATCCTTTTCGAATCCGGTCGAATTTGAGTGCATTCGATGTAGGTGGCTGATCACCGACCCGGTGTGGCAGTCGTCACCATGTCCGGAGCATCGGTCGACTCGTAGTTGAAAGTGATATCCTTCCAGGTATCGAGCGCCTGCTTCAGTGGCGCACACCATTTGGCGGCGTCCATCAGGATCTGCGGACCTTCGTTGACGATGTCGCGTCCCTCGTTGCGGGCGAGAACCATGGCTTCAAGAGCAACGCGATTGGCCGTGGCGCCGGCCTGGATGCCCTGCGGATGGCCGATCGTGCCGCCGCCGAACTGCAGCACGGTGTCTTCGCCAAGAAGATCAAGCAACTGGTGCATCTGGCCGGCATGAATACCACCGGAGGCAACCGGCATGCACTGGTTGAGACTCGCCCACGGCTGGTCGAAGAACACGCCATGCGAGAGGTTCTTGTGGACGTAATCCTGACGCAGGATGTCGTAGAAGCCCTTTGTGGTGTTGGGATCGCCCTCGAGTTTTCCCACGACGGTGCCGGCATGGATATGGTCCACGCCAGCAAGCCGCATCCACTTGGCGATGACGCGAAAGGAGACGCCGTGTGTTTTCTGGCGGGTATAGGTGCCGTGGCCAGCGCGATGCAGGTGCAGGATCATGTCGTTCTTGCGCGACCAGTTGGACATGGACTGGATGGCCGTGTAGCCGATCACGAGATCGATCATGATGATGCAGGATCCGATCTCCTTGGCGAATTCGGCGCGCTCATACATCTCTTCCATCGTTCCGGCGGTCACGTTCATGTACGTGCCCTTGACCTCGCCAGTGGCGGCTGACGCCTTGTTCACAGCTTCAGCGCAGTAGAGGAACCGGTCGCGCCAGTGCATGAAGGGCTGCGAGTTGATGTTCTCGTCGTCCTTCATGAAGTCGAGGCCGCCCTTGAGACCCTCATAGACGACGCGGCCGTAGTTGCGGCCGGATAGACCGAGTTTTGGCTTCACGGTCGAGCCGAGCAGCGGACGACCGAACTTGTCGAGGCGCTCGCGCTCCACGACGATGCCGGTCGCTGGGCCTTTGAAGGTTTTCACATAAGCGACGGGGAAATGCATGTCCTCGAGGCGTAACGCCTTGAGTGGCTTGAAGCCGAACACGTTGCCGATGATCGATGCAGTGAGGTTGGCGATCGATCCTGGCTCGAACAGGTCGAGGTCATAGGCGATCGTGGCGAAGTACTGGCCCGGCGAGCCCGGCACCGGCTCGCACCTGAAGGCCTTGGCGCGGTACTTCTCCTTGGCGGTCAGACGGTCGGTCCAGCAGACCGTCCAGGTCGCTGTCGAGCTTTCACCCGCAACCGCGGCGGCGGCCTCGACCGGATCGACGCCATCTTGCGGCGTGATGCGGAACAGCGCGAGGACGTCAGTGGGCTTGGGCACATAGTCAGCATCCCAGTAGCCCATGCGCTTGTATTCAATGACACCGGTCTTGTAACGTTCGGCGCCCTTTAGCTCCTTGACCGAGGTGTCGAGGGAAACGTTCATGTTTGGGTCCTTTTGTCAAAGTAACGAAGTCTAGAAATGACTTCGAACGTGATTACGCGGCGGCCTGAGACATGCCGGCGACCTGCGGATCGAGGCTTCCGGAGCGGTAGCGTTTCGCCATCTCTGCGAGTGGCACGACCTTGATCTTCGAGGCATTGCCGGCGGAGCCGAATTGCTCGTAGCGCTGGCGGCAGAGCAGGCGCATCGCATCCATCGCGGGCTTGAGGAACTTGCGCGGATCGAACTCCGCCTTGTTTTCCTGCGCGATCTTGCGGAACTGGGCCGTCATGGCGAGGCGGCAGTCCGTGTCGATGTTCACCTTGCGCACGCCGTACTTGATGCCGGTCTGGATTTCCTCGACCGGCACGCCCCAGGTTGCCTTCATGGCGCCGCCGTGGGCGTTGAATTCGGCCTGCAAGTCCTGCGGCACCGAGGATGAGCCGTGCATCACCAGGTGGATGTTCGGCAGCTTCTCGTGGATCGCCCTGATCACATGCATGGCAAGGATCGCGCCGTCCGGTTTGCGCGAGAACTTGTAGGCGCCGTGCGAGGTGCCCATGGCGATGGCAAGCGCATCGACCTTCGTGCGCGAGACGAAATCCACCGCTTGGTCCGGATCGGTGAGCAGCTGGTCGTGCGAGAGCTTGCCCTCCGCGCCGTGCCCATCCTCCTGCTCGCCCGTGCCATGCTCCAGCGAGCCGAGCACGCCGAGTTCGCCCTCGACCGAGGCGCCGACCCAATGCGCCATGTCGGTCACGCGGCGGGTGATCGCCAGGTTGTAGGCGTAGTCGGCCGGCGTCTTGCCGTCGGCTTCCAGCGAGCCGTCCATCATCACCGAGGTGAAGCCATGCTGGATCGCGGTGGCGCAAGTCGCCTCCTCGTTTCCGTGGTCGAGATGGAGGCAGATCGGAATGTCGGGGAACATGCGCTCAGCCGCGTCCACCATGGCCGCCAGCATGATGTCGTTGGCATATGAGCGCGCGCCGCGCGAGGCTTGCAGGATCACCGGAGCGTCGACGGCCTTCGCCGCCTCCATGATGGCGAGCACCTGCTCCATGTTGTTGATGTTGAATGCCGGCACGCCGTAACCGCGTTCGGCTGCGTGATCGAGCAATTGGCGGAGCGTGATGCGAGCCATGGTGGTTTCCTTTAATTCCGTTAGCCGAGCAGCTTGTCGGCGGCGTCGACAATGGCGGCCGGCGTGATGCCGAAATGCCGGTAGAGATCGGCGGCAGGCGCGCTGGCGCCGAATCCGGTCATGCCGATGAAGATGCCGCGTTCGCCGATCCAGCGGTCCCAGCCGAGGCGGCAGGCGGCCTCGATGCCGATGCGTGGAGCTGTGCCGAGAACCGCACGGCGATAGGCTTCGTCCTGCGCCTCAAAGAGCTCCCAGGACGGCATGGAGACGACGGCGACCTGAAGGCCGCCCGCCGTCAGTGTATCGGCTGCGGCGCAGGCGATTTCGACTTCCGAGCCGGAGGCGAGCAGGGTAATGTCGCGCTTGTCACCGCAGGCGCGCAGCACATAGGCGCCACGCTCCGAGCGGTTCGCGCCTGCTTCCGTGCGCAGGACCGGCAGGTTCTGCCGCGACAGCGCCAGAACCGACGGTGTCCTGCGGGCGGCGAGCGCCAGTTCCCAGCATTCGGCGGTTTCCACCGCATCGCAGGGGCGGAAGACGGTCAGGTTCGGCGTGGCGCGCAGCATGGCGAGATGCTCGATCGGCTGATGGGTCGGACCGTCCTCGCCAAGGCCAATGGAATCATGGGTCAGCACATAGACGACACGCTGTTCCATCAGGGCGGACAGCCGGATCGCGCCGCGCGCATAGTCCGAGAACACCAGGAACGTGCCGCCATAGGGGATGAAGCCGCCATGCAGGGCGAGGCCATTCATCGCTGCGCCCATGATGTGCTCGCGGATGCCATAACGGATGTAGCGGCCGCCGTAAGCTCCGGCGGAAACGCTCTCCATGCCCTTGGTGATGGTGAGGTTCGAATGCGTCAGGTCGGCCGATCCGCCAACCGTGTTCGCGATCGTGGCATTGATGACTCCAAGCGCCATCTCCGAGGCCTTGCGCGTCGCGACATTCGGCTTGTCGGCGATCAGGCCTGCCTTGAAGGTCGCCATGGCGCCGTCGAGGTCGCGCGGCAGGTCGCCAGAGATCGCGGCGCGGAAAGCGCCCGCCTGTTTCGAGGCGGAGAGGCGGTCCATCCAGGCCTTGCGGTCGCCGCGCGCGCGTTCGC
>DAOMXN010000123.1:0-7587 GCA_035437025.1 Beijerinckiaceae bacterium | reverse complement strand
GGCCGTGGGCTGCGACAAACCGGCGCTGGCCTCCGCCGGCTATCGCGAGCCGAGCCTCGTCTTCCTGACCCGCACGGACCTGCGCCTGGTGATGGGCGCGGAAGCCGCCAACATTCTCGCGCAGGACGGGCCCGGTTGCCGCATCGCCTTCGTGGAATCGCGCGAGGAGGCGTCTTTCCGCGCCGCGCTCGCCGCGAAACCGGCAGGCGAGACATTGACCACACGCATCAGGGGCGTGAACATCAATGGCGGACGCACGCTCGACATCGGCGTCTATGTGCGGCGCTGACAGGCCGGCGGACATCGTATAAGAACCCGTCCGACCAATGGACATCCAACGTATGACAACGAGCCACGACGGCGCGCGCCCGGTCCTTTCCGTGGTTGTGCCGGTGAAGAACGAACAGGACAACATCGCCCCGCTGGTGACCGAAATCGCCACCGCGGCGTTTTCGCTCGGCGTCTTCGAGGTCATCTACGTCAATGACGGTTCGGGCGATCGCAGCGCGGCCGTTCTCGACGAGCTGGCGGCCAGCCGCCCCTGGCTGCGCCATATCCGCCACGAGTCCAGCGCCGGTCAGTCCGCCGCCGTGCGTACCGGCGTCAGGCACGCCCGCGCCGACATCGTGTGCACGCTGGACGGCGACGGCCAGAACGATCCGGCCTTCATCCCCCGCCTGGTTCAGGCCCTGCGCGAGGGGGGAGCCGGCGTCGGGCTGGTGCAGGGCCAGCGGGTCGGGCGCAAGGCGTCCGGCTTCAAGCGCTTGCAGTCGCGCGTCGCCAACGGCGTGCGCAGTCGCATCCTGAAGGACGCCACGCGCGACACCGGCTGCGGCCTGAAGTGTTTCTGGCGCGAGGCCTATCTCGCGCTGCCCTATTTCGATGCGCTGCACCGCTTCATGCCCGCGCTGATGACGCGGGAAGGCTATCGCGTCGCCCATGTCGATGTCGTCGACCGGCCGCGCCTGACCGGCGTGTCGAACTACGGGTTCTGGAACCGGCTCTGGGTCGGCATCCTCGATCTTGCCGGGGTCTGGTGGCTGATCCGGCGCAAGCGCACCACCCCTGTGGCGCAGGAGGCCCCGCGCCATGCTCATTAAGCTTTCGCAGGACGTCGGCGGCTACCTCTACGAAGTGTTCATCGACAAGGCCGACCTCTGGCTGCTGATCGGCGTCGGCGGCCAGCTTCTGTTCGCGGCGCGCTTCATCGTGCAGTGGATCGCAAGCGAACGGGCCGGGCGCAGCGTCGTGCCGCTCGCCTTCTGGTTGTTTTCCATCGGCGGCGGCATGATCACGCTGGTCTACGGCATCCACAAGAAGGAGCCGGTGATCATCCTCGGGCAGGCCCTGTCGATCTTCATCTATGTGCGCAACCTGGTGCTGATCGCCCGGGAAAAGCGGCGCGGCCGCCAGTCCCCGCCGGCCTGAATCGGCGCTGCATACGACAAAAGTTTGATGTTTGGGCCATCGCAGTCTTGACCAGCAGCGAAATCTGGCCAAGTGAGGGCGCAAGTCCGGGTTGACGCCGAGGAGGGCGGACACGGGCGCGTTGCCGGAAGGCGTGTGAGACGACCTTTTCGGCTCAGGACGAAAACAAGGGAGCAATCGCTCATGAAGAAACTGGTTCTTTCGGCTGTTCTGGGCGCCGCCGCCGTGGCGGGCGCCAGCGTCGCGGACGCCCAGGTGTTGAACACCGTGAAGCAGCGCGGCGTCGTGCAATGCGGCGTCGGCACCGGCCTGGCCGGCTTCGGCATTCCGGACGCGCAGGGCAACTGGGCCGGCCTCGACGTCGACTATTGCCGCGCCATCGCCTCGGCGGTCTTCAACGACCCCTCCAAGGTGAAGTTCGTGCCCCTGTCGGCCAAGGACCGCTTCACCGCGCTCCAGTCCGGCGAGGTCGACGTGCTGATCCGCAACACGACCTGGACGATGTCGCGCGACACCTCTCTCGGCCTCAACTTCTCGGCCGTGAACTATTACGACGGCCAGGGCTTCATGGTGCGCAAGAAGCTCAACATCAAGTCGGCCAAGGAACTGGCCGGCGCGTCCGTCTGCACCCAGCAGGGCACGACGACGGAGCTGAACCTGGCGGACTACTTCCGGGCCAACAACCTGAAGTACGAGGCGGTCGTCTTCGCCACCAACGACGAGACCATCAAGGCCTATGACGCCGGCCGCTGCGACGCCTTCACCACGGACGCCTCGGGCCTCTACGCCGAGCGCCTGCGCCTGGCCAACCCGGACGACCACATGGTGCTGCCGGACATCATCTCGAAGGAGCCGCTCGGCTCGTCCACCCGCCACGGCGATGACCAGTGGTTCGACCTCGTGAAGTGGGTGCACTACGCCCTGATCACGGCGGAGGAACTCGGCGTCACCAAGGCCAATGTGGACCAGATGAAGGGCTCCGCCAATCCGGAGATCAAGCGTCTGCTCGGCGTCGAGGGTGAATTCGGCAAGGCGCTCGGCCTCGACAACGCCTGGGCCTTCAACGCCATCAAGCACATCGGCAACTACGGCGAGATGTTCGAACGCAACGTCGGCATGGCTTCCCGCCTGAAGATCGCCCGCGGCCAGAACGCGCTGTGGAGCAAGGGCGGCCTGCAATACGCTCCGCCGATCCGCTGATCGATTGTGCAGGCTGCCGCCGCCATGTGCGGAGGCGGCAGCCTGATTTTCCCATATTCTGGCAAATTGTTGCTGGGTTTTGCTTTTTCGACGCGGATCGGCCGGAGTGGCTTGACCCTGCCGCGAAAAGCACATGAGATAAGCACCAGTCAGGGGCGACCCTGAGGATCCGCAAGGGCAGGGCTGCCGCGATCAGGCCCATGTGCCCCGGCGATCCATCCAAAACTTTCGCATCACCGACACAGGGGAGAACACGTGTCATGAAGAAAACCATTATTTCCGCAACGTTCGGCGCCATCCTCGCCTTTGCCGGCGCGGCGCAGGCGCAGACGTTGAACGACGTCAAGGCGCGCGGCGTGGTCAACTGCGGCGCGAACACCGGCCTCGCCGGCTTCGGCACGCCGGATGCCCAGGGCAACTGGACCGGCTTCGACGTCGATTACTGCCGCGCCATCGCGGCGGCGGTGTTCGGCGACGGCAACAAGGTCAAGTTCGTGCCGCTGTCCGCGAAGGACCGTTTCACGGCGCTGCAATCCAAGGAAGTGGACGTGCTCGTCCGCAACACCACCTGGACCTCGTCGCGCGATACCTCGCTCGGCCTGAACTTCGCCGGCGTGAACTACTACGACGGCCAGGGCTTCATGGTGCGCAAGAAGCTCAAGGTGCAGTCCGCGCTTGAACTCTCCGGCGCCTCGGTCTGCACCCAGCAGGGCACCACGACCGAACTGAACCTTGCCGACTTCTTCCGCGCCCGCAACATGAAGTTCGAGGCCGTGGTCTTCGCCACCAACGACGAGACCATCAAGGCCTATGACGCCGGCCGCTGCGACGCCTTCACCACGGACGCTTCCGGCCTCTACGCCGAGCGCCTGCGCCTGGCCAATGCGGATGACCACATCGTTCTGCCGGAGA
The DNA here is from genome assembly GCA_035437025.1 of Beijerinckiaceae bacterium. GTDB lineage: Bacteria > Pseudomonadota > Alphaproteobacteria > Rhizobiales > Beijerinckiaceae > JAIUNP01. The sequence goes on along the minus strand of DAOMXN010000123.1, from coordinate 4,047 downwards.
TCATCTCCAAGGAGCCGCTCGGACCGGCGACCCGCCATGGCGACGACCAGTGGTACGACATCGTCAAGTGGACGCACAACGTGCTGCTGACGGCCGAGGAACTGGGCGTGACCAAGGCCAACGTCGACCAGATGAAGACCTCCACCAATCCGGACGTGAAGCGCCTGCTGGGCGTCGAGGGCGAGTTCGGCAAGGCCCTTGGCCTGTCCAACGACTTCGCCGTCAGCGTGATCAAGGCGGTGGGCAACTACGGCGAACTGTTCGAGCGCAATGTCGGCGCCGGCTCGCGCCTGAAGATCGCGCGCGGCCAGAACGCGCTGTGGAACAAGGGCGGTCTGCAGTACGCTCCGCCGATCCGCTGATGAGTTCCGGGCCGGCGGCGCGCCGCCGGCCCGTTTCTTGCATAAGAAAAGACCCGGAAAGGGTCATTGGTCCTGGGCGCCGGCGCGTCGGGGGCCGGCGTCTGGGTAGGGGAGGTGTACGTGTCTTCAGCAGCCAGTGGCGGGCGGCCCAAGGTCTCACCCATCAATGACCCGAAGATTCGCGGCTACGTTTTCCAGGCCGTCCTGTTCGCGCTGGTCGTCTTCCTCCTCTACGAGGCCTACGACAACGCCATAGAGAATTTGCGCAAGGCCAAGATCGCCTCGGGGCTCGGCTTCTGGAACAACACCGCCGGCTTCGACATCGGCCAGCGCCTGATCGCCTACACCGCCACCTCGACCTACGGCCGCGCCTTCTGGGTGGGCCTGCTGAACACCCTGCTGGTGGCGTCGATCGGCATCGTGCTGGCGACGATCCTTGGCTTCCTCATCGGCATCGGCCGGCTGTCAAAGAACTGGATCGTCAACAAGCTGTCGACCATCTACGTCGAGGTCATCCGCAACACGCCGCTGCTGCTGCAACTGCTGTTCTGGTACAACGCGGTGCTGAAGGCGCTGCCGGAGGTGCGCGACAGCATCGCGCTGCCGGGCGGGGCCTACCTCAACAACCGCGGCATCTTCACGCCGGAGCCGGTGTTCGGCGCGGCCTTTTCCAATGTGTTATGGGCCTTCCTGGCGGGCCTGGCGGGCACCATTGCCTTCCGCGTCTGGGCACGCCGGCGCCAGGAGTCCACGGGCCAGCAGGCGCCTGTGTTCCTCGTCTCCCTCGCGCTCATCATCGGGCTGCCGCTGCTGGTCTACTTCCTGTCGGGATCGCCGCTCACGTTCAACGAGGTGCAAAAGGGCCGCTTCAACATCTCGGGCGGCGTGCAGATCTTCCCGGAATTCGGCGCGCTGCTGCTCGGTCTGGTGATCTACACCGCCGCCTTCATCGCCGAGGCGGTGCGTGCCGGCATCCAGGCCGTCAACCGGGGGCAGACCGAAGCCTCCTATGCGCTCGGGCTGCGTCCCGGTCCGACGCTGCGTCTTGTCATCATCCCGCAGGCCATGCGCGTGATCATCCCGCCGCTGACCAGCCAGTATCTCAACCTGACCAAGAATTCCTCGCTGGCGGTGGCCATCGGCTATCCCGATCTCGTGCAGGTGTTCACCGGCACGGTGCTGAACCAGACCGGCCAGGCGGTGGAAGTGGTGGCGATCACCATGCTGGTCTACCTCACGATCAGCCTGACGACCTCGCTCATCATGAACTGGTACAACGCCCGCAAGGCGCTGGTGGAACGGTGAGGAGGCAACAATGAGCGCCAAGGCCATGACCTCGCCCGCCTACGTGCAGCAGAGCGCGCTGCCCGCGCTGCCCCCGCCGGCCTCGACCGTCGGCGTGATCGGCTGGATGCGGAACAACCTGTTCTCCAGCCCGACCAACATCGCGCTGACCATTTTCGGGCTTTTCCTCGCCTATGTGACGATTCCGCCGATCATCAAGTTCCTGGTGCTCGACGCGGTTTGGACCGGCACGAGCCGCGAGGCCTGCCTCTACAAGGACGGAGTGGAGGTTGGCGCCTGCTGGGCCTTCGTCCGGGACCGCCTCGCCTACACGCTCTACGGCTCCTACCCCGTGGACGGGCGCTGGCGCTGCGACGCCTTCATGGTGCTCGGCGCCATCGCCATCTTCTGGGTGCTGCATCCGCGCGCCCCGCACAAGAGCTGGGGCATGCTCTTCGCCTTCGCCTTCACCCCGCTGGCGAGCTACGGCCTGCTCTCCGGCAACAACCCGCTCGCCTTCCTGCTGGAGCCGCTCGCGATCTTCAAGGGTGGCGACACCCTGGTGATTTCCGTGCTGGTGACGCTGGCCATCTTCGCCGCCGGGGTGCTGCTGGCGCGGATGGAGGGGCTGGAAATGCCGAAGGCGATCGGAGCCGGCGTGCTGGCGGTCGTCGGCGCGGCGCTGGTCGGCTTCATCTTCGCCGCGATCTGGGCGACCTTCAAGTTGCAGCCGGTCGAGACCGCGCGCTGGGGCGGCCTGACCGTGACTCTGGTGGTGGCGGCGGTCGGCATCGTCGTCTCGCTGCCGCTCGGCATCCTGCTGGCGCTCGGCCGCCGCTCGAAGCTGCCGATCGTGAAGTTCTTCTCGGTGATGTTCATCGAGTTCGTGCGCGGCGTGCCGCTGATCACCATGCTGTTCATGGCCAACACCATGCTGCCGCTGTTCCTGCCCGAGCGCTATGCGCCGGACAAGCTGCTGCGCGCGCTGGTGGGCATCGCGCTGTTCGCCTCTGCCTACATGGCCGAAGTGGTGCGCTCCGGCCTGCAGGCCCTGCCGAAGGGCCAGTACGAGGGCGCCATGGCCATGGGCCTCAGCTACGGGCAGATGATGCGCCTGATCATCCTGCCGCAGGCGCTGAAGGTGGCGATCCCGAACATCGTCAACACCTATATCGGCCTGTTGAAGGACACGTCGCTGCTGCTGATCGTCGGCATCTTCGACTTCCTCAAAGCCATCGAGAACGCCCGCATCGACCCGCAATGGGCCGCGCCGACCACATCGGCCACCGGCTATGCCTATGCGGCGATCATCTATTTCATCATGTGCTACGGCATGGCCCGCTACGCCAAGAATATGGAAAAGCGGCTGGCGGTGGCGGACAAACGGTAAGACTTGGGGGAGAACATGTCAGCAGTCGCCAATCTCAAGCCGTCGCCTCTGAACAACGAGGTCGCCGTGGAAATGCGCGGCGTGCACAAGTGGTACGGCGAATTCCACGTGCTGCGCGACATCAACCTGAAGGTGACGCGCGGCGAGCGCATCGTCGTCTGCGGCCCGTCCGGTTCCGGCAAGTCGACCATGATCCGCTGCATCAACCGCCTGGAGGAACACCAGCAGGGCGACATTGTCGTCGACGGCATCGAACTCACCAACGACCTCAAGAAGATCGACGAGATCCGCCGCGACGTCGGCATGGTGTTCCAGCACTTCAACCTGTTCCCGCACCTCACCATCCTGGAAAACTGCACGCTCGCCCCGATCTGGGTGAAGAAGATGCCGAAGAAGGACGCCGAAGAGGTGGCGATGCACTACCTCAAGCGCGTCAAGATCCCGGAGCAGGCCAACAAGTATCCCGGACAGCTCTCCGGCGGCCAGCAGCAGCGCGTGGCCATCGCCCGCTCGCTCTGCATGAGCCCGAAGATCATGCTGTTCGACGAGCCGACCTCGGCGCTCGACCCGGAAATGGTCAAGGAAGTGCTGGAGACCATGGTGTCGCTGGCGCAGGAAGGCATGACCATGATGGTGGTGACGCACGAAATGGGCTTCGCCCGTCAGGTCGCCGACCGTGTGATCTTCATGGACGCCGGCCAGATCGTCGAGATGAACAAGCCGGACCTGTTCTTCAAGAACCCGCAGCACGAGCGCACGAAGCTGTTCCTCAGCCAGATCCTGCACTGATACCATCGGTCATCAGGGATGACCGATGGCTGCTCTTGAATTTTCCTTGTTTTACAATGCGCAAGGAAAGTTCGAGACAGGACCCAAGGGTCCATTGTCATGACCCTTGGTATGAGGGGGCAGACCGCGCAAGTCTGGGCCGCGCCCGGTTCGGGGGCATGCGGCCGCAGCGCGCCGAGGCGCCGTCAGGCCTTCGCCGTTCCCACCGGGCAATCGTCCCGC
>DAOMXN010000122.1:0-7612 GCA_035437025.1 Beijerinckiaceae bacterium | reverse complement strand
GTCAAGCGCCTCGACCACGCGCTGCGCTCCGGCGAAGGAGCGCTCCATCCGGGTGAGCAGATATTCGACCACGCCCGTGTCGATGACGATCTGCCGGTCGAGGAACTGCTTGACGATGAGGGCACGCAGCAGCGCGTCGTCCGGCGGTTCTATGGTCAGACGCGGCGCGAGGCGCAGACGCGAAATCAGGTCAGGCGTGCGGATGCCCCACAGGTCGGGCGCGGAACGCGCCGTGACGAGCAGATAGGCCTGGCGCTCCCGGACGAGGTTGATCAGGTGAAAGAACGGCGTCTCGGCGACAGGGCTGGCGTCGGCGTCCTCCACCACGATGGCGCCGGCCTCGGCCAGTGCTGAAGGGTCGGCGGTGGCGAGAGAGCGGGCCGAAAGCACGCGGGCCTTCGCCTGCACGGCCCAGATCGCGGCGAGGTGCGACTTGCCCGAGCCCTGCGGGCCGCTCAGGATCAGTATCCGTTCAGGCCAGCCGGGCCACAGGTCCACCAGCGTGTAGGCCTGCTCGTTGGACGGGCCGACAAGGAAATCCTCGCGCCCGAAGCGCGGTTCCAGCGGCAGGTCCAGCGGCAACTGGGCCGGCGCTCCCGGAGCGGGCCGGCGCACCATCACTCGGTCATGTGGCGCGCCCAGCTCACCAGATAGGCGACCATGGACGCGCTTGTCAGAACGCAGACCGCAGCAATCAGCGGCCAATACAGGACCTGGAGGTTCAGCGTGAAGGCCGAGGCGAACAGCATGAAGCCGGCAAAGACAATCTGCGCCACCGTATTGGCCTTCGAGACGTAGATCGGGCGGATCTCCACCGGGTTGCCGAGGATCCAGGAAACAATGACTGCGCCCACGATCATCATATCACGCGACACGACGAGGATCGTCAGCCAGGCGGGAATGGCGCCGGCGATGGCCAGCGTCACGTAGATCGAGACCAGCAGTGCCTTGTCGGCAATCGGATCGAGCAGGGCACCGAGTTCGGACACCTGGTTGAAGCGCCGCGCGACATAGCCGTCGACCGCGTCCGATACGCCCGCCACGGCAAACGCCAGGAAAGCGATCTGCCACCAATGCTGGATGATCGACAGGACCACCAGGGGCACCAGGCACAAGCGCAACAGAGTCAGCCAGTTGGCGAGATTCATTCCCATGGCGTAGTTCTAGCGCCGGCGCAGCGCGATGGCGAGAGCAAGCCGGGCGATAGGCGCTCTTGCCCTCGCGAGGGGATTCGTATAATGCGGCGCATCTTCAATTCAGCATATGCAGCAGCCGGGCGTTCAGCGTCGCATTAGGCCTGCTCCCGGAGAGACCGCCATGAAAGCCGAAACGCATCCTGACTACCATTTCATCAAGGTCGTGATGACCGACGGTACCGAGTACACGACGCGGTCGACCTACGGCAAGGCTGGCGACACGCTGAACCTCGATATCGACCCCAAGACCCATCCGGCCTGGACCGGCGGGTCGCAGACCCTGCTCGACCGCGGTGGACGCCTGTCGCGCTTCAATCAGAAGTTCGGCGGCCTCAGCTTCGCCAAGAAGTAAGCCGCGCAGCATCCTGTCGCGTGTTCCAAGGCCCCGGAGACGGGGCCTTTGTTTTTTGGCGTGCATGCCGGCGCCTGCGACAGCTGGCCGATTGTCTCCGGGCCGAAGGGCACTTAGGGTCCTGAAAACACCTTCAGGGAGACGCCCATGCGCACGCAGGTTGCCATCATCGGATCAGGTCCATCCGGCCTGTTGCTTGGGCAGCTTCTGTCGCGCGCCGGCATCTCGAATGTCATCGTCGACAACAAGCCCAAGGAATACATCCTCGGACGCATCCGCGCCGGCGTGCTGGAGCAGGGCGCCGCAGCCATGCTGGAGGAGGCCGGCGTCGCGGCGCGCATGCATCGCGAGGGCCTGGTCCACGAAGGGTTCGACATCGTTTTTGACGGCGAGCGGCATCGGATCGACCTCGCCGCCCATTCCGGCGGCAAGACGGTCATGGTCTATGGCCAGACGGAAATCACCCGGGACCTCATGGAGGCGCGGCAGGCTGACGGCACTCCGACGTTCTACGCGGCCGAAAACGTCGCCATCCACGATATCGACCGGTCCAGCCCGTGCGTGACGTTCTGGCACGAAGGCCGCCCGTACGACATCAAGTGCGATTTCATCGCGGGCTGTGACGGCTACCACGGCATCTGCCGGGCCTCGGTGCCGGCCGGGGCGATCACCCGGTTCGAACGTGTCTATCCGTTTGGCTGGCTCGGCCTTCTGGCCGACGTGCCGCCGTGCCATCATGAGCTGATCTACGTGCATAACGAGCGCGGGTTTGCTCTGTGTTCGCAGCGCTCGCTGACCCGCAGCCGCTACTATCTCCAGTGCAGCCTGGACGACACGGTCGATGCCTGGTCGGACGATCTGTTCTGGGCCGAGCTCAAGCGCCGACTTGGTCCCGAGATCGCCGCCACGGTGCAAACCGGTCCGTCGATCGAGAAGTCGATCGCGCCATTGAGGAGTTTCGTGGCGGAGCCACTGCGTTTCGGTACGCTGTTCCTGGCGGGCGATGCCGGCCACATCGTGCCGCCGACCGGCGCGAAGGGCCTCAACCTCGCCGCCAGCGATGTGCGCTATCTGTTCGACGGCTTTGTCGACTACTATCGGTCGAGCAGCCAGTCCGGGCTCGATGCCTATTCGCAGCGGGCGCTGGCGCGCATCTGGAAGGCCGAGCGCTTCTCGTGGTGGATGACCAACCTGCTGCACACATTCCCGCAGGTTTCCGGATTCGACCGCCGCATGCAGCGCACGGATTTCGCCTATCTCATCTCGTCGGAAGCGGCGCAGCGCTCGCTCGCAGAGAATTATGTCGGCCTGCCGTATTGAAGACGGCGCAACGAACCGGCTAGCCTGTCGGCGCACCTTGGGAGAGAACGCATGATCACGTCGAGGGCTGCCGTCGCATGGGCAGCGAACACGCCACTGACCATCGAGACAATCAGCATTGCGGGGCCGAAGCCCGGCGAGGTGCTGGTCGAGATCATGGCGACCGGCGTCTGCCATACCGATGCCTACACGCTGTCCGGTCTCGATTCCGAGGGAAAGTTCCCGGCTATCCTCGGGCATGAGGGAGCGGGAATCGTGCGCGAGGTCGGCGCCGGCGTCACCTCGGTGAAGCCGGGCGATCACGTCATTCCGCTCTACACGCCGGAATGCCGGCAGTGCAAAACCTGCCTGTCGCAGCGCTCCAACCTGTGCACGGCGATCCGCGCCACCCAGGGGCAGGGCGTGATGCCGGACGGTACGTCGCGCTTCTCCTGCGACGGCGGCGAAGTGTTCCACTACATGGGCTGCTCGACTTTTTCGAATTTCACCGTGCTGCCGGAAATCGCAGTGGCGAAGGTCCGCGAGGACGCGCCATTCGACAAGATCTGCTACATCGGCTGCGGCGTCACCACCGGCGTCGGCGCGGTGATCCATACGGCGAAGGTCTGGCCTGGCGCCAATGTCGCGGTCTTCGGCCTCGGCGGCATCGGCCTCAACGTCATCCAGGGTGCCCGCATGGTCGGCGCGGACAAGATCATCGGCGTCGATCTCAACCCGGCCAAGGCGGAAATGGCGAGAAAGTTCGGCATGACGCATTTCGTCAATCCGGACGAGATCGGCCGCGACAAGGTCGTCCAGGCCGTGGTGGACCTCACCGGCGGCGGCGCGGACTTTTCCTTCGAATGCATCGGCAACACCACGACCATGCGTCAGGCGCTGGAATGCTGCCATCGCGGCTGGGGCGAGAGCATCATCATCGGCGTCGCGGAGTCCGGCAAGGAGATCGCCACGCGGCCGTTCCAGCTGGTCACCGGGCGCGTCTGGAAGGGGACGGCGTTCGGCGGGGCGCGCGGGCGCACCGACGTCCCGAAGATCGTCGACTGGTACATGGAGGGCAAGATCAACATCGACGACCTGATCACCCACACCATGCCGCTCAATGAGATCAACACCGCCTTCGATCTGATGCACGCGGGCAAGTCTATTCGCTCCGTGGTGGTGTTCTGACCGGCATGACAGGCAGGCCAACGGCGCGATACGGCGGAATGACCGTCAACGAGCGGTTGACGGTCGCCGGCTTGCTGGGGGAGTGGGACAAGGCGGCGCGGCGCCGGGATCGCGCCGTGATGATCGCCCTGCTCGAAAAGGTCGATGTCGCGGATGCGGCAGGCATCGTCGATGCGGTGCTGGCCGACCCCGGGCGGTACGGGTTCTGACGCAGTCCGGCCGCACAATCGGCTTGCGAGCGCCGCGGGGGGCGACCTAATCTCGGCCGATGACAGACATGCCTTCGCCGGTCATTCCTGAAGCCGCCGTCGCGCGCATTCTCGCCCTGCCGCTCTGGCGCGGGGAGCCGCTCATCGAGCCGCTGACGGGTGGGCGCAGCAACGAGAGCTACCGGGTCGAAAGCGACGGCGCGCGGTATGTCGTTCGCTTCGGCGACGATTATCCGGTGCATCATGTCTACCGCGATCATGAGGCGATGGTCGCTCGCGCCGCCCATGCGTCCGGACTTGGCCCAGAAGTGATCTACGATGCGCCCGGCGTGCTGGTGAGCCGGTTCATCGCGGCGTGCACCTATGGCGCGCACGACATCCGGGCGAATGCGGAGCAGGTGATCGATCTGGTGCGCCGCTTTCATCGCTCCATGCCGGAGCGCGTCAGCGGTCGGCCGAACCTGTTCTGGGTGTTCCACACCATCAACGATTATGCCCGCACGCTTGCCGCCGGCGGCAGCCGGTTCCGGGACAGGCTGCCCGCGCTGTCGCGGCTGGCGGCCGAATTCCACGCCGCGCAACTGCCTTCGGAGCTGATCTTCGGCCATAACGATCTGGTGCCGCAGAACATCCTGGACGATGGGCACCGGCTCTGGCTGATCGATTTCGAATACGCCGGGTTCTCGTCGCCGCTGTTCGATCTGGCGGGCCTTGCCTCCAACGCCGGCATGGGGAGCGAGGAGGCCGAGGCGCTGCTGGCGCATTATTTCGGCGCTGCGCCGGATGCTGCGCTTAAGCGCGCCTTCGCCGCCATGCAGGGCGCATCGCTTCTGCGCGAGGCGATGTGGAGCATGGTCTCCGAACTGCATCTCGCCGCGCCGGGGGTCGACTATGCCGGCTACACCGCGGAATGCCTCGCCGCGCTGGATACGGCGGTGGACGGCTGGCGCAGCCGTTTCGGACGCCTCAGCTCCTGAACCCCGGCAGGCGCTTTTCCGCCTGCGAGGCGATGGGATCGCCGGAGTCGCGCTCCTTCACCGCCTGCTGGAAGCCGACCTCCTCGGCGCGCGCCTTCCACCACATGCCTTCCGGCGAATGCCGCGTGATGCCGTCGAACAGCGTGGCCATCTGCTGAGTCGTGGTCAGGCCCATGTTCTCCAGCGCCGAGTTGATCATCAGCTTGTGCATCATCAACTGGTTCTTCGGCACGCCAGAGATGCGTTTCGCCAGCCGAGCCACAGCGTCATGAAGTTCGGCGGCGGGATGGTGCTCCAGCGCGAGCCCCATGGATTTCGCGTCCGCCGCCGAGATGAGATCGCCGGTGAACAGCAGTCGCTTGGCATTCTGCGCGCCGACGCGAAAGACCCACATGCCGACCGAAGGGCAGCCCCAGACGCGGGCAGGGGGATATCCAATCCGTGCGTCGTCCGCCATGACGATCAAATCGCAGCAGGTGGCGATGTCCGATCCGCCCGCCACCGCATGGCCGTGCACCTTGGCGATGGTCGGCTTGTAGGAGCGCCAGAGCGCCATGAACTTCTGCGTGTTCCCGTACATGAACCTGAAGTCGAGCATCGGGTCCCACGGCATGTCCTGCACGCCGGGATTGGTGCCGCCCTGTTCGGCGAATTCCTTCAGGTCATAGCCGGCGCAGAAGGCCTTGCCCGCCCCTTGTAACACGATGACGTGCACGCCATCGTCGGCATTGGCGTGCGCAACCGCCGCCTCGATCTCCGATGGCATGTGCCGGTCAATGGCGTTGAGGCGTTCCGGCCGATCAAGGGTGATCGTGGCGATCCTGTCGGCCACCTCGTAGCGGATGGAATGGAAAGCGTTGCTCATGGCGCTCACAGGCTGCGGGCGATCAGTACCTTCATGATCTCGTTGGTGCCGCCGTAGATGCGTTGGACGCGCGCGTCGCGGAACATGCGGGCGATCGGATACTCATTCATGTAGCCGTAGCCGCCATGGAGTTGCAGGCACTCGTCCACGACGCGGCACTGGAGATCGGTAGCGAGGTACTTCACCATAGAAGCCGTCGTGCTGGTCAGCCGGCCGGCGATCAGTTCGCCGACGCAGTGGTCGACGAAAACCTTCATCATCGTCGCCTCGGACTTCAGTTCCGCAAGCTTGAACTGGGTATTCTGGAACTCCAGCACCGGCTTGCCGAAGACCTTGCGTTCCTTGACATAGGCGATGGTCACGGCCAGCGCGCGCTCGATCATCGCCATGGCCTGGTTGGCGATGAGCAGGCGCTCCTGCGGCAGCTGACTCATGAGCTGGAAGAATCCCTGGCCTTCCTGCGGGCCGAGCAGATTGGCGGTGGGGATGCGCACGTCGTTGAAGAACAATTCGGAGGTGTCGTTCGTCTTGATGCCGATCTTGTCGAGGTTGCGGCCGCGCTCGAATCCGGGCGCGTCGTCGGTTTCCACCACGACGAGCGAGGTGCCACGCGCCCCGGCCGATGCATCCGTCTTGGTGACGACGATGATCAGGTTGGCGTGCTGGCCATTGGTGATGAACGTCTTGGAGCCGGAGACGACGTAGTGATTGCCATCCTTGCGGGCGGTGGTCTTGACGCCCTGAAGGTCTGAACCGGCGCCGGGTTCCGTCATGGCTATGGCGCCGACAAGCTCGCCGCTGGCGAGGCGGGGCAGCCAGCGGCGCTTCTGCTCCTCCGAGCCATAGTGAAGGATGTAGGGGGCTACGATGGCGTTGTGCAGCGGCAGGCCGAAGCCGTCCGCGCCGGTATGGCCCAGCGCCTCGACGATGGCCGCCTCGTGCCCGTAGCTGCCGCCGGCGCCGCCATAGGCCTCCGGGATCGAGGCACAGAGAAAGCCGCTGGCGCCGGCCGCGTTCCAAAGGCTGCGGTCCACTTTCTCCTGCGTCTCGAAGCGGTCATAATGCGGCACGATCTCGGACTGGCAGAATTTCTCCGCCATCTCGCGCAACATCGCGATGTCCTCGCTCCACCAGGCGGGTCTTGGCACATCGAGTACGGCGTCAGGGCGGGTGGTCATGGACAGGTCCTTTCTGTTCGGTCCCAAGATTAGCCACCCGGCGGCGCTTGAGAAGGCCCGAAGCTTGGCACTCGCATTTTCTCCTTGCGTCGGTTCCTCCGGCGGTGGATTTCTTGGCAAGCGGCGCTTGTCGCCAAGAAAACCAACCGAGGGAGAAATTTCATGTTGCGTCGCTCGCTTCTGTGCGCCGTGCTTGCGGCCGCCACGCTGCCCGCCGCGCTGCCGGCGCTGGGCCAGACCTGGCCATCCAAGCCGATCACCATCGTTGTGCCTTTCCCGCCGGGCGGCGGAACGGATGCCTTCGCGCGGCCGCTGGCGGCGCAGCTTGACCAGCAACTCGGGCAGCGC
>DAOMXN010000121.1:0-7691 GCA_035437025.1 Beijerinckiaceae bacterium | reverse complement strand
GGGCTGCCTGGCGCGCCGCCGCGCCGCGATGCTGGAAGCCGGCGCCGTCGATGGACGGGTGGCGCGGCTCGGGCCGTCACCGGGGATCGAGAACCTGCGCTGGCTCAGGCCCACCCGCGAGGGCGATACGATCCGCTACTATTCGCAGGTGATGGACAAGCGCGAATCCGCCTCGCGTCCCGGCTGGGGCATCGTCACCAGCCAGGGGTCGGGCTATCTGGCGAGCGGCGAGCGCGTCTTCGAGCTTACGGCAGCGATCTTCTGGGAACGCCGCCCGCCCTGAGCTTGGCCGACAGCCGGGAAATGGTTTGGCTGACGGAGGCGGACGCCGCCATGTCGGGTTGCTGCGGATCGAACCAGCAGCCGTGCTCGATCACCTGCGACAGGTGGTCGATGGAAATCGGAATGAGATCGCGGTCGAGCGGCTGGGTGCGGATCCCCGCGAACCGCCGCAGCGGCCGGAGCGCGGCGCGCACGTCGAGCGCCTCGGATTCGCCCAGGTGGAATTTCGGCCAGACGAAATCGGCGAGGTCGAGATTGAAGGTCTCGGCCAGGTCGTTCATGAAGTCGTGACAATCGTCGCCGGTCAGGCCGAGCGCCCGGAAGATGTCGCCGCAGAGCGGGAAGTCCGATTCCGGCAGCCAGTACCGGCGGCACAGAAACTTCCTGAGGTCCACCTCGCGCTGGGACCCTGGTGTGGCGACGCTGCACAGACGCAACATGAACTCTCCTCCGGACGCCGCGCCCCGTCCTGGCGCGCGAGCCGAAGGTTAGCTACCGGCGGGTTAACGCCATCCCTAAAAGGCCGGTTAACGGGGCGTTAACGCGCTGCAATCGCGGGCGCTGCGCAGACAGGTCTGGCGGATGGCGTCGTGCCGCCGCGCCGGCAGGTCTGGCGCGGCCGGTTCCGAGGGCTGTGCTCTCTGTACACGCCGGGCAATGATTTCTCCACCCGATTTCCGCACGGAAAAAGCCGTGGGGGATCAAGGGGTGGGGGTGTGCAGAATTCTTGATTTGTGCAAACCGGATTGCTCGCTAACGATTTTTTACACGCGCCATTGCGAAAATGCTCTGCCTGTAATAAAGTACTACAGTCTGGATTAAATCGAGGCAATCCAATGAAACTTGTAATTGCTGTACTTAATCTAATTAATCCTGCTGATCGATTCATGGATATCACTTGGAAAGTATCCACATATGGAGATGGTACACAATATTTGTATTTTATTCGCGTGCCTCCGCCCTGCACCGAATTCGCCCCAATCATCCCGCCTCCCGATCCCGAACGTTTCTATTTGCCCAGCTTTGGTCAGGGGCCGTGCATTAATTCGAAACTCGCACCAAAGATTGGGCCGACAATCAATGTCGACAGCGGAGAGAACCTTGACTTGGTCTTTGAAATTGCGGGATGGCCAGACTATCCACTACACCCAGGTGAACCTCACGGTATTATCGTGAAATTGGGTAATGAAGCGAAAAAAGCCGCTCGTGGTGAAACATCTATAACATTTACGAATGTATTGGGTGACAAGCTGGAATTAGAAATCGCTATCGAAGGTGCTGCTTTTTTGGGTAATACTCCGCTGACTCGTTCATGCCCTACTCTCTTGCCCCTAATAGTGTCACGTACTTGATTTATCCAATTTTTATCAAATTAATCGATTCGAAATGTTATGACTGCATGCAAAAAGCGACCTGTCCCTTCTGCCCTTAATTGGGTGTCTTCGCATGGCAGAACCTAAATACATCCAGTGTAAAATCAATCATGTCCCGCAACCATCAAATGGAACACAGAAGAAGCAATTGCTAGAAAAATTGCATTGTCCTGAATAACTGCAAGGCTGACCGCAGTATTTTTCATCTGCACTCATATCCTCAAATTTCATCTCGCTTTCTGGAATCCATGTTGCCTCGATACAATGTATTGAACGACCATAAGCTTCGTCATAGGTAAGATTTGGCACGAGAATTGTTCGCCGTCCTGAAGCGCCCTTGTCTGGTGCAGGGACAGAATAAACCCCGGTACCTTTCATTGAACGTTTCTGGTTTTGGTTCATCAGCTGAATTTTTTCCTTTAAGGAATCGTACAGAAAAAATGCCATAGTCCCGTCCTTTCCACTGTTAGCAAAACTTTATCATCTACATTTTGAATGTCTATAGTCGCTCCAAACATTTGCAAGGCCCTCAAAGGACGGGACAGGTGAATCTCTGACGGGCGAAAGGGTGACATCTCTAAATGGCGTCTACAAAACCCCTTCGCATAAGCCCATTTCTGGAACTATCGCCCCCTCAATGCCCCTCGAAGGCGATGAGGCTCAGCACGGTCACGCCCATCGCCTGCAGTTTTTTCGCGCCGCCGAGGTCCGGCAGGTCGATGACGAAGCAGGCGGCCTCAACGGTTGCGCCGAGGGAGCGCAGCAGCTTGACCGCGCCTTCGGCCGTGCCCCCCGTGGCGATCAGGTCGTCGATCAGGATGACGCGCTCGCCCGGCTTGATGGCGTCCTTGTGCATCTCCATCTCGTCGATGCCGTATTCCAGCGAATAGGCGATGCGGACGGTCTCGTGCGGCAGCTTGCCCTTCTTGCGCACCGGGATGAAGCCGGCGGACAGCTGGTGCGCCACCGCGCCGCCGAGGATGAAGCCGCGTGCCTCGATGCCCACCACGTGGTCGATCTTGGTGCCGGCGAAGGCCTGCACCATCTCGTCCACGGCCTTGCGGAAGGCGCGCGGGTTGTTGAGCAGGGTGGTGATGTCCCGGAACATGATCCCCGGCTTGGGGTAGTCGGGGATCGTGCGGATCGCGTCCTTGATGATGCTCACGAACAGGCCTATTCACTGATTGAGGACGCGGCCGGCGACGGCGTCCAGTTTCCTGAGGAGGGCGGGATCTCGGGCGTCCTTCGCGGTCATGACGGCATGGTCGAGCGCGACATGCGACCCGACGGGGCAGGGCACGCGCTCCTTCGGGAAGGCGCGGGCCAGCGCAGCGAGCAGGGCGCGGGCGCGCCCGACGTTGTCGTGCATGACGCGCACCACGTCCGCCACCGAGACATGGTCGTGATCGGGGTGCCAGCAATCGAAATCGGTGACCATGGCGATGGTGGCGTAGGTGATTTCGGCCTCGCGGGCGAGCTTGACCTCCGGCATGGCGGTCATGCCGACCACGTCGTAGCCGAGGCCCTTGTAGGTGCGCGATTCGGCGAGGGAGGAGAATTGCGGACCTTCCATGCAGACGTAGGTTCCCCCGCGCCGCACGTCGACACCTGCGGCCACACCGGCCTCGGCGATCATGTCCTGCAACCGTGGACCAACGGGATGAGCCATGGTGACATGGGCGACGCAGCCCTTGCCGAAGAATGACGAGTCGCGTCGGTGCGTGCGGTCGACGAACTGGTCCACCAGCAGAAAGGTTCCCGGCGGCAGGTCCTCGCGGAACGAGCCGCAGGCCGACAGCGCCACGAGGTCGGTGACGCCGGCGCGCTTGAGCACGTCGATGTTGGCGCGGTAGTTGATGTCGGAAGGGGATAAGCGGTGTCCGCGCCCGTGCCGGGGCAGGAACACCAGGTCCGTCCCGCCGAGCGTGCCGCGCCGCACCGCGTCGGAAGGCTCGCCCCAGGGGCTTGCGATCCGCTCCTCGGTGATGTTCTCGAGACCCGGCAGGTCATAGACGCCGGAGCCGCCGATGACGCCGAGAACGGCCTTGCTCATGCCCACGGCTTTCCGGTCAGGAGATGCTGAGCCAGCAGTTGCGCTGCGATGTCGAGCAGCTTCTCGCCTTTTTCCGGCGTTGCGCGCCGGCCGTCGCCGAAAACGCCGGAGGGCGTGAGCTCCTTGAAGGATGTCCAGACGGCTACCGCGCTGCGAAACGGCGCGTCATCCGACTTGGGGCCGACAGCCGCCTTGAGCTTGTTCTTGCGCACGCAATCGGGAAACGCCGCCATCATCATCGAGGTCTCGGCCTCGCAGGCGTGCTGCACGCCTTTCTGGTCTTCGAGAATGCCCTCGTAGGCCCCTGCCGCAGTCGGCAGGGCGTAGAGTGTCGTGGTGGCGATGGGCGCGCCCAGCTCCATCGCCAGGTCCGTGGTCAGCGCGCCGAGCGCGGCCATGTTGCCGCCATGGCCGTTGACGATGAGGATCTTCCTGAATCCGGCGCGCAGGATCGAGCGGCAGATCTCGCGCAGCAGCGCGTGATAGGTCGGCAGCGACAGCGTGAATGAGCCGCCGAAGGCCATGTGATGTTCCGCAAGCCCGATCCAGACCGTGGGCGCCACGACGATTGGCCGCTTCCTCTGCACCAGCAGGGCGGTGCGGCGGCAGCCTTCGCCGGCGAGGAATGTGTCGACGCCCGTCGCCAGATGCGGACCGTGCTGCTCGGTCGAGGCGACCGGCAACAGCACGATCGCATCCTTCTTCGCCAGCGCCACGAGTTCGGCCGCCGTCAATCGATTCCAAAGTACTTCCGCCATTGCGCGCTCCCGGTTTTCAGGAAGGTTACGCGGCTTCTCACCGGCGGGGCAAGTGCGGCCGCCGGCAATCGTGGTTAACCGGACCTAAAGCCTTTGCGGCGCTCTATGGTTCGATAGCCCGAACCGATTGCGCAGAAGGCCGTCCCCGTGTCGCTGTCCCGTTTCCTCGCCGCCCGACGCCTGCCCGAGACCCAGCCTCCGGCGGCAGCCGTTGCCGAAAGCACGGAGGCTCCCCCGGTCTCGTATCTCTTCGAGGGACGGCCCCTGAAGCGCACGCCCATCGAGCTTGCGCCGATCGTCGACGAGCTTGAGCATGATGTGGCCCTCACCCTCCAGCTGATCAGCGACATCACCGAGGAGACGCGCGAACGCGTTGCCGAGAACGTGGCGCTGGCCGGCCAGATCCAGACTTCCAGCCGGGGCCTCGCCAACCTCTCGGCCTCCGCGCGCGATACGTCCGAACGGCTGGCGGAGACCGCCCGGCAGATCGAATCCTCCAATCGGGAGATCGAGCGGCAGGTCATCGATTCGGATGATGTGCTGAAGGAAGCGCGCGGCCTTGCCGGCACGGTCAATGCCCAGATGCAGGGCCTGTCGCAGGTGGCGCGGAACATTGCCGTCGTCGTCGAGGCCATCCGCACCATCGCCCGCCAGACGAACCTGCTTGCGCTCAATGCCACGATCGAGGCCGCGCGCGCCGGTGCCGCCGGCCGCGGATTCGCGGTGGTCGCGACGGAAGTGAAGACCCTGTCCGGCCAGGTGCAGGCTGCCACGGCGGACATCAGCCGCCAGATCGGAGCGCTGGAAGCGGCGGTGAACGGTTCGACGGCGACCATGACGCGCATGGCAGACCTGATCGGCCGCTTCGACCCGGTGCTCGGATCGATCCGCGACGCCGCTGGTATCCAGATCGAGGGAACGCGCGCCGTGGCCACGCGGTCGGTGGCGACGGCTGACTTCGCCGATGCCGTCGCCCAAAGCGCGGAGGCCATGCACGACCTTGCCGGGTCGGCTGCGGAAGTGGCTGGGCGGGCGGGACTGGCCGTGCAGGGGGCAACGTTGACCCTGGAGCGGATCAACAAGCGTTCGATGCTGTACTTCCGGCATTCGATCATCGAGGAGCGTCGCGAGACCGAGCGCCTGCCGGTCCTGATCAATGGCTTTTTCCGCAGTCGCGATCATGCGGGCGAGGTGTTGGCGATCGACCTCGGCGCGAATGGCGTGCAACTGGAGCGTTCCGCGTTTTCGCCGGCCGAAGGCAGCATCGGGTTGCTGACGCTCGACGGGATCGGTGCCAGCGAGGCGCGGGTGGTCGAGACCAACGAGTTCGGGCTGAACGTGCGGTTCGAGCGGCCGTCGGCCGAGTTCTTGGCCTCGGTCGCCCAGCGCATCGAGCGCGTTCATGAGGAATGCGCTCCCTATCTCACGCGGCTGGCGACGGTCGCGCGCGAAGTGGAGGGCGTGCTCGAGGAAGGCGTCGCCAGCGGCGCCGTGACGCTGGAAGCGCTGCTTCAGCCGAAATACCAAAAGGTTCCCGATACCAATCCCATCCAGTACGTCACGGCGGCGACGCCGTTCTACGACCGCTTTTTTGCGCCGCTGGTCGGCAGGCACAGGAACACGGTGCCTGGGGCGGTGTTCCTGGTGCCGATCGACCGGAATTCCTACCTTCCGGTGCACTATCCCGAGTACTCGCAGACGCAACGTTCCGGCGACCTCGCCTGGAACGATCTGAATGCGCGCAACCGTCGCGTCATGCCCCGCGCCCAGACTCTGCGCGCCGCCCGAAACGAAATGCAGGGCAAGCTACAACTCTATGTGCGCGACATGCGCGACGGCCGCCGCATCTACGGACGCCTGATTGCCTTTCCGGTTCGCCTGCGTGACCGGACTTGGGGCAACATCATCTGCTGCCTGCCGATGTGACAAAGGCGCCCCGAAGGGCGCCTTGCCATTGGCGGATCGACGGGACTGTCGCGGTCGCCGCGTCGGTTCAGACGCACTCGACCAGAGCGGTGGTCTTGTAGCCGACGCGGATTTCCGACCGGCCCCATTTCGGGCGGTCTTCGGAGCCGAACACGCCGTATTTCTCGGGTGGAAGCAGGTTGTTCTCGGCATCGGCGACATGCAGGTGATGTCCGTCCTGCACTTTCAGGCCGTTGAAGCGGAAGACGTAGCCTTCCGGATCCTTGCAGAACTCGTCGACGGCGCCTGGCGTCTCATGGAGATGCTTGGCGACCTCGTGCATCTTTTCAAAGTCGACGGCCGCATGCTCCATTGCATGGGTTTTCAGGCGTTCAGCGAATTGGACTGAAGACATTCCAAGCCTCCTGCTCTTGGCGGCGGCTGCCACCATTATGGTTAACAAACGTTAACCTTTCACAGGTCTGGAAACCCGGCAAGCAGGTTCACCGTGCGTCATGACGAATTCACAGCCGCACGCTTGACACCGACGTTGACTTGCGAAGGCCTCTCGCGCAAACGCGCTTCGCAACAAAAAAGGGGCCCGCGAGGGCCCCGTTTCGTCATCGGTTCGGACCGGAGCCGGCGACGGAGCGCCGGTCCGTGCGTCAATGCGCCACGTCGGACCAGATCTTCTTCTTGGTGAAGTAGGTGAAGCCGGCGAGCAGCACCATCAGGATCATGAAGAACCAGCCGGTGCGCTTGCGCTCTTCCATCTTGGGCTCGGCCGCCCACATCAGGAAGGCGGTGACATCCTTGGCGTATTGCTGGACCGTGCCCTTGGTGCCGTCGGTGTATTCCACCTGATCCGGATTGAGCGGGCTGGCCATGGCCAGCTTGTCGCCGGCGGCGAAGTAGGGGTTGTAGTGCAGTCCCTGTTCCACCGTCACGCCCTTCGGCGGATCGGTATAGCCGGTGAGCAGCGCCACGAGGTAGTCCGGGCCGTGCTCCTGGTACTGGCTCACGAGATCGACCAGGGACAGCAGCACGCCGCGCTCATAGCTGCGCGCCTTGGCGATCAGCGACAGGTCCGGCGGCACCGCGCCGTGGGCGGCCTTGGCCGCTTCCGCGTTGGCGAAGGGCGTCGGCAGCTTGTCGGCCGGGCGGCCGGGCCGCTCGAACATCTCGCCCTTGTCGTTCGGTCCGTCCTGCACCTTGTAGGTGGAGGCCAGTTCCTTGACCTGGGCGACGGAGAATTCCGGGCCGCCCTTGTCCGAGAGGTTGCGGAAGGCGACCAGGCCAAGGCCGTGGCAGGCCGAGCAG
>DAOMXN010000120.1:4961-7697 GCA_035437025.1 Beijerinckiaceae bacterium | reverse complement strand
GCGCCCTTCTCGTGACCGAACAGGATGCTTTCCACGAGATTGGCCGGAATGGCGCCACAATTGACGGTGACGAACGCCTTGCCGCGCCGGTCGCTCGCGCCCTGTACGGCGCGGGCAAACACTTCCTTGCCGACGCCGGATTCACCTTCGAGCAGCACCGGAATGCCGGATTTCGCCGCCCGCTCGCCAAGGCGCACCGCACGGATCATGTCGGACGAACTGGCGCCAAGATCCTTGAATTGCAGGCCGCCGGTGGCCCGTTTGGTCAGCCGGCGCACTTCGCCCTGAAGGGTGTCGACCCGCAGCGCGTTGCGTATTGAAACCTGGAGGCGTTCCGCGCCAACCGGCTTGACGACAAAGTCGATCGCCCCGGCGCGCATCGCGGATATGACGGTCTCGATGGAGCCATGGGCAGTCTGGACGATGACCGGCGGCGCCCCGTCCATGTCCTTCATGCGCGAAAGCACGCCCATGCCATCGAGGTCCGGCATCACAAGGTCAAGAACAACGGCGCCGAATTCCACGCCCGACTGGAGTTTCTCCAATGCCTGAGCGCCCCCTTCGACCGCAACCGGATCGAAGCCGAACCGCCGGACCATCTCGGTCAGCAGCCTGCGCTGGACCGGATCATCATCGACGATCAAGATGCTAGCCGTCATTCCGTCATTCCCTACTTCGGCGACAGCCAAGCGCTGTCTCCTTTTGATGCACTGTGCGGCAGTTGCGTAAACAGGCTGTAAATCATGATCACGATCGGGCTGTCGGGCTTGAAGAAGAGACCCTGCGGGCGATATGGAGTCGATGCGATTTTGCGGAGAGTTGCGGGAAATGAGCAGGATTTCGGTTCTGGAGACGCCTTCGGGCGCGAACAAGCGCGCGGAGCAGGATGGGCTTCCGGAATGGAACCTGACCCATCTCTATCAGGGCATGGATTCGGCTCACTATCGCGCGGACCTCGAATCGGCCGAACCGGACTGCCGCCGATTCGCTGAAGGCCTGCGCGGCCGGATCGCCACTCTTGCCGCGGCCAGCGACGGTGCCGAGCGTCTGTTCGAGGCGGTATGCGAGTACGAGAAGATCGAGGACAAGCTGGGTCGCATCATGTCCTTCGCCGGATTGGTCTATGCCGGTGACACCACCGATCCTGCCCGCGGAAAATTCTACGGCGACGCGCAGGAGAAGATCACGGCGGCCTCGTCCGAGCTCCTCTTCTTCCAGCTCGAGATCAACCGGCTTGATGATGCGCTGTTCGCGAAACTGGCCTCAACGGCACCGCTCGTGCGTTACCGGCCCTGGCTTGAAGACATCCGCAAGGAAAAGCCGTACCAGCTCGACGACAGGCTGGAGCAGTTGTTCCACGAGAAATCAGTGACCGGCCGGTCCGCCTGGAACCGGCTGTTCGACGAGACCATCGCCTCGCTCCGCTTCGATGTCGACGGTAAGACGCTGACACTCGAACCGACGCTCAACCTGATGCAGGATCGGGACGAAGCCAAGCGCAAGGCGGGTGCGGCCGCTCTTTCGAAGACCTTTGGCGAGAACCTGCGCGTCTTCACGCTGATCACCAACACGCTCGCCAAGGACAAGGAGATCGGCGACCGCTGGCGTGGATTCGAGGACGTCGCGGACGCCCGCCACCTGTCGAACCGCGTCGAGCGGGAAGTCGTCGATGCGCTCGTTTCCGCCGTGCAGGCCGCCTATCCGCGCCTGTCGCACCGCTACTACGCTCTGAAGGCGAAGTGGTTCGGCAAGGACAAGCTCGAATTCTGGGATCGCAATGCTCCCCTGCCGTCCGTCGAACAGCGCCACATTCCCTGGAACGAGGCGCGGGATACGGTTCTCTCCGCCTATTCGGATTTCGCACCCGAAATGGCGCGGATCGCCCGGCGTTTCTTCGACGAGAGCTGGATCGATGCGCCAGTGCGCCCCGGCAAGGCACCAGGCGCCTTCGCGCACCCGACAGTGCCCTCAGCACACCCCTATGTTCTGGTGAACTATCAGGGAAAGCCGCGCGATGTGATGACCCTGGCCCATGAGCTCGGGCATGGCGTGCATCAGGTGCTTGCCGCGCCGAACGGCGCGCTGATGGCGCCGACGCCGCTGACCTTGGCTGAGACCGCCTCGGTGTTCGGCGAGATGCTGACCTTCCGCAAGGTGCTGGCCGGCACCACCGACCCGGCGCAGAAGAAGGCCCTGCTCGCCGGCAAGGTCGAGGACATGATCAACACCGTGGTTCGGCAGATCGCCTTCTACTCCTTCGAGCGCAAGGTTCACACGGAGCGCAAGAACGGCGAACTCACCGCGGACAAGCTCAACGAGATTTGGATGAGCGTGCAGGGCGACAGCCTCGGCCCGTCGATCCGGCTCAGCGCAGGTTACGAAGTATACTGGTCCTACATCCCGCACTTCATCCATTCGCCGTTCTATGTCTATGCCTACGCGTTTGGCGATTGCCTGGTGAATTCGCTCTACGGCGTCTACCAGAAGGCCGATCCGAAGTTTGTGCAGAACTACTTCGCGCTGCTCTCCGCCGGCGGCACAAAGCATCATTCGGAGTTGCTGGCGCCGTTCGGCCTCGACGCGCGCGACCCGGCGTTCTGGCAGATCGGCCTCGGCATGATCGAAGGCATGATCGCCGAACTCGAAGCGATGGAATGAGTGTGTCCGGCTTCGCCCATACGCCCTACGACGGATCGAAAAGGCCGTTTTCCATAGGTCTGGAGCCGCTTGATCTCG
>DAOMXN010000120.1:0-4861 GCA_035437025.1 Beijerinckiaceae bacterium | reverse complement strand
GCTTCCCTGTGCTTTCCCTCAGCGTGGTCGCTCAGGGAAAAATTCGGCCTGCCCATGGCGGACATCCACGGCGGCGTTCCGGGATATCCCGGCCGGATGGAGCAGCTGATCGCGCGCATGTTCGACAATCTCCGGGTCGAGAACCCCGTGAGCCGGCAGAACTGGTCGATCTACGGCGATGCCCGTCTGCACCATCCCGAATCGAAATCCGATCCGCACGAGCGCTTTCCGCCGGACTCCCCGGTGCATGACCGCGCCATCATCCGGGTCGAGCGCCAGACGCTCCGCCGCCTGCCGACCAGCGACGCCATCCTGTTCACCATCCGCGTGCACCTGGCGCCGATGGCTGCCCTCAAGGACCATCCGCGAGGCGGCGTGCTGGCGGCCTCGCTGCGTGATCAGCTGCTTGCTCTCACGGCAGAGCAACTCGCCTACAAGGGCCTGGTCTACGCCCGAGAGCGCCTGGCGGAAGCGCTGGCTGTGATCGCCGGTGCCCCCCAAATGCCGACCCGCCCCCCAACCTGATGCACCATGCCTGCTGATCCCAGCACAACGGACCACTGCCGTGCAGGCTAGGGCGAACCTGTCCGGCATCCTGTGGATGGTGACAGCCATGGCGGCGTTCGCCATAGAGGACGCGTTGATCAAGCACTGCGCGCGACAGCTGCCGTTCGGCCAGGTGCTCGTGCTTTTCGGCCTTGCCGGCGCCGGCATTTTCGCCGCGTTGGTCCGTCTGGCCGGAGGAACCCTGTTTCGCCGCGACGTGCTGTCACGATTGATGTTGGTCCGCGCCGTTTTCGAGCTGGCCGGCCGGCTGTTCTACTTTCTCGCCGTTGCATTGACCTCGCTGTCCTCGGCGACCGCCATCCTTCAAGCAACGCCGGTGCTTGTCGTGCTGGGGGGCGGTGTGTTCTTTGGCGAAAGAGTCGGCTGGCGACAGTGGTGCGCCGTGGGCGCAGGACTGGTCGGAGTGCTGATCGTCCTGCGCCCGGCCGCCGGTGACTTCTCGGTGCTGTCGGTCCTCACGGTGATCGGCATCATCGGCTTTGCCGGCCGCGATCTGGCGAGCCGCGCCGCTCCGGCATCGCTGAGCGCGCCACACCTCGGCTTCTATGGCTTTCTCACGGTGGTCATCGCCGGCACGCTCTATTCCCTCTGGGACGCCCGGGTCTTCGTCTGGCCGGACGCCATATCTGCCGCGAGCCTCGCCGGGGCGGTAGCATTCGGGGTTCTGGCCTATGGCGCGTTGATGAAAGCCATGCGGACCGGCGATATCGCGACCGTCACGCCCTTTCGCTACACGCGACTGCTTTTCGGCCTCGGCCTCGGCATGCTGTTTTTCGGCGAAAGGATTGACGCACCGATGATTATTGGCTGCGCTTGCATCATATCGGCGGGCGGGCTGATCGCATGGCACCGCCATGCAACACGCAAAGGCTGAAGCCTGATCCATAGCCTCCCGGGCCCGTCAGAACAGGAGAATCCAAAGCGCAAGGGCCCAGACTATCCAGGGGATGACGAACAACCAGCGCGGCGCTTCTCCCCGTTTGAGGCCCCGGAGCGTGAACAACAGGGACGCCCCCATGAGACCAAGGATCGCCATGGCGCCCGAGATAGACCCGCAAAGCCCGTCGCCGCAGGAGCGCGCAGATCGCTCGATCGCAACAAGCACCAGAAAAACCGTGAGCGCGGCGCCGAGCGCCAGCAGGGCATTGGTTGGTCGCGACGGGCTTGGGCTTTCGGACATGCTGGTCTCACCCTCCACGAACCAACGATTTCCTGCAGCGAACAGTAGCTGAAACGGCCAGCGCTGCCTATCTTCCTCCTGTGACCGACGATCCCGAACAGAACCGCCTCACCGCCCGCGCGGCGCGCTATGCCAAGGTCGGCGCCAATATCGGCGGCGTGGCCGCGCGCATGGCCGGCGCCCGACTGACGGGGTCGCAGAATCTGTCCGCAGGCAATGCGGCGGCGCTGGCGGCCGCCCTCGGGCGCCTCAAGGGTCCGCTGGTCAAGGTCGCCCAGTTGATGGCGACGATACCGGACGTGTTGCCGGCCGACTATGCTGCCGAACTCCAGAAGCTGCAGTCGCAGGCCCCGCCCATGGGCTGGGTATTCGTCAAGCGCCGCATGAGCGCGGAACTGGGACCTGATTGGGAAAGCCGTTTTGCCTCTTTCGAGAAGACGGCGGCGGCAGCCGCGTCCCTCGGCCAGGTGCACCGCGCGGTGACGCACGGGGGCGAGACGGTCGCCTGCAAGCTGCAGTACCCGGACATGGCCTCGGTTGTCGAGGCGGACCTCCAGCAACTGAGCATCCTGTTCGCGCTCCACCGCCGCATGAACGGCGTCATCGATACATCGCAGGCGGCTGAAGAAATCGCGGCACGCGTGCGCGAAGAACTGGACTACGTGCGAGAGGCGGGACACGCGCGCCTCTATGGCCAGATGCTGAAGGACACCGCCCTCGTGCGCGTTCCAGCGGTCCACGCCAGCCTGTCGACGCGCAGGCTGATCACCCTCGGCTGGCTGGACGGGCGCCGGTTGCTCGACTTCAAGGGCCATGATCTCGAAGATCGCAACCGGCTGGCGACCGCCATGTTCACCGCCTGGTGGCTGCCGTTCAGCCACTACGGTGTCATTCATGGGGACCCACACCTCGGCAACTACACGGTGTTCGAGCAGGCCGGCAGGCCAGCCGGCATCAATCTGCTGGACTACGGCTGCATCCGCATCTTCCCACCGCGCTTCGTCGGCGGCGTGGTGGATCTTTACGAAGGCCTGCGCACCGACAACCGCGAGCGGATCGTACATGCCTACGAGACCTGGGGCTTCAGGAGCCTCAATGCCGGGCTGATCGACACACTGAACATCTGGGCGCGGTTCATCTACGGTCCTCTTCTCGATGACCGCGTGCGCACCATCGCCGACAGCGTCAGTCCTGCAGAATATGGACGCCGCGAGGCAGGGCGCGTTCAGCAGGAACTGCGCAAGCACGGCGCTGTGACGGTTCCGCGCGAGTTCGTCTTCATGGACCGTGCCGCGATCGGCCTCGGCGGCGTTTTCCTGCACCTTGGCGCTGAGCTGAACTTCTATCGGCTCTTCAATGACCAGATCGCCGATTTCTCCCTGGAAAGGGTCGCGGCACGCCAGACCGCAGCATTGGCCGAAGCGGGCCTGTCATCCGGGTGACCGCCTGCGGCACTATGCTGCGGCGATCCGGTGATCAGCCCGGCAAAATTCCGATCCTCCGCCAATTGCGGCTTTTTCTGGCATCCGCTACAGGCTATTTGGTCAACAATTGCATCTCGCCTTCGAGGGGTTTCCATGGCTGATCAGCACGCGCCGCATAATGTCGACAACGACTATGTCGAGCATGAAAAGACTTATGAGCTGTTTCTGACGCTCACCAAGTGGGGAACCATCGCCACGGTGATTCTTGTCCTCTTCATCGGCTCCATGACCAGCCTCGTGCCATGGGCGTTGACGCTGTTCCTGACTGTCGCGATTCTCGCCGCTTCGCGGCTGTTCTGATCCAGCGGCTTCGACCACGCCGCCGTCCCGTTCGTCCGTCCTGAGGTTGTGCCGATGCGCATCGTGGTTCTCGATGAATCGAAAAGCGGCGAACCGCGCGTGGCCGTCACGCCGGAAACCGTGAAGAAGTACGCCGGACTGGGCGCTTCCGTGACGGTCCAGTCCGGAGCCGGTATGCTCTCCGGCATTCCCGACAGCGACTTCGAGGCGGCGGGCGCGACCGTCGCCAAGGACATGAAGGGCGCGCTGGCGGAGGCCGACATCCTGCTGTCGGTCGGTCGCCCGGAGAAAGCAAAGGTCAAGGGCATCAAGACCGGCGCGCTCGCGCTGGCCGTGATGAACCCCTACGGCGCGGAAGCCGAATTGAAGCCGTTGGCGGAAGCCGGGCTCTCCTGCTTCGCCATGGAGCTGATGCCGCGCATCACGCGCGCTCAGGTGATGGACGTCCTGTCATCGCAAGCGAACCTTGCGGGCTATCGCGCCGTTGTGGACGGGGCTGCCGAATTCGGACGCGCCATTCCGATGATGATGACGGCGGCCGGCACGGTTCCGGCGGCGAGGATCTTCATCATGGGCGTGGGCGTCGCCGGCTTGCAGGCCATCGCCACGGCCCGCCGCATGGGCGGCGTGGTGACCGCGACCGACGTGCGCCCGGCCACCAAGGAACAGGTGGAGTCGCTCGGCGCGAAGTTCCTTGCCGTCGAGGATGATGAGTTCAAGCAGGCGCAGACCGCCGGCGGCTACGCCAAGGAAATGAGCAAGGACTACCAGGCCAAGCAGGCGGCGCTCACGGCGAGCCACATCGCCAAGCAGGACATCGTCATCACCACGGCACTGATTCCGGGGCGGCCTGCACCGCGCCTGATCACCAAGGAGATGGTCGCGACCATGCGGCCTGGCTCGGTGATCGTCGACCTCGCGGTCGAACGCGGCGGCAATTGCGAACTGGCGAAGGCCGGTGAAGTCGTCGTGACGGACAACGGCGTGAAGATCGTCGGCCACGGCAATCTGGCGACCCGCCTCGCGCCCACCTCCTCCAGCCTCTACGCCCGCAACCTCTTCGCCTTCCTTGAGACCATGGTCGACAAGAAGGAAAAGAAGCTCGCGGTGAATTGGGACGACGAGTTGGTGAAGGCGACACTGCTCACGCGCGAGGGCTCGCTGGTCCACGCGATGTTCCAGCCGAAGTAACCCTCAGAGAAGCACTCAAGGAACTGCGGACATGGCTACTCCCGCCGAACTTCTCGAACAGGCCAAGGCTGCGGCCGCCGCCGCGCAAAAGGCTGCGCAGCAGGCGCAGGGCGCCGTGGAGGCGCTGACCAAGGCGACC
>DAOMXN010000119.1:0-7764 GCA_035437025.1 Beijerinckiaceae bacterium | reverse complement strand
TGCTTCCGCGTGGAGACGATCCAGCGGACGCTGTGATTGCCCCTTGCGAGCCAGTCAGGGGCGCGCCGCAGGGTGCGCCCCGATTTTTTGATCCCGGCCGGTCCGATCCCGGCGGGATGGTGAGACAATGAAACGACACGATCCCGTTCCCGGCCTGCCTTCGCAACGCCAGCTGCGCGTCGGCGAGCAAGTCCGCCATGTGCTGGCGGATATCCTCCAGCGTGGCGAAATCCACGATCCCTTCATCGAGGGCCACGTCATCACCGTGCCCGAGGTGCGCATGTCGCCGGACCTGAAGCTCGCCACCGCCTATGTCATGCCGCTCGGCGGCAAGGACGAGGCGGAGGTCGTCAAGGCGCTCAACCGGCTTGCCCGCGCCTTTCGCGGCGCGCTGGCGAAGCGCCTGCGCGAGATGCGCTCGATGCCGGAGGTGCGGTTCCGGCTTGATGACCGCTTCGACGCCGCCTCCCACATCGACACCCTGCTCGCGCGGCCCGAAGTCGCGCGCGACCTGGCCAAGCCCGCGAAATCTGAAGAATGACTGACGCCCCAAACATGCAGCCGCGCCCGCCGCGGGCCGAACAGCCGCGCCAGGTGAAGAAAATCCGCCGCGACGTCTCGGGCTGGATCGTGCTCGACAAGCCCGTCGGCATGACCTCGACCCACGCCGTATCCATCGCCAAGCGCCTGTTCAACGCGAAGAAGGCCGGCCATGCCGGTACGCTCGATCCGTTGGCCTCGGGCCTGCTGCCGCTGGCCTTTGGCGAAGCGACGAAGACGGTTCCCTTCGTCATGGATGGTGAAAAAGCCTATCGCTTCACGGTGAAATGGGGCGCCGAGACCGACTCCGACGATGCCGACGGCAGCGTGACGGCGACCAGCGAGCGCCGCCCGGCGCAGGAGGATATCGAGAACGCCCTGCCGTTCTTCATCGGCGAGATCAGCCAGGTCCCGCCGAAGTTCTCGGCCCTGAAGATCGACGGCGAGCGCGCCTATGATCTCGCCCGGGATGGCGAGGAGGTGGTTCTGGAAGCGCGGACGGTGTTCATCCGGTCGCTGAAGCTGGTGGAGTCGGACGCGGACACCGCGGTCTTCGCCGCCGAGTGCGGCAAGGGCACCTATGTGCGCGCCATCGCCCGCGATCTCGGCCGCCGGCTCGGCTGCCTCGGTCATGTCGTCGCGCTTCGGCGCACCCGTGTCGGTCCGTTTCACGAGACCGACGCCATCACGGTTGACGAACTGCGCGCTGCTGGCGAACAGGGGCCGGAAAGCGACGATCTGCGCCGCTGCCTGCTGCCGGTGGAGACCGCGCTGGCCGACCTGCCGGAAGTTCGCGTCGGCCAACATGAGGCGACGCGGCTCGCCAACGGCCAGCCGGTGATTCTGCGCGGCCGCGACGCACCGGCGACTCTCGGTACGGTCTATGTCACGTGCCACGGCCGCCTTGTAGCGCTGGCGGAGGCGGAAAAGGGCCAGCTCCTGCCGAAGCGGGCCTTCCATCTGCCGGGGTGAGGTGCCGGCGCTCTCCCGCGCTACAGCGGATCGCCGCGCTTGACGCCATCGCGGATGAAGACGCGGAATGGCGTGGTGCCCGTGGCGCTGCCGTCTTTCATGCGCCAGCGGCCGTTGGCGCACAGCACGCCGCCTTGGGTTTCAGCCGCGTCGAAGACCACCTCGCCGTCGAACCTGTCCTGGCCGGACCGCGCGGAAAAGTCCGTGGTGCAGGTTTTTCCCGACACAACCGGGTCGTAGTCGTGGATCATCACGCCGCCGCCGCCGGTCGAGGGGAACGGGTTGGTCAGCGGTTTCCAGGCGCCGAAGTCCTCGGCCAGGGCGGGAGCGGCGGCGAAAAGCAGGGCAAGAGCAGCGAGGCGCATGGGAATCTCCATCGGGTTCTGGTCTGACTACACGCGAGATGCGCGACTGGATGCGCGCCGGCGCGGTGGACAAGTCATGCCGTTTCATGCATAAGCCCGCGCAACGCAGGGCGATCCCGCGTTCTTCGACCCCGCTGGACGACATCCCGGCCGGGCCAATCCTCAAGAAAACAAGGAGTATCCGATGTCGATCACTGCCGAGCGCAAGAACGCGCTGGTTTCCGAATATGCCACCAAGAAGGGCGACACCGGGTCGCCGGAAGTGCAGGTCGCGATCCTTTCCGAGCGCATCGCCAACCTCACCGAGCATTTCAAGAGCCACGTCAAGGACAACCATTCCCGTCGTGGCCTTCTCAAGCTCGTCTCCCAGCGCCGCCGCCTCCTCGACTACGTGAAGTCGAAGGACGAAGCCCGCTACAAGACCCTGATTGAACGTCTCGGCATCCGCCGCTGATTTCAGCCACCGGAGCGGCCCTGGCCGCTCCGTTCCATCGTGATCGCGGCGGTCCCGCCGCTCGTTGATCAGTACCGCGCCATGGCAGGATCGCCGGCGGTTCGCGGGGCGTTCAGGACGCCTCACCCCTGTGAACCGCCCGCCGTCTTGCCCATGGCCCCGACACACCAAGCCATGAAGGCACACACATGTTCGATATCGTCCGCCAGAAACTGAACTGGGCCGGTCGCGTGCTGACCCTCGAGACCGGCCGCGTCGCGCGCCAGGCCGACGGCGCCGTGCTCGCTTCCTACGGCGAGACCACCGTGCTCGCCACCGTTGTCTCGGCCAAGGAGCCGAAGCCGGGCATCGACTTCCTGCCCCTCACCGTCAACTACCAGGAGAAGGCCTTCGCGGCTGGCCGCATTCCGGGCGGCTACTTCAAGCGCGAGGGCCGGCCGAGCGAGCGCGAGACGCTCGTCTCCCGCCTGATCGACCGTCCGATCCGCCCGCTGATGGCGGACGGCTACCGCTGCGACACGCAGGTGATCGTCACCGTCCTCTCGCATGACCTTGAGAACGACCCGGACATCCTCGCCATGGTCGCCGCTTCGGCGGCGCTCACGCTGTCCGGCGCGCCCTTCATGGGCCCGATCGGCGGCGCGCGCGTCGGCTGCATCAACAACGAGCTGGTGCTCAACCCGACCATCGAGCAGATGAAGGAATCGACCCTCGATCTCGTCGTCGCCGGCACGCAGGACGCGGTTCTGATGGTCGAGTCGGAAGCCAAGGAGCTTGCCGAGGACGTCATGCTCAAGGCCGTCATGCTCGGCCACACCGGCTTCCAGCCGGTCATTGACGCGATCATCAAGCTCGCGGAAAAGGCTGCCAAGGAGCCGCGCGACTTCCAGGCCGCCGATGTGTCGGACATCGAGGCTGCGGTTCTCAAGATCGCCGAGCAGGACCTGCGCGCCGCATACCAGATCACCGCCAAGCAGGACCGCTACAACGCCGTTGACGCCGCCAAGGCCAAGGTGATGGCGGAAATGTTCCCCGAGGGCGGCGAACCGAAGTTCAGCAAGGAACAGGTCTCCGGCGTCTTCAAGGAACTCCAGGCCAAGATCGTGCGCTGGAACATCCTCGACACCCACAAGCGCATCGACGGTCGCGGCCTTGCGGACGTGCGCCAGATCGTGGCGGAAGTCGGCGTGCTGCCGCGCACCCACGGCTCCGCCCTGTTCACGCGTGGCGAGACGCAGGCGCTGGTCGTCGCCACCCTCGGCACGGCCGACGACGAGCAGTTCATCGACGAGCTGGAAGGCACCCGGAAGGAGACCTTCCTGCTGCACTACAACTTCCCGCCCTTCTCCGTGGGCGAGACCGGCCGCATGGGTTCGCCCGGTCGCCGCGAGATCGGCCATGGCAAGCTCGCCTGGCGCGCCGTGCACCCGATGCTGCCGGCCCACCACGAGTTCCCCTATACGATCCGCGTCGTCTCCGAGATCACCGAGTCGAACGGTTCGTCCTCGATGGCGACGGTCTGCGGCTCCTCGCTCGCGTTGATGGACGCCGGCGTTCCGGTCAAGTCGCCGATCGCCGGCATCGCCATGGGCCTGATCCTTGAGGGCGAGCGTTACGCCGTGCTCTCCGACATCCTCGGCGACGAGGATCACCTCGGCGACATGGACTTCAAGGTGGCGGGTACCGCCAACGGTGTCACCTCGCTGCAGATGGACATCAAGATCGCCGGCATCACCGAGGAGATCATGAAGGTCGCCCTCGATCAGGCCAAGGGTGGCCGCCTGCACATCCTCGGCGAGATGTCCAAGGCCCTGACCGGCGCCCGGGCCGAACTCGGCGAGCATGCCCCGCGCATCGAGACCATGAAGATCGCCGTGGACAAGATCCGCGAGGTCATCGGCTCGGGCGGCAAGGTCATCCGCGAGATCGTCGAGAAGACCGGCGCCAAGATCAACATCGAGGACGACGGCACCATCAAGATCGCCTCGGCCGACGGCAAGGCCATCAAGGCGGCGATCAACTGGATCAAATCCATCGCATCCGATCCGGAAGTCGGCCAGATTTACGAGGGAACCGTGGTGAAAACCACGGATTTCGGTGCTTTCGTCAATTTCTTCGGCGCCAAGGACGGCCTCGTCCACATCTCGCAGCTCGCCAACCGCAAGGTCGCCAAGACCACCGACGTGGTGAAGGAAGGCGACAAGGTGAAGGTGAAGCTGATGGGCTTCGACGAGCGCGGCAAGGTGCGCCTGTCCATGAAGGTGGTCGATCAGGCCACCGGCGAGGACATCGAGGCCAAGCTCAAGGCCGAGCGCGACGCGCAACCCCGCGACGGGGAGTGAGCGCCCTGAGCGGGTGACGATCCCAAGGCCGGCGCAAGCCGGCCTTTTTCTTTGACTTCACGGACTGGCGGCGCGACAGAGCTGCCATGCTCGATCTCTTCCTCCCCACCGGCGTTTCGCCGCTGATCGCGATCCTGCTGATCGCGCTGTCCTTCGTCACCTCGGCGATTTCGGCCGTATTTGGCCTCGGCGGCGGCGTGGCGATGCTCGGCGCGCTGGCCGGCACGGTGCAGCCCAGCGTCATCGTCGCGGTGCATGCGGTGATCCAGCTCGGCTCGAACCTCGGCCGCACCATCGTGCAGCGGGCCAACGTGATCTGGCCGGCCGCCGCGCGCTTCATCGCCGGCTCGGTGGCGGGTGTGGCGCTCGGCGCTTACATATTCACCGCCCTGCCGGAGCGGCTGTTTCTCGGCCTTCTGGGCGCGTTCATCCTGCTGATGGCCTGGAGTCCCAAGCCCAAGGTGCCGGGGCTGGAACGGTCCGGGCTGATCCTCGGCGGCATCGTCTCGTCCTTCGCCACCATGTTCGTCGGCGCCACCGGGCCGTTCGTGAACGCCGTGCTGCTGAGCCTGGGCCTTGAAAAGAAACAGCTTATCGCCACGCATGCGATGTGCATGACAGTGCAGCATGCGCTGAAGGCGCTGGCCTTCGGCCTGATCGGCTTTTCCTTCCGCGACTGGCTGCCGCTCATCGCCGCGATGATCGCCTCGGGTTTCGCCGGGACGCTGCTCGGATCGAAAATCCTCGACCGCATGTCGGAACGGACCTTTTCCGTCATCCTGAAGGGGTTGCTGACGGTGATTGGCCTCGACCTGTTGCGCAAGGCGCTGGGCATTCCCTATCCGTTCTGACGTTTCCGGTTCCGTTTACCGAAAAGCCCGCTAGCTTCTGCGCTTGGAGGAGTCATATGGACCGCAGCACGCTCGAAAGGCGCATCGATCAGGGCAGGGGCGTCGCGCCGGCCGATCTGGTCTTGAAAAACACTAATGTTTTCAATCTCGTGACGGGAGAGATCGAGCGGACCGACATCGCCATCTCGGGCGATGTGATCGTCGGGACGCAGGGCACGTATTCCGGCCGGCGCGAGATCGATCTTTCCGGTCGTTTCGTGGTGCCCGGTTTTATCGACACCCATACCCATGTCGAATCCTCGCTGCTGACCCCGCATGAGTTCGACCGGTGCGTGCTCCCCTATGGGGTCACCACGGTGATCTGCGATCCGCATGAGATCGCCAATGTCATCGGCGCTGAGGGTATACGCTACTTCCTTGATTGCGCGGAACAATTGGTCCTGGACCTGCGCGTCAACCTGTCGAGCTGCGTCCCCGCGACTCATCTTGAGACCGCCGGCGCGCGGCTCGATGCGGTGGACCTTCTGCCCTTCGTCGGCCACCCCAAGGTGATCGGCCTTGCCGAGTTCATGAACTTTCCTGGCGTGCTCTTCAAGGACCCGCAATGTCTTGAAAAGCTTCAGGCTTTCGCCGGTTGTCATATCGACGGCCATGCCCCGCTGCTGCGCGGCAAGGACCTCAACGGATACCTTTCCGCCGGCATCCGGACTGACCACGAATGCACCACGGCGGATGAAGCGCTCGAGAAGCTGGCCAAGGGCATGGCGGTGTTGATCCGAGAAGGCTCGGTTTCCAAGGATTTGCATGCGCTGGCCGGGGTCTTGACCGAAAGAACCTCGCCCTTCTGCGCGTTTTGCACCGATGATCGAAATCCGCTGGATGTGGCGGAGGAGGGCCATCTCGACTTCCTCATCCGTACCGCCATTGCGCTTGGCGTGTCGCCGCTGGCCGCCTACCGGGCGGCGAGCTGGTCGGCGGCGCGCATCTTCGGGTTGAAGGATCGGGGGTTGGTGGCGCCGGGCTACCGCGCCGATCTCGTGGTTCTCGAAACGCTCGAAGAATGCCGGGTCCTCGACGTGTTCGTGGCCGGGAACCGGCTCGAGACCGCGATGTTCGAGACGCGTTCGCCCGTTGCGGCCGTTGGCCGTCGCTCAATGAAGGCGCAGCGGGTGTCGGCGGCGGATTTTTCTGTTCCGGCGCGCGGAAATGCGGCCCCGGTCATCGGCGTCATGCCGGGCAAGATCATCACCCAGCACCTCACGCTGGAACTGCCGGTCGTGGACGGCGAGCGCCGCATCGATCTCGCGCAGGACGTGGTCAAGGTCGCCGTCGTGGAACGGCATGGCCGGTCGCGGCCGGGCGAGGGAATCGGGCGCGGCTTCGTCAGGGGCTTCGGGCTGAAGCGCGGAGCCATTGCCTCCTCGGTCGGCCACGACAGTCACAACATCTGCGTCGTCGGCGCGGACGAGGCGGACATGGCGGTGGCGGCGAACCGGCTCGGCGAGATCGAAGGCGGCTTCGTCGTGGTCGAGAGCGGCCGCGTGCTGGCGGAACTGGCGCTGCCGGTCGCCGGGCTGATGAGCCTGGAAAGCCGCGACACCGTGCGCGAGCGGCTGATCGGCCTGCGCGCGGCGGCGACAAGCCTGGGCGTCACGCTGGCTGAGCCGTTTCTTCAGGTCGCCTTCCTGCCGCTCCCGGTCATCCCGCATCTCAAGATCACCGACCGTGGACTTGTCGACGTCGATGCCTTCGCGCTGCTGCCGGAGGCCTGATCGATGTGCGCTGGCGCACGTCTTTCAGGAAAATCATTGGGCACCCTCTGGCAATCGGGCGGACATTGCCCATCTACTCAGCCGTCGGCATTCGGTGGGGGCGGCCCCGCCGGCGGCCAACTTCAGGAGGACATCGATCATGACCCCGCAAGAGCGCGAGGTGATCACCGGCATCTTCGAGCGGCTGAAACCGGCCGCGACCCAGCAGCGCGACCCCGATGCGGAGCGGCATATCGCCGATCTGATCCGGTCGCAGCCCTATGCGCCCTATGTGATGGCGCAGTCCCTGTTCGTGCAGGAGCAGGCGCTGGCCAACATGAACCAGCAGGTTCAGCACTTGCAGGCGCAGGTCCAGCAGCTTCAGCAGGCCCAGCAGCAACAGCCGGCATCCGGCGGCTTCCTGTCCGGACTGTTCGGCAGCGGCCAGCAGCGCCCGCAGCCCCAGGCCCAGGCGATGGCGCCGCAGGG
>DAOMXN010000118.1:0-7802 GCA_035437025.1 Beijerinckiaceae bacterium | reverse complement strand
GCCAGGAAGTCGCACGGCGCATCCGGGACGGCGAGCGTCCTTCCTCCGAGATCACCGGAAGGATCGCCGCGCCGCCGGAACGCAGCACCCTGCCCCCGCAGCCGCCACTTCCGCCGCGACGCCCCGCCGCTTTTCCTTGACGGGGAGCGCGCCGGGCGACAGGTAGCGGGAGAAAACCGGACCCTGCCATGCCCAGCCTCGACATCGAAGCCATCCGTTCCGACATCGCCTTTCTCGACGACTGGGAAGAGCGCTACCGCTACATCATAGATCTCGGGCGCAGTCTCGACCCGCTGACGGCGGAGGAACACTGCGAGGCGACCAAGGTCCGAGGCTGCGCGAGCCAGGTCTGGCTGGTAGGCGAAACGCTGACGGACGATACCGGTGCACGGCGTCTGATGTTTCGCGGCGACAGCGATGCCCATATCGTCAAGGGCCTGG
The DNA here is from genome assembly GCA_035437025.1 of Beijerinckiaceae bacterium. Taxonomy (GTDB): domain Bacteria; phylum Pseudomonadota; class Alphaproteobacteria; order Rhizobiales; family Beijerinckiaceae; genus JAIUNP01. Next base: position 7,361 of record DAOMXN010000118.1, on the reverse strand, counting down.
TCGCCTTGGTGATCGCCCTGTTCTCCGGCCGGACAGCGCAGGCGATCCTCGATACGGACGCGCCGGGGTTCTTTGCCGCAATCGGCCTGAAGGAACATCTCACGCCGCAACGCTCCAACGGACTTGCGGCGATGGTCGAACGCATCCGTGCCGAGGCTCGCGCCGCTCTCCATGCCTAGGGTGGCTTCGTGACCTTGCTCGGTCCCGTTGCATGACCGTTAGGAGTGCGGCGCGGCGCCGGTTGGCCCAATGCATCCGGGATCACGCTGGTTCCGGCCGGCGGCCCGTCGAAAGTCCTGACTGAATCCCACTTTCCGCCCAGCTGCGCAACTGGCCTCGCGCGCGGCCTTCCGCCTGATTGGCATAACCGTAGTGCCTGGCGAGCCGCGCCAATGCCAGGCTGATGACCACCTTTGCCGAGCGGACCGGCCAGCCGCGCTCGCGTTCAATGCGGTCGATCGGTTTCAGGAAGCCGCAGACATCGAGCAGCAAGCCCGAGAATTCCGGCCCGACCGCCGACAGCGCCCGATCCACCCGCAACTTTGCCGCGACGACAGTTTCGGACGCGCTCAGGGCCGTGCCGGAAAATCCGGTACTGGCGGGCCTCTCCCAGTCCGCCGTCAGGCGGGGCATCATCCGCCCGGTCTATGTCCGCACGCAGCCGATCGCCCGCCGCGAACTCGGCCTCGCCAATGAGACTGGCACCGTCGCGCCCGCGCCGACGGAACAGCCAGAGCAGCGGGCTTTCCGCCTCGTTGACCAGGAGCGCCGGGGAGTCACCGGCCGGTCGTCGCACCGCCAGCGCCATCTGGCGCGTTGCGTGATCGTCCGGCACGTCGCCCACGAGCAACCGCCGCGACAGCTCGAGACCCGCCTCGGTCAGCCTGTAGTCAGGCTTGGGCCCAGAGCCTGCCGCAAATCCACCCGCCTTCAGGTCCTGCAGCGACCCGACCGGCGCGCGCCCGGCGACCAGCGTCACGCCGGCACGTTCGACATAGACTGCCGCCCATCGGGACGCCGCACGCGCGAAAGCAGTCGGAGCCGCCATGAGACTCAACAAGCGCAGAGTTTCCGCGCCCGACACACCGGATTCCCCCGACGGCAGGGCTTGATCAATCTCTGACACACCAACCTCCTGTGTATTTACTCCTATCTGTCCATGATATAGGATCATATTCTTAGTTCTTGTCAACACAGGAGTTCGCGATGAGGGTCAAGAAGGATGCGAGGTCGTCACCGCCCGCCAATCCGTTGGACGGTGCGCAAGAAGGACGCCTGGCGGAAATCCGCATCCGAACCTGGGCGGCGGTGGATGCGCTCGTCGCGCGCGGTGCGGCGGTCTATCAGCGCAATCGCGACCTGCCGAGACTGCTTCCGAAGCTTGGAAGTGCGGACTGGCACGCCGGCCCGCTGCCGGAACCCATCATCGAACACTTGAAACACGCGCTGGTCAGGGAGCGGGCGCTCGGACAATGCGGGCACCGTGCCTATAATCTGGCGCGCCACCTTGGGCTGGTCCAGGCACTCAAGGCAGAGCGCGAGGCGCTCGCATGCACCGCGCTGGCGCGGTCTTGATCGGAGCCTCTCCGGATCTCTCCGGATCGGTTGGTTCCATCCTCCAGGCCACCCTATCCCGCAAAACAAAAAAAACGCCGCCTTCCGGCGGCGTTTCTGATCACCTGGGAAAAATCAGCGGCTGCGGCGCCGCTGCTGGCCCAGGCCCATCTCCTTCGCCAGACGGGAACGGGCCGCCGCATAGTTCGGCGCGACCATCGGGTAGTCCGACGGCAGGCCCCACTTCTCGCGATACTGCTCGGGAGAAAGGTTATACTGCGTGCGCAGATGACGCTTCAGCGACTTGAACTTCTTACCGTCCTCGAGGCAGATGATGTAATCCGGCGCGATCGACTTCTTCACGGAAACGGCCGGCTTCTGCGGTTCGGACGGCTCTTCCTGGGTACTACCACCGAGATGGGTCAGAGCGCCGTGAATCTGCGCGATAAGCGCCGGCAGATCGCTCGCGGGAACCGAATTGTTGCTGACGTAGGCCGAGACGATGTCTGCGGCCAACTCGATGAAGTTGGTGTTGTCTGACATAAGATGTGCTTTCCTGACTCGAGTATGCGTTTACGTTGCCAAGCCAGACGGGACACCCCTCAAAATCCGTGTCCTTATCCCGCGTGGATTTGACCGGGAACCGACGGGAAAGTCAGATCAGGTCAGCGCCCACTTGCAAAGCGATCTTCCCCAAGTCGATTCGCAGCAGACGATTGTTTGCTCGTATAAATACGATTTCGGGAGTTCGCAAGAAAAACCTCGAAGACATCTGGAAGATTCACTCATGTTACTCCTCAATTGCAAACAGGCAATCGAACGTTGCGCAATAATTAAGCAGGAGCCAATGCGCCCCATGTTGTGATTGGCCAGCCGCCAATCAAAGGTTACATGATAGCTGTGTTGGCCTCAGGAACTTAGGAACGCCAGGAAACGACCATGTCCAGCGAAGAAAAAATTACGAAGAGCGAAGCGGAGTGGCGGGCGCAGCTGACACCCGAACAGTTCCATGTCACGCGCCGGCACGGCACTGAGCGCGCCTTCACGGGGCCCTACTGGAACGACAAGTCGCCTGGCACCTATCACTGCGTGTGTTGCGGCGCTCCGCTGTTTGCTTCGACGACGAAGTTCGATTCCGGCACGGGATGGCCGAGTTTCTACGATAAACTTGGCGCCGTGAGCGAACATGAGGACCGGTCCTGGTTCATGCGCCGCACGGAAGTCCGCTGCGCGCGGTGTGAGGCGCACCTCGGGCATGTCTTCCCGGACGGGCCTGCGCCAACAGGGTTGCGCTACTGCATCAACGGCCATGCCTTGTCGCTGACGAAAGAAGAAAACTAACGCACGCCATGACAGGGAGAGCAAATTTTCCTCGCGCGATTGCGCCCACCGCAAAGAAACACCCCGCGCGACGGGTCGTGCACGGCCTTCCGCTCTCGGATGATTTCGCCTGGCTGCGGGCGGACAACTGGCGCGCCGTGCTGAAGGACCCTGCCGCCCTGCCTGCGGAGATCCGCATGCATCTCGACAGCGAGAACGCCCACGCCGCGGCCCTGCTCGCTCCGTCAGCGGCTTTGCAGGACGTACTCGTCAGGGAAATGCGCGGACGCATCCGGGAAGACGACGCCGAACCGCCTTTTCGCGATGGCCCGTTCGAATACTACGAACGCTATCGTACAGGCGGCGAACACCCTGTGCTGTGCCGCCGACCGGCCGGCGGCGGCGACGAGACGATCCTGCTCGATGGCGATGCGGAAAGCGCGGGCAAGGCCTTCTTCGATCTTTCGGATCACGCCCATGCGCCGAACCATGCGCTCTTGGCCTGGGCGGCGGACACCCAGGGCTCGGAGTACCACACCATCCGGGTGCGCGACGTTGCCACCGGCGAGGACCGCGACGTCATCGAGGAAACCACCGGGGCCGTGGTCTGGCTGAAGAACGCCACCGGGTTCCTCTACGTCCGGCTCGACGAGAACCACCGCGACAACCGGGTATACCTCCACCGGCTGGGCACGCCCCAGAGCTCGGACCGGCTGCTGCACGAGGAACAGACACCGGGGTTATTCGTTTCGATTTCGGAAACCCAGGACCGGGCCTTCGCTCTGATCGATATCCACGACCATGAGACTTCCGAAGTGCTGCTGGTGGACCCGGACCGCCCTGACGACGTGCCGCGCAGCGTCGCACCGCGCCTCGTGGGCCGGCGCTACGATGTCGAGCATCACGATGGCCGGCTGATCATCCGCACCAACGCCGATGATGCGGCGGACTACAAGATCGTCACCGCGCCGGCGGCCGATCCGCACCCGAGGCACTGGACCGAACTCGTGCCACATGAGCCGGGCCGGCTGATCGGGCGCATGGCGAGCTTCGCCAGTCATCTCGTGCTGTTGACGCGGCGCGACGGCGTGCCCTCCATCGTCATCCGAGACTGGCCGAGCGGCGCGAGTCATGCCATCGCATTCTCCGAAGAGACCTATGCTCTCGGCTTCACGCCCGGCTTCGAGCATGACACCACAAGCCTGCGCTTCACCTATTCCTCTCTCTCCACGCCGCAGGAAACCTTCGACTACGACATGGCGACGCGCGGCCGCGTCCTGCTCAAGAAGCGGGAAATTCCCTCGGGTCACGATCCGGCGCGCTATGTCGTTCGTCGCATCAACGCGCCCGCGCTGGATGGCGAAACCGTTCCTGTTTCCATCCTGCATGCGCGCACGACGCCGCTCGACGGCACCGCGCCCTGCCTGCTCGCCGCCTATGGCGCCTATGGCATCGTCATTCCGGCCGGATTCCGATCCAACATCCTGTCTCTGGTGGATCGCGGCTTCGTCTTCGCCATCGCCCATGTGCGCGGCGGCCGCGACAAAGGACAGCGCTGGTACGAGGACGGCAAGCGAGAGAGGAAGACCAACACCTTCACCGATTACATCGCGAGCGCCGAGGCGCTGGTCGCCCGGCGGTTCACCGGCACAGGGCGGATCGTGGCGCAGGGGGGGTCGGCGGGCGGCATGCTGATGGGCGCGATCGCCAACCTGCGGCCGGAGCTGTTTGCCGGCATCATTGCCGAGGTGCCCTTCGTCGACGTGCTGAACACCATGCTCGACAAGGACCTGCCGCTGACCCCACCGGAATGGCCGGAGTGGGGCAACCCGATCGAGAGCGCGGCAGACTTCGCCACCATCCGCGCCTATTCGCCCTATGACAACGTGTCGGCACAGGCCTATCCGCCCATCCTGATCGAGGCAGGGCTGACCGATCCGCGCGTCACATACTGGGAGCCGGCGAAATGGGCGGCGAAACTGCGTGCCACCATGACCGGCGGCGGACCAATCCTGCTCAATACCAACATGGACGCGGGGCACGGCGGCGCCAGCGGCCGGCTCAAGCAATTGAAGGACGACGCCCGTGCCTATGGATTCGCGCTGATGGCGACGGGGCTGGCGTGATAAGTCACATCCGCGTGGCGGGCTCCTTCCGGCGCGGCTCCGGCAGATACTCCACGCCGCTGGTGCGCACGGGCTGGGGATAGAGCGCCATCAGGTCCAGGATTTCCGGTGGCATCGCCGTGCTTACGGGAAGGCCAAGCGCCAAGGCCTCTTCGGCAAAGACCGGATAGTCGTGCGTCCAGTGCCCGTCCGTAAGCTTTTCCGCGATGACGTCGGCTCGCGCCGCATCCATGTGCGGCAAGAGCAGGACGCGCACGGAATCGCGCATCTGCCGGATCGCCTTGGCGGCGAGGTCCGCCTTGATCAGGGTGACATCGTCGACCTCGGCCGCAGGCTTCTGAGCCACAACCTTGAGGAAGGAGGCTGCCGGGAACTCGCCGATCTGCGGGTCGATTGGCCCCAGAACGGCATGCGGCGAGAGCACGATTTCATCGGCTGCGAGGGCGATCAGCGTGCCGCCGGACATGGCGTAGTGCGGCACGAAGACCGTGACCTTGCCCTTGCGATCCGAAAGGGCTCGCGCGATCTGCAACGCGGCCAGCGCCAGCCCGCCGGGCGTGTGCAGCACCAGATCGAGCGGCACTTCCGGATCGGTGAGCTGGATCGCCTTCAATACCTCCTCGGAATCCGTGACGTCGATGTAGCGCATCAGCGGAAAGCCGAGCAGACGCATGGTCTCCTGCCGATGCACCAGCAGGACCACGCGCGAGCCGCGCATCTTCTCGAAGCGGGCGATGCGGCTCTGGCGCAGGTAGTCCATGAAACGCTGACGCAGCAGCGGCTGGAGCACGGAAAGGGCGACGACGATCCAGATCAGATCGGACCAGTTCATGACGCGCTCCGCAGTCATTTCGCGCCATCACAGTGACGCATGGAGCCGCGCGGTCAAGGGCCGGGGCTGGCCCAAATGATCCAACGCAAGGCGGCAGCCGAACCATCCGCCCAGACTTGTCAGGATCAAAAGGAGCGCATCCCATGTCGATGACACTTCCGCATGAGGCCCTGGTGCTGGTCTGCGACGCACGCAAGGCCCTGTTCTTCAAGAATGTCGGCAGCGCACTGGCCCCCGCCCTGGAAGCCGAAGCAACGCTGCAGGCGCCGGACAACCCCCGGTCGTCCGAGCAGGGCGTGGAACGCCCTGGCAAGACGCATCAGGCCGACGGACGCAAATCCGGGGTCGAACCAACGGACTTCCATGCGCTTGCCGAAGCTGCCTTCGCCCGCGATGTCGCGGAGGCACTGGAGAAGCGCATGGCGGCCAAGGCGCCTGCGCTGTTCGTCGTGGCGCCGCCGCGGTTCCTGGCATCCCTGCGCACCGCATACGGTCACGCGACGAAGGCTGCGCTGCGGGCAGAACTCGACAAGGACCTCACCAAGCTGCCGGTGAAGGATATCCTGCGCTCGCTGTCCAAGGCGTGAGGCGCGATCACGTTCCGCTACCGACGCGGGCGCGTCCACGGGATGACAGCAGGGGGCGGGGCGCGTGTCCGCCGGCTCGTGTCACCCCTTGCCGGCGCCGGCCTCGATGAATTCGCGCAACTGTTCGAGGCTGCCGAATTTCAACGTCTTGCCATCGATCTCCACCACGACCGACCCATCCGAATACATGGTGTAGCGCGCACCGCCCGATTCATACGAGCCGATCACCTCGACGCCGGGCGGCGCAAGTTCGCGCTCTTCCAGTTCGATGGGGCCGGCCAGCCCGCCGCGCAGCGCAGAAGCGCCAGGTGCGGGAGCGGGCGGCGCCTCGGGCGGCAGGCCGTCCGAAAGCACCGGCTCATCTGATAGCGCGATCTTCAAAGCTTCGTCCGGCCGGTCGACATCGGCTTCCACGTAAGGGCCGAGTTCAGGCTCGGGCTCCCTGGCGACCGGCGCCGCCTTGAGCGGAATGAATTTGTCGAATTCCGCCTCGAGCGCATCGAAGGGATCATCCACCGGCTTCGCGGCCGGCTGGGGAACAGCATCTGCCGCGGTCGGCGGAGCTTCATCGGTTGCAGCGGCCGCGACCTTCGGCAGGCGCGGCGGCGCCAGCGGCGGCTCGGCCTTGCGGGGACGATGCTTTTCATCCACCGGCGCGAAATCGATACGCGGGCGCTGGGTCGAAGCCGCCCCTTCCGCCTTCGGACGGTCTGACTCCGGCTCCGGCTCCCCATCAGCGACCACTTGCGATGCAGGCGCCTGCGGCCGGGGCAGACGGAAAGGCGCCGGCTCGGCCGCCTCGATGGCCTCATGCGCTCCAGCAGACGACTCGACCACTGCCGCCTCGTCCTCCTGACCAATGACCTTTGCGGGGTCGCCGTCTGCCGTGCCCTCTTCAGGCCGCTCCTTGATAGTCGCCGTGGCATCGCCGCCGGCGGCGAC
>DAOMXN010000117.1:0-7809 GCA_035437025.1 Beijerinckiaceae bacterium | reverse complement strand
TGGCGTCGGCGAGCGCCCGCGGCGCTCGTGGCGGCACAAGGCGACCGTTGACGCCATCCGTGACGAACTCGGGAACGCCGGCGAAATTCGTCGACAGAATGGGCAGAGCCTGCGTGGCCGCTTCGAGGATGACGTTCGGCAGGCCGTCTCGGTCGCCGGCATCGCCCTCCTTGCAGGGCAGGACAAAGAGATCGGCCTCGCGCAGCGCGGCGATCACTGCCTCCTGCGGCAGGGCACCCCGGAACTCGACGCGGGAGGCGATCCCAAGATTCTCGGACAGAGCCTTGAGATCACTGCGCAATTCCCCTGATCCGATATGCACCAGGCGCCAGTGGAGATCGGCCGGAAGCAATGCCAGCGCCTGCAGGAGATCGTCAAACCCCTTCTTCGCGACGGCGCGGCCGACGGCGACGAGGCGCAACGGATCGGACGGGACATCGCCCCGGCGCGCCGGTCGATCCGGCGGCGTGGGAAACCGCGAGAGGTCCAGCCCGTGATAGACGAGCGCAACGCGCCCGGGGTCGCTGGGCAGGCACAGGCGTTGCAGTTCGTCCACGCCGCCGCGCGTGCAGGTGACACCGAACACGCTGTCGGCGATCTTCTCGCGCTTTTCCCAGTCCTGCGTCGTCCAGATGTCCTTGGCATGGGCTGAGAAACTGAAACTCATGCCGGTCAGCAGCGCTGCGTAACGCGCCACGGAGGCCGGCGTGTGCAGGTAATGCACATGCACATGCCGTAAGGCCGGGTCCAGTTCGCGCGCAAAAACAAGAGCCTGACCGAACCTGCGCACCCGGTTTGGCGAGAAGTCGCGGGCAAGGTCGCGCAGGAAGACGCCGACCAGCTTCAACAGGCGTGGCCTGAACAATGCCGCCAAAGCGGCACGCAGGACGCGCAGCGGCGCATCGTGGAGATATTCCGGAAGATACTTCAACCGCGCCCGAATGGCGCGGTGCATGGGGTGCAGGGCCTGGTCGGTCGGGCGGCGCAGCGACCAGATCTCGATCTCAAAGCCGAGGCGTTCGAGTTCGAGGATTTCCTGCGCGATGAAGGTCTCGGACAGGCGCGGATAGCCCTTGACCATGATGGGCAGGATGCGCCGTCCCGGATTCTGCGTCATGCGCCGCCGTTACTGCGCGGCGGCCTGGACCGGGTACATCACGCCGAGGCGGCGCTGCTTCGGCTCAAGCCAATGGCTGGTCAGATTGACCATCGATTCGAGGCCGCTGAGCAGGTTTGGCACCTCGGCCTGCGACGGGCGCCCGCGCTTGAGCATGCTGGAGATGCCTTCAGCCATAGCCGCCGGATCGCGCCGGCCGCGACCGAAATCGGTCGGGTCTTCAAGCACGCTGCACAGGCCCAGAGCGGCGGCGCGGCGCGCACGGATCGTCTGTTCGAGGCGCGGCTTGGCGCGCGGAACGATCAGCGCCCGCTTGTCGAGCGACAGGATTTCGCAAAACGTGTTGTATCCGCCCATCGCCACCACGCCGGCCGCACGATCCATCAGCCGTTCGAGCTTGGCATCGAAAGAGATGGCGTCGACGAATCTCAGGCGTCCGATGCGCTCCATGAAGGCACGGCGAATATCGCGCGGAATGAAGGGACCGAACACGAGCAGCGCGGGAATGTCAGGGGTCGGATGCGTCTCGTAGGCCGAAATCACCCAATCCATCAGACCAGCGCCATCGCCACCACCCCCGGTTGTGACCAGGACGAAATCGCCCTTGGTAAGCTTGGGATAGCGCGTCAGGTTCGGCTCGCGGGGCATCTCGCGCCGCAAATAGCCGGTATAGGTGGTCCGGGCTGCCACACTGGCCGGCAAGGCAAGGCATGACAGCGGCTCGTAGACCTCTTTCAGGCCATAAACGACAACATTATCATAATATTCGATGAGTGCCTGCGCCGCTCCCTTGCGCTCCCATTCCGGGATCAGGGCCTCAGGCTCATCCAGAATGTCGCGCACGCCCAGAACGATGCGGGTGCCGCGGGCCTTCACGAAATCCAGGGTTGGGAGGATCTCGCCGCGAAACCCTGTCGGTTCCTTGTCGACGATCAGGATGTCCGGATCGAACGCGACGGCGGTCTGGCGGATGATCGCCTCGCGCAACGCCACGCTTTCCTCCAGCGGAATGCGCAAGGACAGCGACACGTAGTCGCCGTCGGGCTGTTTTACGACGCCGGGCAGGCGCACATAGTCAATGCCGTCCGCATATTCGAAATTGCCGACAACCGGCGATCCCGTGACGATGATGATGGACGCCGTCGAATCGTGGCCGACAATGGCGTTGGCGATAGCGCGCGCACGCCGGATATGCCCCAAACCGAACGTGTCGTGGCTGTAGATCAGGATGCGCGGACCCTGGTATGCCCCAAGAGGCGCATGCGCCGCGAAGCTGCCGTGGTGTGTCATCTGCTGCCTGCTCGCGACCCGAATGCCACCTGAAAACGCTCGAACCATCGATCACCGCTCGAAATCACGGTCTGGCGGCAACCCGCGCGCCGCCCAGAATCCGAGGGAGCATCGTTCCTGCCCGCTCAGCGCAATCGATCTGCCCTTGATCCACCCTGGCGCACCCAAAGTCAATGTTCACGAAGCTGGCTGGCGTTGCGCCACAAAGGCGCTATGGTCGCGCGGGGTAGCGCAGCAAACGAGCGGAACAGGCATGGAGCCGAGCCTTTTCAAATACATCTGGCGCCACAGCAAACGCGAACAGCTGTTGATTCTCGGCGTGGTTCTTGCGTCGCTCCCGTTCTATTTCCTGTCGCTCGATCTGCCAAAACGCATCGTCAACGACGCGATCCAGGGCAAGGCCTTCGCCGGCGGGAAGGAATTCATCCGCGCCTTCGAGGTCCGCTTCGATCTGCCAGGTTTTCTTGGTGGCGGAAAAGTCACACTTTTCGACGGGATCGACGTCGACCGCCTCAATTTTCTGTGGGGCCTGAGCGCCATCTTCTTCGTGCTCGTCATGATCAACGGCTGGTTCAAGAAGACGATCAACATCGAGAAGGGCGTGATCGGCGAACGCATGCTGCGCCGCATGCGCTTCGATCTGTTCCTGCAGCTGCTCAAGTTCCGCCCCGAGGAAGTGCGGCTGGTCAAGCCGTCGGAGGCGGCCAGCATCATCAAGGACGAGGTGGAGCCGATCGGCGGCTTCATTGGCGATGCCTTTATCCAGCCGGCCTTTCTCTCGACTCAGGCGCTCACGGCTCTGGCCTTCATTCTGGTGCAGAACATCTGGCTGGGCATGCTCTCGGTGCTGACCGTCGCCATTCAAGCCGTGATCGTGCCAGCCCTGCGCAAGAAGCAGCTGATGCTGGGCAAGGAACGGCAGATTGCCTCGCGCAAACTGGCTGGAAAGATCGGCGAGTTGGTCGAAGGCATGCCGGCAGTGCGGACCCACGGCACGCAGGCCTACGAAAGCGCGGAGGTAGGAGGACGGCTCGGCAACCTCTTCCGAATCCGGTTCGAACTCTACAAGCGCAAGTTCATGGTCAAGTACCTGAACAACCTGCTCGCGCAGCTCACGCCGCTCATGTTCTACACGATCGGTGGCTATTTCGCGCTGAAGGGCACGCTCGACGTTGGCCAGCTCGTCGCCGTCATCGCGGCCTACAAAGACATCCCGCCGCCGGTGAAGGAATTGATCGACTGGGATCAGCAGCGCAACGACGTCACCATCAAGTACGAGCAGGTGGTTGAGCAGTTCTCGCCCAGCGCGCTTCCGCCCTGCGATCCGCCGCCGGCCACGCCACTGACACCGCTGGATGGCAAGAAGCTCGCCATCGACGGGTTGACGGTCACCGATGGGCGCGGATCCGCCCTGCTGGAATCGGCAAGCGCCCACGTCACCTTGCCCGCTCATGTGGCGCTGCTTGGCGGACCGGGCAGCGGACGCGAGATCTTCGCCCGCGCCGCCGGACGGCAGCTCACGCGGTACGACGGGACAGTGAAGATCGGCGAGAGCAATCTGCTCACCATGGACCCCGACACGGCGACCCGCCTTATTGCGTTCGCGGGTTCGGAGCCCGCGCTTTTCCCGACGTCAATCCGCGAAAATGTCGCCTACGGCTTGCGCTATCGCATTCCGGAACTGCCGGGCGATTCCAATCCGGCGGAACTGCGACGGCAGTCCGAGGCGCGCCGCACTGGCAACCCCGTCGCCCGCGCTGAGGACGACTGGTTCGCCTACGACGTGGCCGGGGTCAGGGATATGCAGGCCCTCGATCATGTGATCGTCAGCGCCTTGCGCACGGTCGGACTGGGCGACGACATTTACAGGTTCGGGCTTTCGGCGCGCATCGATCCGGCCCGCGATGCCGCTCTCGCGGCCGAACTGGTGACTGCCCGCGCCCACATCCATGAGCGGCTGGAAGCCGAGAACAAGACGCGGCTGATCGAGCCGTTCGATCCCGATACCTACAATGCCAACGGCTCGGTCGGCGAAAACCTGCTTTTTGGAGTCACCGTCGCGCAGGGCATGACCGACGGCGCGCTGCTGTCGAAGCCGGAGAACCGCGCCGTCCTGCGCCAGCATGACCTGCGCCTGCCGCTGGCCAACATGGGCGTGCAGATCGCCGAGACGATGCTGGAAATCTTCGTCGGCCTGCCGCCAGGACACGCCCTTTTCGAGCGCTATTCCTTCATCAACGCCAATGACCTGCCCGCCTACGAGGAGATCGTCACGCGCTGGCGCAACAACGGAAAGTCGCTCGAAGCACTGGAAAACACGCACGACATGCTGGCGAACCTGGCCCTCGGCTATGTCGAACCCCGGCATCGTCTGGGCCTGCTGTCGGAAGACCTGAAGGGCCGGATCGTCGCGGCGCGCAAGAGCCTGCACGAGGCCTGGCGCGCGGCCGGCGCAAGCGATGTCGAGATTTACCACCCCGAGCGCTTCTGCTCGGCCGCTCCGGTGCGCGACAACCTGCTGTTTGGCCGCGTGGGCTTCGGCATCGCCGGCGCCAACGAGACCATTGCCGAGCTCCTGCAATCCGCTCTGGCTGACCTCAAGCTGGAGGAAGACATTTATCGCATAGGCCTGGACTACCAGGTCGGTCCGGGCGGCAAGCTTTTGTTCGCAACCCAGCGCGCTGGCATCGATCTGGCCCGGTGTCTGCTGCGGCGCCCCGACATCCTCGTGGTGGAAGGCTCGCTGGCCGGCCTGCGAACCGCCGATGCGATGGCGATCGTCGAGCGCCTGCGCCAGGAATTTGGCGGCCGCACCCTGATCGTCGACCTGCCGGAAGATGCCACGCCAACCGGATTCGACTTTGTCATAACATTTGAAAACGGCCGGCTCACCGGCGCTGCGCCGCCCCAGTCGGCGGCGGGAGGATGACGTCATGACCCTCGACAATGAAGTCAAGTCACTGCAGGCCCTGCCCATGTTCAGGGGGGTTGAGCCGGCAAAGCTCAAGCTGCTGGCCTTCGCCTCGGAACGGCTGAGCTATCGCGCCGGCGACCGATTTTTCCGTCAGGGCGACGTTTCGGATTCGGCCTATGTGATCCTGTCGGGCGGCGTGGACGTCCTGCTGGAGACCGGGGCGGACCGAATCCGGGTGGCGCAAATTCCACGCGGGTCGATCGTCGGGGAAATGGGCGTGCTTTCAGGCAGCCCGCGTTCGGCCACCATCGAGGCTTCGGAAGCCACCGAGGCGCTGCGTATCCGCAAGGACCTGTTCTTCGACCTGCTGAACGAGTTCCCGCAGATTGCCGTTGCGGTGATGCGCGACCTTGCGGTCCGCCTTGAAAAGACCAACGCGCAGCTTTCCGCACTGCGCAAGGGCTGAACCGTGGCCAAATCGGACAGTCTCTCCCGGTTTTGGCCGACGGAGCGCAGTCTCCGTCTCTGGACGGGGTCGGTGCTGTTTGCCTTCGCCACAACGCACTTCATCAATGCCGGCATGGGATTGTTCGGGGTCGAGGCCGCCGATGCCTATCGGCGCGTCAATGGTGCGATCTGGTCCTTTCCGCCGGTCCGTCTCCTCTTTTATGGCAGCCTGCTGCTGCATTTCCTGATCGGCATCAAGAACCTCGCGTTGCGGCGCAACTGGCGCATGCCGCGCCTGGAAGCCGTGCAGATCACCCTCGGCCTGCTGATCCCGATCTGGCTTGCGGACCACCTTGTGGCGACAAGCGGCGTCAAGGCCGCCGCCGGCATCCAGCAGACCTACCAACAGATGTACCAGATCATGTGGCCGGATCTGGCGCGCGGCCAGTCCTTGCTGTTGCTGATGGTCTGGATTCACGGATGCATCGGACTGGCGATGGTGCTGCGGCTCAAGCCATGGTTCGGGCGCTGGCGCGATGTGTTGTTCGGGCTTGCTTGCGCGGTCCCGCTGTTCGCGCTCGCCGGTTTTCTAGCCGGAATGCGGGAAGCGAAGCGCCGGTTTGCCGGTCCGACCATCACTGAGGCCCAGGTGGCGGCCTTCAACAGGCTCGATTTCTACATGGAGTGGCTGCTGGGGCTGGCGTTCGGCGCGGCCTTGGCGACTATCGCGATCCGGTTCCTGATGGCGCGTTTCCGTTCGCGTCTGACGGTGCGCTACGCCGATGGACCAACGCTGAAGGTCGCGCCCGGCGCCACCTTGCTGGAGATCAGCCGGCTTGCCGGTATTCCGCATGCCTCGGTCTGCGGCGGACGCGCGCGCTGTTCCACCTGCCGCGTGCGCCTGCTGGAAGGCTCCGCCCTGCAGCCCGAACCGAGTATCGCCGAGCAACGTCTGCTGGCCCGCATCGGCGCGCCCGAAAGCGTGCGCCTGGCCTGCCAGCTCAGGCCGACCGAAGAAATCTGCGTCCAGCGGCTTGTCAATGCCGGCGAGGCGACGCGGCGCGAAAACCTCCAGCAGGACCCGTTCCGCTGGGGCGTGGAGCGGCGAGTGACCGTGATGTTTGCCGATATCCGCGGCTTCACCTCCATCGCCGAAAAGTCGGTGGCCTTCGATGTGGTGTTCATTCTCAACCGCTTCCTTTCGGAGATGTCCGCCGCGATTGAAAAGGCCGGGGGGCGCATCGACAAGTATCTGGGCGACGGGCTGATGGCGCTGTTCGGCGCGGATGGCTCGGAGGATGGCGGCAGCCGCGCCGCTCTCGACGCCGTGGCGGGCATGGGGGCGGCGCTCGAAACGCTCAACCGGGAATTCGAGCCGCTGCTCAAGGCACGCCTGCGCATCGGCATCGGGCTGCATACGGGGCCAGCCATTCTCGGGCGGATCGGCGGCGGCGGCAAGGCGGCGCAGCTGACGGCGCTCGGAGACACCGTGAATATCGCGGCCCGGCTGGAAGAAATGACCAAGGCGCTGGCCGCGGTCTGTGTCGTCTCGCAGGCAACCCTGGAAGCGGCGGGCCATTCCGGGGCCGACATGGCGCAGCACGAGGTGACGGTGCGCGGACGCAGCGAGCCCTTGAGCGTGCGGGCGCTCGCTCAGTTCGACACGCTGACAATTGCGTGAAGATCAACCATTTCCTGCGATTGCGTGCTGAACCTTTCCGGAATTTCATGTTGTGCCGCTTCCCTCGGTGCGGCTGAAAAGCTATAGGTTTCAATCAAAATCCGGGTATTTTGGAAAAGGCGCGTCAAGCGGGCATGGCAAAGGCATTCTGGTTCGTGGCAGCGCTCGCCGCAGCACTTTGGGGCGGCGCGAACTATTATCCGGGTTTCTGGGGGCTG
Source organism: Beijerinckiaceae bacterium (assembly GCA_035437025.1). Lineage (GTDB taxonomy): Bacteria > Pseudomonadota > Alphaproteobacteria > Rhizobiales > Beijerinckiaceae > JAIUNP01. The sequence continues at coordinate 142 of DAOMXN010000117.1, read as the reverse complement.
ATCCCGCCGGAGGTGCAGGCATACGTGCCGGCCATCGCGAAGCCCTATCTGAATTTTCCAACGCCCGTGCAGGCGGCCCAACAGGGACAGCCGGCGCCCGGTGGACCGGCGGCAGGTCCAGGTGGTCAACGCCCAGGCGGAC
>DAOMXN010000116.1:0-7836 GCA_035437025.1 Beijerinckiaceae bacterium | reverse complement strand
GGCGGGCGACCTGCCGAAAGGCCTGTCGCGCGGTCTTCGGGCGTTCAAGCGGAAGGCGGCCGCGGAAACGGCGGAAATCGCCACACGGAAGACGTCGGAAATGACGATCGACGTCATCGCGGGTGCGCTGCCGGAGTTCGTGTCGGGGTCCGCCGACCTGACGCATTCGAATTTCACGCAAGGAAAGCGGCTGGCCCCTGTCGCGCCTGGCAAGTTTGATGGCCGCTTCATCCACTACGGTATCCGCGAGCATGCGATGGCCGCTGCGATGAACGGCATGGCGCTTCACGGCGGCATCATTCCGGCTTCGGGCACGTTCCTGGTGTTTTCCGACTATTGCCGGCCCTCGCTGCGCCTCGCCGCGCTGATGGAACAGCGGGTGCTGCATGTGATGACGCACGATTCCATCGGCGTCGGAGAGGACGGGCCGACGCATCAGCCGGTCGAGCATTTCGCGGCGCTCCGCGCCATTCCGAACCTCAACCTGCTGCGCCCCTGCGATCTGACCGAGACGATCGAGGCCTATGAAGTCGCGCTGGCCTCCCGGCGCCGGCCGAGCGTCTTTGCGCTGTCGCGCCAGAACCTGCCGCAGTTGCGCAAGACCTTCACGGCCAGAAACCTCTCGGCGCTCGGTGCCTACGAGATCAGCCCGGCGGCCGGCAAGGCGGAGGTTTCGATCTTCGCCTCCGGTTCGGAGGTGTCGATGGCGGTGGCCGCGCAGAAACTGCTGTCGGAAAAGGGTGTCCTGGCGCGGGTCGTGTCCGTGCCTTGCCTCGACCTCTTCCTCGATCAGCCGGAAGCCTACCGGCGCAAGGTGATCGGCCGGGCGAAGGTGAAGATCGCCGTCGAGGCCGGCATCCGGCAAGGATGGGATTCGATCATTGGCGGTGAGGGAATCTTCATCGGAATGAATGGTTTCGGCGCGTCCGGGCCGGCGGCAAAGGTTTATCAGCATTTCGGCATTACGGCCGCTGGCGTGGCGGATGCCGCGATGGCGCGGCTGAAGCGGTGAGAATTTGCGGGACCCCTACGCGCTGCAGCGGCGCAGGGTCGGTTTTGACAAGGAGCAGGTGACATGGCTGTGAAGGTTTTCATCAACGGGTTTGGCCGCATCGGGCGCAACGTTCTGCGCGCCATCGTTGAGGGCAAGCGCAAGGACATCGAGGTCGTCGGCATCAACGATCTGGGGCCGGTCGAGACCAACGCCCACCTGCTGCGCTATGACAGCGTGCACGGCCGTTTCCCGGCCGATGTGCGGGTCGAGGGCGAGTCCATCGTCATCAACGGCCAGAAGATCCGCGTCACGGCGATCAAGGATCCCGCCCAGCTGCCGCACAAGGAACTCGGCGTCGACATCGCGCTGGAATGCACCGGCATCTTTACCTCGAAGGACAAGGCCGCGGCCCATCTGAAAGCCGGCGCCAAGCGCGTGCTCGTCTCCGCCCCGGCTGATGGCGCGGACTACACCGTGGTCTACGGTGTCAACGACGCCGGCCTGAAGAAGGAGCACCTCGTCGTCTCCAATGGCTCCTGCACCACGAACTGCCTCGCGCCGGTGGCCAAGGTGCTCAACGACAACTTCACCATCCTGCACGGGTTCATGACCACGGTGCACGCCTACACCGGCGACCAGCCGACCCTCGACACCATGCACAAGGACCTCTACCGCGCCCGCGCGGCGGCCCTGTCGATGATCCCGACCTCGACCGGCGCGGCCAAGGCCATCGGCCTGGTGATCCCGGAACTGAAGGGCAAGCTCGACGGTTCCGCCATCCGCGTGCCGACGCCGAACGTCTCGGTGGTCGACCTCAAGGTGGTCGTGAAGAAGAAGGTCACCGCCGAGAAGGTCAACGAGGCGATCCTGAAGGCCGCCAAGCGCGGTCCGCTCAAGGGCATCCTCGCCGTAACCGCCGAGCCGAACGTGTCGATGGACTTCAACCACATGCCGGCGTCGTCGACCTTCGCGCTCGACCAGACCAAGGTGATGGAGGAGAAGTTCGTGCGCGTTCTGTCCTGGTACGACAACGAGTGGGGCTTCTCCAACCGCATGTGCGACAGCGCCGTGGCGATGGCGAAGCTGATCTGAGGCGCGCCGTGCGCCTCTTCGCAGCGCTGCTGGCGGTCGTGCTGATCGGCGTGCCGGCAGCCGCCCAGAGTGATCCGGCCGCGCGGTTCGCCGCGCGACCGCCTGCCCCGTTCACGGTGGCTCCGTCCTCGCATCCCGGCAATGACCGGGCACTGGTCATCAATTCCAGGAGCGGCAAACCGACGGCGGCGAATGCCGACGGCACCTTGTGCAAGGCGGCGTTCAAGGCCGCTCCGTCCAACGCCAAGTTGTCGCAGCAACAGATCAACGGCATGATGTCCACACCGGAGTGGCGCCAGAACGCCCGTGCGGCGCTGGAACAGGCCTTTTCCGTGAATTCAGGGGCGGTGTTTTCGCAAGCCGGCGTCAGCGGCCTGGAGTTCGTGGGAACGCCCAAGATCGGCCCGGGCGCGGCGAAGACCCGCGTTTACCTTTCGATGGCGGAAACGCCGGCTGGCCGCACGACCCTGTCCTGCGCGACGCTCGCGTCCGAGCTGGAGACGGCGTTGCCCGTTTTCCGCGCGATCCGCGCCTCGCTCACCATGCCATAACCCTTCAGGTGCACTTCATGGCCAATGCTTTCAAGACCCTCGATGCCCTCTCCCCCAAAGGCAAGCGCGTGCTGGTGCGCGTCGATCTCAACGTGCCGATGGAAGGCGGCAGGGTGAGCGATGCGACACGTCTTGAGCGGATCCTGCCGACGATCCGCGATATTGCCGACCGGGGCGGACGCGTGGTCCTGCTAGCCCATTTCGGCCGCCCGAAAGGCCGGGACCCGAAGGAAAGCCTGAAGCCGGTGGCGGCGGAACTTGCCCGCCTGCTCGGCAGGCCGGTGGCCTTCGCCGACGATTGCATCGGCGATACGGCGGCCAGTGCCGTCGCCGCGCTGAAGGATGGTGGCGTGCTCTGCCTGGAAAACACCCGCTTCCACAAGGAAGAGGAAAAGAATGAGCCAAGCTTCGTCACCGAGCTGGCGAAGCTTGGTGACGCCTATGTCAACGACGCCTTTTCCGCCGCGCACCGGGCCCATGCCTCCACCGAGGGACTGGCAAAGGTGCTGCCGGCCTATGCCGGCCGCACCATGCAGGCGGAACTGGAAGCGCTCGACAAGGCGCTTGGCTCGCCGAAGAAGCCGGTCGCAGCCATCGTCGGCGGCGCGAAGGTGTCCACCAAGCTCGACCTGCTCGGCAACCTGGTGAAGAAGGTCGACATCCTGATCATCGGCGGCGGCATGGCCAACACGTTCCTGGCGGCGCGCGGCGTGAAGGTCGGCAAGTCGCTGTGCGAACATGATCTGGTCGCGACCGCCCGCGAGATCGAAGCCAAGGCGAAAGCCGCCGGCTGCGAGATCGTGCTGCCGGTCGATGCGCTGCTCGCCAAGGAGTTCAAGGCGCACGCCGCGCACCGCGTCGACGATGTCGCGCATGTGCGGGACGACGAGATGATCCTCGATGTCGGCCCCAAGACGGTGGCGCATGTCGAGGCGAAACTCGGGTCGGCGAAGACGCTGGTATGGAACGGTCCGTTCGGCGCGTTTGAACTGGCTCCGTTCGACACCGGCACCGTCGCGGTGGCGCATCGGGCGGCGGCGTTGACGAAAGCGGGCGCCCTCGTCTCCATCGCCGGCGGCGGCGACACCGTGGCGGCGCTGAACCACGCCGGTTCCGGCGACGATTTCACCTATATCTCGACGGCCGGCGGCGCCTTCCTCGAATGGATGGAAGGCAAGGCCCTGCCGGGTGTCGAAGCCCTCAAAGCGTGATTATTGCCCTGCGCCTCCGGCGCAGGGTTTTCTTTCAATCCAAGGAGACCTTTCATGGCCCGCATAACCCTGCGTCAGCTCCTCGATCATGCCGCCGAGAACGACTACGGCGTGCCCGCCTTCAACATCAACAACATGGAACAGGCGCTCGCCATCATGGCGGCGGCCGATGCGGTCGATGCGCCGGTGATCATCCAGGCCTCGCGCGGCGCGCGCCAGTACGCCAACGACATCATGCTCAAGCACATGATGGACGCGGTCTGCGAGATCTATCCGCATATTCCGGTCTGCGTGCATCTCGACCACGGCAATGAGCCGGGCACCTGCATGACGGCGATGCAGGCCGGCTTCACCTCGGTGATGATGGACGGCTCGCTGAAGGCCGATGGCAAGACGCCAGGCGACTGGGACTACAACGTCGGCGTCACCAAGACCGTCACCACCATGGCCCATCTCGGCGGCATCTCGGTCGAGGGCGAACTCGGCGTGCTCGGTTCGCTGGAGACCGGCGAGGGCGAGAAGGAGGACGGCCACGGCGCGGAAGGCAAGCTCTCGCACGACCAGCTTCTCACCAATCCCGACGAGGCGGTGAAGTTCGTGAAGGAGACCAAGGTCGATGCGCTCGCTATCGCCATGGGCACGTCGCACGGCGCCTACAAGTTCTCGCGCAAGCCGGACGGCAAGGTGCTGGCGATGAACGTGATCGAGGAAATCCACCGCCGCATGCCGGGCCTGCATCTGGTGATGCATGGGTCGTCCTCGGTGCCGCAGGAGTTGCAGGACATCATCAACGCCTATGGCGGCAAGATGAAGCCGACGTGGGGCGTGCCGGTGGAAGAGATCCAGCGCGGCATCAAGAACGGCGTGCGCAAGATCAACATCGATACCGACAACCGCATGGCCATGACTGGCCAGATCCGCAAGGTTCTGCAGGAGAACCCGTCGGAGTTCGATCCGCGCAAGTATCTCAAGCCGGCGCAGGAGGCGATGACCGCACTCTGCAAGCAGCGTCTCCAGGAGTTCAACACGGCCGGCCAGGCCTCGAAGATCAAGAAGGTCATCCCGCTGTCCGACATGGCGAAGCGCTATGCCAAGGGCGAGCTGGACCCCAAGTTCAGCTGATCTTGAACGCCTTGCCCGCCGTCGCGGCCCCGCGTAGAAGCGCGGGGCCATGGCTGCGCCCGAACTTCTCCTTATCACGCCTGACATCGCTGCGCCGGACGGTTACAGGGACCTTCTCGACACCGCTCTGGCCGCTGCCCCGTTCGCGGCGGTCATTCTGCGCGCAGCAGGCGGCGACGACGGCCTGCTCAGGGCCGCCAAGGCGCTGGCCCCGATCATCCGGAAGCGGGATGCGGCGGTGTTGCTCGACCACCCCGCCGATATGCGCGTTGTTGCGCGGTCGGGCGCGGACGGGGCGCATGTCGCCTTCGGCGCGCCGGCTCTGGCCGAAGCGGCGGATCTGCTGAAGCCGAACCGGATGGTTGGCGTCGGCGGCCTGCGATCCAAGCATGACGCGATGGAAGCCGGAGAGGCGGACGTGGACTACGTGCTGTTCGGAGAACCGCGCCCGGACGGTAGCCTGCCGGAGCCCGAGCGCGTTATCGAGCGTGCGCAGTGGTGGGCGGAGATTTTCAATCTGCCCTGCGTCGTTTATGCCCGCGACCTGGCCAGCATTCCCGATCTTGCGGAAACCGGCGCCGAGTTCCTGGCGCTCGGTCCCTGGGTCTTCGAGGCGGGTGATCCCGCAGCAACCGTCCGCGAGGCGCGTCGCCTCGCCAGCATGAAGATGTGACCTGATGATCCGCACGCCGTTGATGAACGTGATGACCGCCGCTGCCCTGAAGGCCGGCAAGAGCCTGCGCAAGGACTTCGCGGAATTGCCCTCGCTGAAGGTTTCCCGAAAAGGTCCCGGCGATTTCGTCTCGCAGGCGGACAAGCGGGCCGAGGACATACTCTACCGCGAACTCGACAGGGCGCGCCCGGGCTATTGCTTCCGCATGGAGGAGTCGGGCACGGTCGAGGGGCCCGACAAGACGCATGTCTGGCACGTCGATCCGCTCGACGGCACCACCAATTTCCTGCACGGCTTTCCCAATTTCGCGGTGTCGATTGGGCTGGAGCGGGAAGGGCAGCTCGTTGCCGGCGTCGTCTACAACCCGGCGACCGACGACATGTACATCGCCGAAAAGGGGCAGGGCGCGTTCCACAACAACCACCGCATGCGCGTGTCCGCCTGTATCGAGCCCTTGGACGCGCTGGTCGCCTGCGGCATTCCGCATGCTGGCAAGGCCTATGGCGAGACGTTCCGCAAGGAACTGACGGCGGTGATGGGCAAGGTCGGCGGCGTGCGCCGGTTCGGGGCCTGCGCGCTCGATGTGGCCGCTGTGGCCAACGGCCAGTTCGAGGGCTTCTGGGAACGCGGGCTGAATTCCTGGGACATGGCGGGCGCGATCGTGCTGGTGCGCGAGGCCGGCGGCTTTGTCTCCGACATCCGTGGCAACGGCGACATGCTGGCCGACGGTTCGCTGATCGTCGGCAACGAGAGCATGTTCGCCCTGCTGAAATCCCTGGTCTCGGGCATCGACTGACCGGCGCGGCCTTCGGTCATTTGCCCTTCGCGCGAAGCGGGGTAAGACTATGCGCCGGTTCGCCCGGGAGGCCGAATGTCCGATACGACCGATGCGCTCCGCCTGTCAGCCCCGCGCGCCTATCTCGTGCGCATGGTTGTGTTCCTGGTGCTCGCCGGGCTGATCTCCGCTGTCCTGCACAAGCAGATCCTCGCCGCGTTCTGGTACAATCCGGCCCTCAACGGGCTGATCTTCTTCGTCCTGCTCATCGGCGTCCTCCTGGCGATGCGCCAGGTCGGCCGGCTGTTTCCCGAGGTGCGCTGGGTCAACGGCGTCCGGCGCGGCGAGCAGCGGATCCTGGCGGCCGAACCGCCGGTCTTGCTGGCGCCGATGGCTTCGCTCTTGGGCGAACGCGCGGGCCACGAGGTCATTTCCACCCTGACCTTGCGCTCGGTGCTCGATTCCATCGGCGCGCGCCTGGATGAATCGCGCGATACCACGCGCTATCTCACCGGACTCTTGGTGTTCCTCGGCCTGCTCGGCACCTTCTGGGGCCTGATCGAGACGGTCGGCGCGATCGGAAAACTGGTCTCGTCCATGCCGAGCGGGGGCGACGCGACGGTCCTGTTCGACCAGTTGAAGTCCGGCCTGTCGCAGCCGCTGGCTGGCATGGGCATTTCGTTCTCGTCCTCGCTGTTCGGCCTTGCCGGGTCGCTGATCCTCGGCTTTCTCGATCTCCAGGCGGGGCAGGCCCAGAACCGGTTCTTCTACGAACTGGAGGACTGGCTCTCGACCATGACGCAGGACATCCTGCCGGTGCCGCAGCCTGTCAGCCCGCCGGTGCCCGCGCTGCCTTCGCCGCAGCAGGATCTCAAGCCCGTGCTGGACAAGCTGCTCGTGGCGATCGCCGCCCTTGGTCCTGACAAGGGCAACAGTGCCGCCATGGCCAACCTGGCGGAAGGCATCCAGGCGCTGGTCCAGCACATGCGCTCGGAACAGCAGATGATCCGCAACTGGGTCGAGTATCAGGCGGACCAGCAGCAGGACGTCAAGCGGCTCCTGGAACGGCTGGCGCGAGAGACCGTCGAGCGGAGACCCTGATGCCACTCGCCCGCACGCGCGGCGGTGACCGCTCCATGAACTACTGGCCGGGCTTCGTCGATGCCCTGTCGACGCTGATCCTGGTCTTCACGTTCCTGCTCGCCGTGTTCGTGCTGGCCCAGTTCTTCCTGGCGCGCGAGATGAGCGGCAAGGACGATGTGCTGACCCGCCTGAACCGGCAGTTGGCTCAGCTCACCGAAATCCTCGCTCTGGAACGCTCCTCCAAGCAGGGGCTGGAAAGCGAATTGGCATCGCTGGCCGCCTCGCTGGATGCGGCAAGGGGCGAAAGCGAGCGCTTGCGCGGCGTGGCGGGAGAG
>DAOMXN010000115.1:0-7862 GCA_035437025.1 Beijerinckiaceae bacterium | reverse complement strand
GCCGAACCCGAGGGCCTGCCGCTCGCCTACGACACCCGGGACGGCCTGACCGGCGAGGGTGGCCGCCTATCCGACGGCATCTATGAAGAATACGGATTGCAGGCCATCCGTATCTCAGGCTCTCAGACGCACCCCACCAAACTGGTGCAATCCGCCGCGATGGCCTCGGTCGCACCGCCGAAGCCCAGCTATCGTCCCCACCTCCCGGCCAATATCCACGAACTACTGTCGGATGCACAGCTCGAGACCGTCATCTACGCCGGCGAAGCACACGCCGATCATCTCGCCGGATCGTGGACCGTGGACGCCACCTTCGATATCGTCACGGCCGCACGCGAAGATGCCGCCAACGCCCAGCGCTTCCGCCGCGGCTTCATGATCGGCGATGGCACCGGCGTCGGCAAAGGCCGCCAGTCCGCCGCCATCATTCTCGACAACTGGATGAAGGGCCGCCGCAAGGCGGTGTGGATCAGCAAGTCCGACAAGCTGATCGAGGATGCCCAGCGCGATTGGTCGGCGCTCGGCATGGAGCGCCTGCTCGTCACGCCGCTGTCGCGCTTCCCGCAGGGACGGCCGGTCACGCTGCCGGAAGGCATCCTATTTACGACCTATGCCACGCTACGCTCCGACGACCGTGGCGAGAAGGTTTCGCGCGTCCGGCAGATCGTCGAATGGTTGGGCTCCGATTTCGATGGAACGATCATTTTCGACGAGGCCCATGCGATGGCAAACGCCGGTGGCGGCAAAGGAGAACGCGGCGACGTCGCCGCCTCGCAGCAGGGGCGCGCCGGGCTTCGCCTCCAGCACGCCTTGCCGAACGCCCGTGTGGTCTATGTCTCGGCGACCGGCGCGACCACCGTTCATAACCTCGCCTATGCCCAGCGTCTCGGCCTCTGGGGCGGCGAGGATTTTCCGTTCTCGACCAGGGCCGAGTTCGTTGAGGCCATCGAGGCCGGCGGCGTGGCAGCGATGGAGGTGCTGGCGCGTGATCTTCGGGCGCTCGGCCTGTACACTGCCCGATCGCTCTCCTTCGACGGCGTGGAATATGAGCTGGTCGAGCACGCGCTGACGCCAGAGCAGACCCGCATCTACGACGCTTATGCCGGAGCCTTCGCCATCATCCACAACCATCTGGATGCGGCTATGGAGGCGGCCAATATCACCGGCGCCACCGGCACCCTGAACGGGCAGGCCAAATCCGCAGCCCGCTCGGCCTTCGAGTCGGCGAAGCAGCGTTTCTTCGGTCATCTGCTGACCTCGATGAAGACGCCGACCTTGATCCGGTCGATCATGAACGACCTGGAATCCGGCCATGCCGCCGTGATCCAGATCGTTTCGACCGGCGAAGCGCTGATGGAACGCCGGCTAGCGGAGTTGCCGACCGAGGAATGGAACGACGTTCGCGTCGACATCACGCCGAGGGAATATGTCCTCGACTACCTCGCCCATTCTTTTCCGGTGCAGCTCTACGAACCGTTCACCGACTCGGAAGGCAATCTATCGTCGCGGCCGGTCTATCGGGACGGCCACCCCGTCGAGAGCCGCGAAGCCGTCGCCCGCCGTGACGAGCTGATCGCCAAACTCGCCAGCCTGCCGCCGGTGCCCGGCGCACTCGATCAGATCGTCCAGCATTTCGGCACGGACCTCGTTGCCGAGGTGACGGGCCGCTCCCGGCGCATCGTCCGCAAAGGCCAGCGTCTGACCGTCGAGAACCGCGCTGCGGCCGCAAATCTCGCCGAGACGCAAGGGTTCATGGACGACGCCAAGCGCATCCTGATCTTCTCGGACGCAGGCGGCACCGGGCGCTCCTATCACGCCGAGCTTTCGGCGCGGAACACGCGGCTGCGTGTTCACTATCTGCTCGAACCGGGCTGGAAGGCCGACGCCGCCATTCAGGGCCTCGGGCGCACGCATCGCACCAACCAGGCGCAGCCGCCACTGTTCCGCCCCATCGCCACGGATGTGAAGGCGGAGAAGCGGTTCCTCTCCACCATCGCCCGGCGCCTCGACACTTTGGGCGCCATCACCCGTGGCCAGCGCCAGACCGGCGGCCAGGGTCTGTTCCGGCCCGAGGACAATCTCGAAAGCCCCTATGCCCGCGATGCCTTGCGCCAGCTCTACCTCCTGCTGGTGCGCGGCAAGGTCGAGGGTTGCTCGCTCGGCCGTTTCGAGTCCGCCACCGGCCTGAAGCTGATGGACGCGAACGGCATCAAGGATGAGCTGCCGCCGATCACCACCTTCCTCAACCGGCTGCTGGCGCTGACAATCGAACTTCAAGGCGTGCTGTTCACCGCCTTCGAGCAGCTTCTAACAGCCAAGATCGAGGGCGCCATCGCCGCCGGCATCTACGATGTCGGGCTGGAGACGCTGACCGCGGAAGGCTTCACCGTCACCGGCCGCCAGACCATCTATACCCATCCGGGCACGGGAGCGGAGACCCGGCTGCTGACCATCGCGCAGCGCGAGCGCAATCGTCCGGTCACGCTGGACGATGCGCTCGCCCGGCTCTTTGAGCCCGGCGCGAAGCTGCTGGTCAACCAGCGGTCGGGCCGCGCCGCCGTCCAGGTTCCAGAAACCTCGATTATGCTCGATGATGGCGAGATCGAACGCCGCGTCCGGCTGATCCGGCCGATGGAATCGCACGCCGTTCCCGTGAAGATGATGGGCGAGACCCATTGGATCGAGGCGGATCGCAACACCTTCGCGGCCGCCTGGACTGCCGAGGTCGCGGACGTGCCGGAATTCTCCGATAGCACGATCCACATCGTCGCCGGACTGTTGCTGCCGATCTGGAAACGGCTGCCGAACGAATCCACCCGTGTCTATCGGCTCCAGACCGATGACGGCGAGCGAATCGTCGGCCGCAAGGTCTCGCCGGCCTGGGCGGCCAATGCGACCGCGACCGACGCGATCACACTCGCGCCTGCCGACGCCTTCGTGGCGCTGATGGACGGGCGAACGATCCTCGACCTTGCCGAGGGGCTTCAGCTTCGGCGCGTTCGCGTCATGGGCGCCGACCGCGTGGAGCTGTCGGGATTCACCGACACCATGCGCGAGCGCCTGACGGCCTACGGCCTGTTCCACGAGATCATCTCGTGGAAGCTGCGCATGTTCGTGCCGACCGACGCCAATGGGCCGGTTGTGCTGGAACGTGTGCTCGGCCGTTATCCTGTGCAGCACATCGGCGAGCGCGAGGCGGCATGATGACCCGGCTCGACGCTTCCGATCTGGCGACCCGTCTCGGCCAGGAGGCCGAGGCGGTTTGCCGCCACTATCTCGACGCCGGCCGCCGCCAGGGCAATTACTGGCAGGTCGGCGACGCCCGCAACACACCGGGCCGCTCGATGTTCGTGCGGCTCAAGGAGACGGTGAAGGGACCGCCCGGCAAATGGACCGACGCCGCCACCGGCGAACATGGCGATCTGCTCGATGTGATCCGAGAGAGCTGCGGCCTGATCGACTTCGCCGATGTCGCCCGGGAGGCCCGTTCCTTTCTCAGTCTGCCGCGTCCAGAACCCGCGCCGGTGACGAAGAAGCGACTGTGCACACCAGCCCCGTCAGGCTCGTCCGAGGCGGCAAGGCGGCTGTTCGCTATGTCGCAGCCGATCGGCGGCACGCTCGTAGAAACGTATCTCCGCAATCGCGGCATTACGGCTTTGCGCGGAACCGGAAGCCTCCGCTTCCATCCGCGCTGCTATTATCGACCGGACGATCATGGCCGGACGGAAACTTGGCCAGCAATGATCGCCGCCGTCACCGATCTTCGGGGCACGATCACCGGCGCACATCGCACCTGGCTTGCCCCTGATGGCCCAGATCCTATCCGAGCTGGCAAGGCGCCGATCGACACGCCGCGCAAGGCGATGGGCAACCTGCTCGGTCACGCCGTCCGCTTCGGGAACGCCGGCGAGGTGATGGCAGCGGGCGAAGGCATCGAAACCATCCTGTCGGCACGTCAGGTGCTTCCGCACATGGCGATGGCGGCCGCCCTGTCTGCTGCCCATCTAGCCGCCCTCCTGTTCCCCGATGATCTTCGCCGGCTCTATATCGTCCGCGACAACGACCCGGCGGGGATAAGCGCGCAGGACAGTCTGGCCGAACGAGCGAACGCGGCCGGGATCGAGGCAATCGTGCTGTCGCCGCGGCTCGGGGACTTCAACGAGGATCTCCGCCACTTCGGCACGGATGCGCTCCGCGCCATGCTCCGGGTGCAGCTTGCCCCGCAGGATGTCGCCCGCTTCATGTCTCTGGTGGCATAGCCGGCAGGGAGGACCGTGGCGGGGTCATCGCCATGCCCGCCGGGATGCCCCTGTATCGGAAGAGGACCGCGCCTCGGCCTTCGAGAGGGCGATCGGCCCATAGCCGGGCCGGGTCGGCAATGGCTGCGCCCGGCTATTTTCCGGCGGCGGCGAAGCCGCCTTTCCATCGCGAGGCAAAATAGCCGGGCTTCGCCATCCTCCGCTCACGCTCCGGCTCGGCGCTTCGCGCCGGGTGCAGGCCCGTCCCGCCCACGGGCTTCGTCGCCATGAAGGCCGCGACGGTCGCGGTCCACCGACGGAGCCTCCCATGAGCGCGTATGACGATGACGAACCCCACCACGAATCATCACCCACCGACCATATCGCACAGGAGCTTCAGCTCTACGGCTACCGTCCTTCCGAGGACGAACCCGATCCCCGCCCGGCGCCGGAGGACCGCATCATCGAAGGCGCCATCGCCGACATCTTCGATGCCCTCGTCGCCACGATGGCCGACACCAGCCTCGATCACGACCTCGACGATCTCCTCTGGTCGACCGTCAATATGTTCCACCGCGCCGTCGATCGGGTCGAGCGCAAGCTGGACGACAACGAGCAGGGACAGAAGCGCCTCCAGCGCGAACAGGACGGCTCGGAGGTCAAATCCGTCCAGCTCGAAAGCCTGATCGAAGTCGGGCAATCGCTGATCGAACGCCGCGACAGCCTGGAAGTGTTCCGCGACAGCGCAGCCGACCGTTACCTCCGCGTCACTGGCTCACCCTGGTCGCAGCGCACCGGATCGCGCGTCAACCACCGCCAGCTCACCTCCGCAGTGATCGACTCCAGAGACTTCCTCACCGCCAAGCGCCGCGCCGAGACCGAAGTGTTGGTGCCCGCCGGCCCGAAGATCGCCTTCACCGGCGGCGACACCGCCGACCACAAGCTGATCTGGGCCAAGCTCGATCAGGTTCACGCCAAGCATTCTGACATGGTGCTGTTGCACGGCGGTTCGCCCAAAGGCGCCGAGAAGATCGCCGCCCGCTGGGCCGAAATCCGCAAGGTGCCGCAGGTGGCCTTCAAGCCCGACTGGACGAAACACGCCAAGGCCGCGCCCTTCAAGCGCAACGACGCCATGCTGGCGATCATGCCGATCGGCGTCCTCGTCTTCCCCGGCACGGGCATTCAGGACAATCTCGCCGACAAGGCCCGTAAGCTCGGCATCCCGGTCTATCGGTTCGGTTCAGGCGGCGCGTGAGCGCCGCCTGCAGCCCAGCAACATCTGAGGTTGCGTAGGCAGAACAACCCATTCAACGATGTTGCCCGCTTTGATTGCGAAACCGCGATCGCGCAGGGCGTCTGCATCGGCATCATTCAACCGACACTTCGTGCCGTGGCTTGATGAACCGTCAAAATTGACAACACCGATTTCGGCGCCTTTCCGTCCATATACATGCGCATGGGTCTGTCCGGCACCATGGGTCGGTTGATCAATGCGAATATTACTGTCGAAGCGCCCCTTTATCCATTTTCCTTCATCTAGGCGCTCGAAACTGGCGGCATCTTCCGACACGAGGATCTCGCTCAAAGTCGGAAGGTTCATGAACTCTTTGAATCTCAACATCGTATCCCAGTTCTATTGTTGACCGGTGCCACTATGAATTACTTGGCCTGAGAAATCGACGAATCCTGGAGAGTCGAGGTCATATCCGGGGCTATTTCTGATCGGATGTAGCGAACAGGCTTCCCGTCGACCGTCAGACCACCCCCGCTTCAAATGCGCTGATCCTTTGGTTCAGCCGACGGCCTGACGCCATCAACCCATAAAGGGTCGGACTACGCTGCGCGTGCCGCCGCTCCCGGTTTCACCTACGCGGTGATTGCGGCCCTCGGCCGAACTCATCGGGCGCCTGTCAGCGGGGGATGGTCCTCCGCTTCGCACAGGAGCCGGATCGATGTCCTTCCACGATGCACACGCCTTCGCCTTCAGCCTCGCCACCACCCTCATGGCCGTCATCGTCATCTTCCGCGCCGGCGACGGCACGCTGTCGGTGACACCGGCCGCCGAATATGACGGCGACAGCGCCGCCATCGTCGATGAAATCGACCCTTTCGTCCCATGACGGGGCGAAGATCATCGCGCGCGATGCGGAAGCCCTGCCGGTTTCCGCTCCCGTCAGCAGCGATGTTCTGCTATGCTTCCTATCGCGCCGTGGTGGTGGTGGAGGCGCGACCTTCAGACCTTTTTGTCTCGGAGACACCACCATGATCTTTCTCGGCATTCTCCTATCCGTCGCGGCCATCGGATTCTTCTGCTGGTTGCTCCTCACGCTGGCCGTGTTCGCGCTGCCCTTGTTCGCGGGTTTGAGCGCCGCAACCTGGGCCTATCACACCGGCGCTGGCTGGTTTGGCGCGATCCTCGTCGGCATCGCCGCGGGCGGTCTTACCCTCGGCATCGGCCAAGTTCTGCTCGCGACCGTCCGCCCGCTCTGGGCCAAGTTTGCGATCTCGGCAATCTTCGTCGTACCCGCCGTCATCGCGGGGTACCACGCCGTCCACGGCATCGTGAAACACACTATGCCTTCGGAGACCTGGCAGATCGTGTTCTCCCTCGTCGGCGCGGTTGCAGTGGGCATCACGGCGTTCCTGCGCGTTGCGGGTATGGCGGCACCCGTCCCAGCGAGCCAGGAGCTGGCGCGGGCTTAGACGCACTCGACACCGTTGGCGGCAACGCCAGAACAGCGGGATGCACGGCACCTCCATCGCCACAGATCGCTTGGGGCTGCGCAGGAGCGAAGGATCGTACCCGCGCCCTAACACCGCCCCCCAAGGGTGCTTCGATCAGCGGCACATACGAACCGCGGCAGAACTCGAACACGAGTGACGGGCATGTTCTGTGGTCGCCCGGATACGGGAGGGAGCGCAGCCTGCCTTTCCCGGTAAGACGCAACGATGCCGGTGAACGGCCGGTCCTATCCCCCTGTCGGTCACGAAATGTCGCCGACGTCTCCCTCTCTGTCCCGTTGAACGAGCGCACCTCACGGCCTCTCCAATGGCCTGATCTGGCCGAAGGCCGGCTTCGCCTCGACCGCCTATGCCGCAACGGCGGCGTCAGACTTTCTTCCCCTGGGCGTGCCGCCCATTCCTCGCGCGACAACAAAGTCCTCCTTGGCCGTCCTCCGCTTCGCTTCGGTCGCAAGCGATGCGGCGTCGGTCGCCTCCGGCCCACCGATCGCCATCGAGGCCGCATGGTGCGGGCTCGAAAACGCAAAAACGGAGACTTACCATGGCGACCATCGGCACCTTCAAGAAGACTGGCTCGAACGAGTTCAGCGGCGAAATCGTTACCCTCAGCGTCCAGGCCAAGGGCGTGCGCATCGTTCCCGACCTGCGGGCCACCGGCGAAAACGCCCCCAGCCATCGCGTCCTGGTCGGCCGCGCCGAGATCGGCGCCGCCTGGTCCAAACGCTCCAACGAGGGCCGCGACTATCTGGGCCTCAAGCTCGACGATCCGAGCTTCAACGCCCCGATCTACGCCAACCTCTTCGACGACGAGGACGGTGACGGCTACTCGCTGATCTGGTCCCGCCCAAACCGCCGGGCGGACTGACCTACCAGCAAGGCCCC
>DAOMXN010000114.1:0-7906 GCA_035437025.1 Beijerinckiaceae bacterium | reverse complement strand
GGCTGGT
This sequence comes from Beijerinckiaceae bacterium, assembly GCA_035437025.1. Classification (GTDB taxonomy): domain Bacteria; phylum Pseudomonadota; class Alphaproteobacteria; order Rhizobiales; family Beijerinckiaceae; genus JAIUNP01. The sequence goes on along the minus strand of DAOMXN010000114.1, from coordinate 7,899 downwards.
CGAGCGGCGTCCAGCCAACGAACTCTCGCTCCATGGCGCCGGTCGGGAATGGGGAACTGGCCTGCTGATCGGCGCGGGCCTGTATACCACCTGCGTTCTCGTGCTGATGGCCCTTGGCATGTATCGAATCGAAGGCCTGAACCCTTGGACCTATGTAATCCCTGCGGTTGCAATGGCGCTGAGTTCCGGACTGTTCGAAGAGCTCTTCTTTCGCGGCGTGTTGTTCCGTTCCGTCGAAGACATGTTTGGAAGCTGGGTTTCGCTGGCCGTATCGTCACTTGTTTTTGGCCTGCTGCACTTGGCCAATCCCGCAGGCACAATCGTCGGAGCGATCTACATCAGCATCGAAGCCGGCTTGCTGCTTGCCGCCGCCTACATGTTCACGCGACGCCTTTGGCTCAGCATCGGCTTCCACATGGCCTGGAACTACACGCAATCGGCAATTTTTTCCGGGATCGTATCCGGAAATGCCCCGCAACCGGGCCTGATCCGCTCCAACATCAAGGGGCCAGACGTGCTCACCGGCGGAAGCTTCGGAATGGAATCGTCTTTAGTCGCATTCGCGCTTTGCACGGCAGCCGGCGTCGTGCTGTTGATCCTGGCGATACGCCGGGGCAATATCGTGCCGGGTCACGCCAGCGGTGCAGCACCCTGACCTTGGCATCTGCCTTGGGCAGGCCCTGCCGTCTGAGACCATGCAGAACCGGCGCGTTGGCCCGCCGGATTGGCCCGGCGGACCGCTTCGCGAAGCACGTGCCTGTGGGTCAGGCGCTTGACGCCGCCTGCTTTTCCTCGCCCCGATCGCCGTAGATATAGAGCGGGCGGGCCTTGCCCTCGATCACTTCCGAGGAGATGACCACCTGCTCGACGCCTTCGAGGCCCGGCAGGTCGAACATCGTTTCAAGCAGGATGCCTTCCATGATCGAGCGCAGGCCGCGCGCACCGGTCTTGCGCTCGATGGCCTTGCGGGCGATGTGGCCGATGGCCTCGTCCTGGAAGGTGAGGTCCACGTTCTCCATCTCGAACAGGCGCTGATACTGCTTGACCAGCGCGTTCTTCGGCTCGGTGAGGATCTTTTTCAGCGCCGGCTCGTCGAGGTCCTCCAGTGTCGCGACCACCGGCAGGCGGCCGACGAACTCGGGGATCAGGCCGAATTTCAAGAGGTCCTCGGGCTCCACCTCGCGGAACACCTCGCCCATGCGCCGGTCGTCCGGAGCGGAGACCTTGGCGCCGAAGCCGATGGAGGTGGACTTGCCGCGGTTGGAGATGATCTTCTCCAGCCCCGCGAAGGCGCCGCCGCAGATGAACAGGATGTTGGTGGTGTCCACCTGCAGGAACTCCTGCTGGGGATGCTTGCGCCCGCCCTGCGGGGGAACGGAGGCAACCGTGCCTTCCATGATCTTCAGGAGCGCCTGCTGCACGCCCTCGCCCGAAACGTCGCGCGTTATGGAAGGATTATCGGACTTGCGCGAGATCTTGTCGATCTCGTCGATGTAGACGATGCCGCGCTGCGCCCGCTCGACATTGTAGTCGGAAGCCTGAAGCAGCTTCAGGATGATGTTCTCCACATCCTCGCCGACATAGCCGGCCTCGGTGAGGGTCGTGGCGTCGGCCATGGTGAAGGGCACGTCGAGGATGCGGGCGAGCGTCTGCGCCAGCAGCGTCTTGCCCGAGCCGGTCGGCCCGCACAGGAGGATGTTGGACTTCGCCAGTTCCACGTCGTTGTGCTTGGTCGCGTGGTTGAGGCGCTTGTAGTGATTGTGCACCGCCACGGAGAGCACGCGCTTGGCGTGCTGCTGGCCGATGACGTAATCGTCCAGGACCTTGCAGATTTCCTTGGGCGTGGGGATGCCATCCTTGGCCTTGACCAGCGAGGACTTGGATTCCTCGCGGATGATGTCCATGCACAGCTCGACGCATTCGTCGCAGATGAACACGGTTGGTCCTGCGATGAGCTTGCGCACCTCATGCTGGCTCTTTCCGCAGAAAGAGCAGTACAGCGTGCTGCGCGTATCACCACCGGTCTGCTTGCTCATCACCCTCTCCATCGCCCGACGCACCGCTCGCGCGATCCGCTGGCCTTTCCATCCGCCCGGTGGTGCAAATCACCCGGCTTTCGAAGTCATCCGCCATTGTCCCGAAGGTTCAATGGAGGAACCGTTAAACGCGGCCGGATTGCGGCGCTTGTCACAAATTAATGACTAACGCCGCCGGCAAGACCTGTCCGGGACTGAAACGCAACACGCCGCACCGCAAGCTTATAGGCAATTTGCGCGCCAGAGGCGAATCCGCCGTCACATCGGCTTCGGTTCGGCCGGATCGGCGTCCCGCTTTGCCACAACCTTGTCGATCAGACCGAATTCCTTGGCCTTGTCGGCTGTCATGAAGTTGTCGCGCTCCAGCGCGGTGTGGATCGCGTCGTAGGTCTGTCCCGTGTGGTGGACATAGATCTCGTTCAGCCGCTGCTTGAGGCTGCGGATCTCCTCGGCGTGGATCAGGATATCGGTCGCCTGGCCGCGGAAGCCGCCCGACGGCTGGTGCACCATGATGCGCGCGTTCGGCAGGGCGAAGCGCATGTCCTTCTCGCCGGCGGTGAGCAGCAGCGAGCCCATAGAGGCGGCCTGCCCCGTGCACAGCGTCGTCACCGGGCAGCGGATGAACTGCATCGTGTCGTAGATGGACAGGCCGGAGGTCACCACGCCGCCGGGCGAATTGATGTAGAGCGAGATTTCCTTCTTCGGGTTCTCCGCTTCCAGGAACAGCAGCTGCGCCACGATCAGCGAGGCCATGCCGTCCTCCACCGGGCCGGTGAGGAAGATGATCCGCTCGCGCAGGAGGCGGGAGAAAATGTCGAAGGCGCGCTCGCCGCGGTTCGACTGCTCGACCACCATCGGCACGAGGTTCATGTAGGTTTCGATCGGATCGCGCATCGCGGCTCTCTTGTTGGGGCTGCGCAGGGCGCGGCCAGAATCAGATCAGGGGAACAGGACTGGCACAGAAATAGTAGCGGAGGGGTGAATCGCAAAGGGGCACGGCTCAAAGCGGCGTGAACTTGTGCGGAACCGCCGGCTCACGCCCGAGCGACGACAAACAGCCGGAAGTCCTTCTTGCCGGAGCCGTGGCGCTCGCTCTCGATGCCGGTGAACCCTGCCTGGGCGATGTCCTTGAGCAGCGTTCCGGCCGGGAACACCGCGACATGGGGCGCAAGGCCGACGGCGCGCATCACCGGTATGGCGGCGCGGATGAGCGGGTTGAGTTCCGACACGCAGGTCGTCTTCGAAATGAACAGCCCGCCGGGCTTGAGCAGGCGGCGAATCTGCGCGAGCGCCGCCGCCCGGTCACGCACCAGATGCAGCACGTTGAAGGCCAGCACGGCGTCGAAGGAGGCCTGCGGAGCGGTCACGGTCTCCGGCGCCGCAACCTGGAACTGAACGTTCGCGCAGGCCTGCGCCGCCGCCTTCTCCTGCGCGATGGCGATCATCTTCGGCGAAATGTCAGTGGCCAGGATACTCCCGACCGCAGGGGCGAGCCGCAGCGCCGTCGTTCCCGTGCCGCAGCCGATCTCCAGAACGCGGTCCATGCCTCGAATGAGCTCGCCTGTCCGCTCGAGCGTGCGCTCGTAGCCCGCCATGTCGGCGATCTTCGCGGCGGCGTAGCGGCGGGAGAACCGATCCCAGAACCGGGCATCGGCGACGTGGTCTTGTGTCACCTTATCCCACCACTTCGCCCCGGAAGGCCCATTTCGTCATCCGCTGCTCGATCAGGGCACAGATCGCGTACATCAGCACGCCCATGATGGCGATGGCGAAAAGGCCGGCGAAGGTCGTCGGCGCGTCGTTGCGGGCGCCGGCCGAGAGCATCAGGAAGCCGATGCCGCGGTTGCCGCCCACCGTCTCCGAGATCACCGAACCGATGAAGGCCAGCGTGATCGCCACCTTCAGCGAGGCGAAGAGATACGGCATGGCGCGCGGAATGCCGACCTTGGTCAGGATTTCATACTGCGTCGCGCCCAGCGAGCGCATCACGTCACGCATTTCAGGCTCGATGGTCGCAAGGCCCGTCGCCACATTCACCACGATGGGGAAGAACGAAATGACAAAGGCCGTGATGATCGCCGGCGTCGCGCCGACGCCGAGCCAGATCATCAGGATCGGCACGATGGCGACCTTCGGAATCGCATTGAACGCGATCAGCAGCGGATACAGGCCGGAATAGATGAAAGGCGAGGCGCCGATGGCCAGCCCCAGCACCAGGCCGAAGCCGATGGCCAGCAAGAAGCCGACCGTGGTGGTCCACAGCGTTTCCAGGCAGAAGCGCAGCAGGATGTCGAAACGCTCGACCATGACCGTGAAGATTTTCGACGGCCGCGGCAGGATGATCTCCTGGATGGAGAACATCACACAGGCGAGTTCCCAGATGAGGAAAAGCGCCGCCATGAACAGCCAGGGCATGGCGATCTTCAGGTAGTAGCGCTGGGTGTCGGTCATCACGCGTACTCCTGATGGATGCGGTCGCGCAGCTCATGCACGATGTCGACGAAATGCGGTTCGAAGGTCGTCGCCAGCGTGCGAGGGCGCGGAATGTCGACGGTCTTCTTCAGGATCACTTTTCCCGGGCGCTTCGACATCACGTAGATGGTGTCGGCCAGATACGCGGCCTCGCGCAGGTCATGCGTCACGAGCACGGCGGTGAACCGGCGTTCCAGCCACAGGTTCTGCATCACGCTCCACAGGTCCTCGCGCGTGAAGGCGTCGAGCGCGCCGAACGGTTCGTCGAGCATCATGATTTCGGGATCGTGGATCAGCGCGCGGCAGAGGTTCGAGCGCTGCTGCATGCCGCCGGACAATTGCCAGGGGAATTTCTCGCCAAACCCCTTGAGTCCCACCGTGGCGAGCAGCTTCTCGACCTTGGCGACGTATTCCGCCTTGTTGGCGCGAAAGCGCTGCTTGTGCGGCTCGACGACTTCGAGCGGCAGCAGGATGTTGTCCATCGTGGTGCGCCAGGGCATCAGCGTCGGGTTCTGGAACGCCATGCCGACACCCTTGATCGGGCGCGTCACCCGCTCGCCATGCACCCTGACCTCGCCGGACGTCGGCGGCAGAAGGCCGGTTACAAGCTTCATCAGCGTGGACTTGCCGCAGCCGGACGGGCCGACCACGGCGATGAACTCGCCCTTCTGGATGGACAGGGTGGCATCGGCGAGCGCGAGGGTTGCGCCATCGCCGCGCCCGTAGGCTAGGCTGACGCCCTTCAGTTCGACAAGCGGCGGCTCGGTGTTGGACTGGGTCAAGACGGACATCCGGAAGTCTGGTGGATCGGCGGGCTGCCCTCATCCCGCGCCGGCCCTTCGCCCGCAGGTGGGCGGAAGGCGGCACGGGCCGCTTCGGCCCGCCTTTGCCCCGTGCGGGGCGAAGGCGGACGAGACGTGGGTGAAGGGCCGGGGAGGCCTTACGGAGCGACCATCCTCTCCGCCTTCGGCGGCAGGAAGGCGGAGGAGAAGACCTTGGCCGCGTCGGGGGCGGTCGGCAGGCCGAAGGCTTCGGCCACGTCCTTCACGGAGCGGGCGAACCGGGCCGGATCGACGTCGCCCATGCCATTCGCCTTGACGAAGGGCGTCAGGACATTGAGCTTCAGCGACATGTCGAGACGCTCGGTCTCCAGGGCCTCGTTGATCAGCGGATCGCGCTTCTTCGTCGCCTCGATGCCGATCTTCGGGTTGGCGGCGACTTCCTTCCACGCCTTGACGGTGGCGCGGATGAAGCCGGTCACGGCCTTCGGGTTCTGCGCCGCGAGTTCGGGCGAAACGATCACGGCGTTGCCATAGACGTCCATGCCGACGTCGGAATACCGCATGGCGACGACGTCATCGACATTCACGCCGCGCGCCTTCAGGTCGAGGATCGACGAGAAGTAGTGGCCGGAGATGAAATCGACCGAACCCTGCACCAGGCTCTGCTCGCGCAGCTGCGGGGTCAGGTTGACATGCTCGACCTTGCCCTTGTCGATGCCGGTCTTCTTGGCGAAGGCCGGGAACAGGCGGAACGAGGCATCGAACACCGGCGCGCCGAGCTTCTTGCCCTCAAGGTCCTTCGGCGCCTTGATGCCGCTCTTCTTCAGTGCGTAGACGCCGAAGGGCGGGAAGTCATAGGCCATGAACACGGCCAGGATTTCCTTGCCCGGATTCTTGGCATTGTGCTCGATCAGCGAGTTCACGTCCGCGAAACCGATCTGGTAGGCGCCGGTGGCCACGCGCTGCAAGGCGCCGGCCGAACCCTGGCCCGGATCCATGGTCACGTCGAGGCCCTCGGCCTTGTAGTAGCCCTTCTCCAGTGCCACCAGGAAGGGCGAGGTCGGCCCCTGGAACACCCAGTCCAAAGTGAATTTCAGCGCGGTCTGCGCCGAAGCCGGCATGGCGCCGAAAGCCAGGCCGGCGGCCAGTGCCGCGCCGCCGAGCATGCGTCGAGTGAATGTTGTCATCGTGTTCTCCCGTTGATCCCCAAAATCCGCCTGCCTGTGTTTTGGACAACCCTGCCCCACGTCACCGTTTTCAGCAAGCCGCGTGCCACGGCGCGTCAGCTGGTGGAGATAGAAATTCACAAGCTGTTGGCAATGGCCCTTTTCCGATTGTGCCGCTTTCACTCATGCACGTATCGTGTGCTGGACTGATGGAGACCGCAGATCATGAAGCCAATCCTTGCCGCCACGGGCCTGATCCTTGCCGCCACCGGAGGCGCCCAGGCCTTGTCGTTGAAAGCATCCTGGGGTTCTGCCGCTGGTTGCGGCGGCCAGTCGCCCGCCTTCGTTCTGGGCGCCGTGCCCAAGGGCACGGCAAAGCTCGACTTCAAGATGGTGGACCTCGACCTGCCCAGCTATCCGCACGGCGGGGGCAGCGTGGCGTTCGCCGGCAAGTCCAGCTTCGCCGCAGGCGAGGTCTTCGGCGCGTTCTCATCCTATCGCGGCCCCTGCCCGCCGCCGGGCCAAACGCACCGCTACGAGTGGAGCGTGCAGGCGATTGACGCCGCCGGCAAGGTGCTCGGCACGGCCAAGACCGTGCTGCCGTTCAAGCGCTGATCCGCGCGCGCAGGGCGAAATCCGCCGCCCAGCCGATCGCGAGGCCCCAGAAGGCCCCGCCGATGCCGGCGAAACTGAAGCCCGACGCGGTGATCAGAAACGTGATCATCGCGGGAATGCGGCTGTTCTCATCCTGCGTCGCGCCCAGCATCGCGCCGCCAAACGCCCCCATCAGCGCCAACCCTGCCGCCGCCTCGACCAGCAGCGGCGAGGCTTTCGTCAGTACCGTTGCCGCGACGCCCGCCAGCGCGACGAGCGCGACATAGCCGACGCCGGAAAACACGGCCGCCACATAGCGGCGTGCGGGCTCGGCATGGGCATCCACCCCGGCGCAAAGCGCGGCCGTGATCGCGGCGTAGTTCACCGTCGGCCCTCCGAACGGCGCGATCAGCGCCGATCCGAGGCCGGTCGCAACAAGCCCTTCCCGCGCGTTCGGCCGGAACCCGAAGGTCGAGAGCACGGCAAGGCCTGTGATGTTCTGCGACGCCATGGTGACGACGAACAAGGGGATCGCGATGGAGAACAGCGCTTCCGCCGTGAATACCGGCGAGACGATCTGCGTCGCCGGCCAGAGCGCGGCGGATTCGATCCGCACGGGTTCCCCCGTCAGGGCCAGGATCGCCAGCGTCACCGCCATGGCCGCCGGCACCGCATAGAGCCGCGCGAGGCGGAAAAACACGAGCCACGTCAGCAGGATGGCCGCCGCCTGCAACGGCAGGACCTTCAGCGCCACGAACGGCGCGAGGCAGAGCTTCAGCAGCACCCCGGCCAGCATGGCGTTCGCGATGGGTTTGGGAATGGCCGCGACGAGTCGGCCCAGCGGCGGCC
>DAOMXN010000113.1:0-7911 GCA_035437025.1 Beijerinckiaceae bacterium | reverse complement strand
TTCGTCTGCGAGGCCGTGCCGGCGCGCGCGCGCTGGTATCTGCCCTGGCGCTACGGGTTGTGGAAGGGGACGAACGAAAAGCCGCCGCTTCGCCCTAAGCCCTGATCGGGCAGGCGGGCAGGGCAGGCATCAAAGCTCTCCCTTGGCCCCCGCGCTCATGATGTCGTCGATCGCGTCGCGCACGTTGATGGCCTTTTCGCGCAGCGAGGCGGACAGCTTGTCCGGGTGATTTGAGGTATCGAGCCAGCGCACGTCCCAGTCGAGCGTTACCAGCCAGATTTCTTTTTTCGCATCTTCCATGACCGCGATGCGGCAGGGCAGGAAGGCGATGAACTCAGGCACGGCATCGACGATCTCGCGCGCCACCATGGCGTCGCAGAACGAGAAGATCTCCACGCGCGGCGTGTTCTTGTCGCCGGAGATCGCCGCCACATCCTTCGACAGCGGACTGTGACCGACGAGCTTGAAATTGCGCTTGTTGGCGCGAACCTTCATCGACTCCACGACGTCATCGAAACTGATGCCCGCCTCGGCCTTCTTCTTCGCCACCATGATGTTGATCATCTGGCGCAGGCTCATGGGGTTCATCATCATCATGGACTGGTAGGCGTTCATCTTCGCCTCGGCGGAGATGCCCTCCATGAAGGTGTTCGGTGGCAGGTTAGACGCCGGCGCGGTCGGCATCTGCATGATGCCGAGCGGGCCGCGGAAGGGAGCGGTCGCGGCTGATCCAGCCGGGGCGAGTGTATTGGGCTGCGGCGTCGGTGCGGGGGTCTGGGCTGTGGCGGCACCCGCCAGTAGCGTCAGGGACAGGCCGACTGCCTGTGCGAAACGATGGACCATCGGGGCAACACTCCGGTGCGTGAACGACAGGCAAGGTCAAGGGCCAGCCGGAACCCTGCCGGCGGGCGCCATGCTCATCTCTTCTGCGGCGCGGCAGTGCCCGGAGCGGTGTTGGCCCAGCTGGTCATCATCGTGGCCATGGCCGTCATCATCTGCATCATCAGCTTGGGATCCATCATTTTCATCATGGCATCCATCATCTTGGGATCCGTCATCGCTGCCATGAACGGCTGCATCATCTGCGGATCAGCCATCTTCATCATGGACTCGATCATTTTTGGATCGAACATGACGCGCACGAAGCTCTCGATGATCTTGGGATCGGCCATCTTCATCATGGCTTCCATCATTTTCGGATCGAGAGCCATCTTCATGAACGCCGTCATCACCTCCGGGCTCATCATCTTCATCATGGCTTCCATCCACTTGGGGTCAGCCATCATGGTCATGAACGAGGTCATGATCTTGGGATCAGCCATCTTCATCATGGCTTCCATCATTTTCGGATCGAAGGCCATTTTCATGAAGCCTTCCATCAGCTTCGGATCGGCCATCTTCATCATGGCCTCGATCATCTTTGGGTCCATGGCGACCTTCATGAAGGCGGTCATGAGCTCAGGGCTCATCATCTTCATCATGGCTTCCATCATGGCGGGGTTGGCCATGAGGGTCATGAAGTCCGTCATCATCTTCGGATCGAACATCTTCATGCCGAGCTCGATGAACTTGGGATCGGCGAAGACTTTGACCCAGCTTGCGGCGGAATCGGTGAGTGCCTTGTCGGCCTGGGCGGTAACGGGTGCGGTGTGCATCGCCAGGGCGATGGCGGCAGCAAGGCCCAGCTTCTTAAGTTTCATGGATCCCTCCCTCGTATTCATTGATACGAATATTTTTAGCTGAGGCGGCGGGCTGCGCCAAGATGGCGCAGTACCTGGACGAAGGATTGCTGCCCGCCGCGCAAAGGGTCAGATAGCTTCGAAAATCTGCCCGAATCTGGCGGAAAAGCGCAACGTCGAACGCATTAGCAATCAAGAATATGTCGATTGAGCCGCGTCTCCGGCAATCCAGCCCATGGCCGGCATCGCGGCTCAGACAAAAGAGCGACCGGGATTAGCTGTGGCGAATTGTCGCGGGCGCGCGCTCCGCCAGTCAACGCGCGGTGCAGGCGCGCTCGAGCCGGTCGATGCCGTCCATCAGTCCCTTGCCGGCAAAGCTGATGCGCATGGGATAGTTCGCGGTCGCTACTGTGGTGACGTCGACGTCCAGTGTGCCGGATTGTGCCGCAGTCATCGTCGATTCCTGCGAGATCGTGCCGCGAAGGTGGTCCGCGCCCGGCTTGTGGGCCAGGGTTCCTCCATCGGACCCGGTGGCGATCCGCGCGGAGCCTTCCGATGCCGGCCGCCCAGGAGGGAGGATTTCGCGGAAGGTTGCGACGAAATCGGCCCCCTCCGACCGGCAGCCGATGGCGACCTCGTTGGAGATCACACCGAAGCGGCGAGACTGACTTTCTGCCTGCAATACCAGCCACGGACGCCCCTCGCGCATGACGAGCGGCCAGCCCGGTGTCTGATGGACGGACGGGGGCGCTGTCGTGGACAGCGACGGGTGCAACGACGCTGCGGACAGGGGTGGCGCCGCCGCCCGTTCGACCATCACGGCGGCCGGAAGCAGCTCAGCGACCTCTCCCGATGACAGGACGCGGATTCGGCTTGGCTCCGTTTCGGCGGCCAGTGTCAGCAGGCGCAAATCCACCTGCATTTCGACCAGATAGCCCGCCAGCGCGGCAACCGTGCTCTGTAACCGGCCGAAGTCCGCGTCCGAATACTGCTGCTTGGGCCGGCGCTTGGTGTCGCTCGCACGCGCGAGATAGAATTGGTGGACGCCAATTTCGGACCCTGGAGCCATGTTGCGGCGGGAGGCGCCGGCGAGTGTGTAGACGCAGGCCGAATGACAGATGCCGGCGTCGAGACGCGCGGCATACTGCGCGACGCCCGGAGTTTCCGTTCCGAGGCGGCGGGCACGGGCGACCGTGACCGTCACGTTCAGGTGCCGCAACGCACGGCCAAGTGCCATCGCGCCGTCCAGCCTGCCGCCAGGCGAGTTGAGCATCAGCGGCAGGTCCTTGCGCGGCAACCGGCTCCACAGCGCCAGGAATTCGGCCGCGCTATCCGGCCCGATCTCGCCATCCGCCACGATGAATTCGGCGCAATCGCGCTGGCATGGCAGTGGGCCTGAACGGCCGAGGGTGAACGTCATCGACGCTGCGGGCTGTGCTGAGGCGAACGCCATCAGGGCCGCCAACAGGACGGTGCCAAGCCCGATACGCCGGAAGTTACGCCACTGGAACACAGAATTTCGCCGCATGCCGCCGGCGAGGCACAAAGCGCGCCAGCCGGATTTGATCCAATCTGGCACGGCTTTGGCCGCAGAGGAAGGGATCGCGTTAGGATATTGCTAACCATATTGGTGCCGTTTCGTGCGGCGCTGTCCCTTGGCGCGGTTGCCCGATCTGGTGTATCGCAGCGCCGGGCGCCACTGGCGCCCGTATTTTCCTCAAGGCTTACGCCGTTTGTTGCGGCGAGTGAGCAGAAGCGAGAGCGACATGATTTCCCTGACGTTTCCCGATGGCGCCGTGCGCCAGTTCCCCGTAAACATCTCCGGTCTCGACATCGCCAAGGGCATCTCGCCGTCTCTGGCCAAACGCACCGTTGCCATGGCGATTGACGGGGTCGTCTGCGATCTGGCCGACCCGATTGCACGCGATGCGAAGATTGAGTTCCTCAACCGCGAGGATCCGCGCGCGCTGGAACTGATCCGCCACGATTGCGCCCATGTGCTCGCCGAGGCGGTGCAGGCGCTCTTTCCGGGAACGCAGGTCACCATCGGCCCGGTGATCGAGAACGGCTTCTATTACGATTTCCATCGCAATGAGCCGTTCACGCCGGAGGATTTCGCCGCCATCGAGAAGAAGATGCGCGAGATCGTCGCGAAGGATGCGCCCTTCACCAAAGAGGAGTGGTCGCGCGACCAGGCCAAGGCCTTCTTCAGGGAGAAGGGCGAGCACTTCAAGGTGGAACTGGTCGACGCCATTCCGGACGACCAGACGCTGAAGATGTACAAGCAGGGTGAGTGGCTCGATCTCTGCCGCGGCCCGCACATGACTTCGGTCGGCAAGATCGGCACGGCCTTCAAGCTGATGAAGGTCGCCGGTGCCTACTGGCGCGGCGATTCCTCGAAGCCGATGCTGACCCGCATCTACGGAACGGCCTTCGCGAAGCAGGACGAGCTTGATGCCTATCTCAAGCAACTGGAGGAAGCAGAGAAACGCGACCATCGCCGGCTCGGGCGCGAGATGGACTTGTTCCACTTCCAGGAAGAGGGTCCGGGTGTCGTATTCTGGCATCCCAAGGGCTGGAAAATGTTCCAGGAGCTGGTTGCCTACATGCGCCGCCGGCTCGCCGCCGACTACGATGAGGTCAACGCTCCCCAGCTTCTCGACAAGTCGCTGTGGGAAACCTCCGGCCACTGGGGCTGGTATTCCGACAACATGTTCGGCTCGGTCGCGGCCAGCGCCATCATCCGCCCGCAGGATGCGGATGCTGATCGACGCATCTTCGCGCTGAAGCCGATGAATTGCCCCGGTCATGTGCAGCTTTTCAAGCACGGGCTGAAAAGCTACCGCGACCTGCCGATGCGCCTGGCTGAATTCGGCGTCGTGCATCGCTATGAGCCGTCTGGCGCGCTGCACGGGCTGATGCGCGTGCGTGGCTTCACGCAGGACGACGCGCACATCTTCTGCACGGACGAGCAGATGGAAGCCGAGTGCCTCAAGATCAACGAGCTGATGCTCTCGGTCTATGCGGACTTCGGCTTCGACGAACTCGTGGTGAAGCTGTCCACGCGCCCTGAAAAGCGTGTCGGCTCGGATGCGCTGTGGGATCGCGCCGAAAGCGTTATGATGCGCGTTCTGGAAAAGATCGCTGCGCAGTCCGGCGGCAAGATCAAGACCGGGATCAATCCGGGCGAGGGCGCCTTCTACGGGCCGAAGTTCGAGTACACGCTGCGCGACGCCATCGGCCGCGACTGGCAATGCGGCACCACGCAGGTCGACTTCAACCTGCCGGAGAGGTTCGGCGCATTCTACATCGATGCGGCCGGTGAGAAGACCGTGCCGGTGATGATCCACCGGGCCATCTGCGGCTCGATGGAACGCTTCCTCGGCATCCTGATCGAGAGCCACGGTGGTCATATGCCGCTCTGGCTGGCGCCGGAGCAGATATCAGTCTGCACCATCACGCAGGACGCGGATGATTACGCCCATGCGGTTGTCGGCCGGGCGCTTCGGGAGGGGCTGCGCGCGCGCGCCGATCTCAGGAATGAGAAGATCGGGTACAAGGTGCGCGAGCACTCACTGGCCAAGACGCCTGTGATCTTCGCTGTCGGCAAGCGCGAGGCGGAGGAAGGGACGGTGGCCATCCGCCGGCTCGGTTCACAGGCGCAATCGGTCATGAAGCTTGACGAGGCGCTGGCAATGCTTGCGGACGAAGCGACGCCGCCGGACGTGAAACGCGCGCGGGGGTAGCGCATAGCCGGTGACAGTCCTGGGCGTACTGTGCGTCGCCCCGGACTGCATGGTGGTTGGGTGCTGTTTCTTGAAGGACTGGTCCCGGGCCTGGCAGCGCCAGTCGGGGCTTGTGCCACGCCTTTACCCCAGCCTCTGCAGCGTGAACGACACCGAATCGACATTCTGCGGCGGGAAGATCGTGCTTTCGAGCATCAGCACATTGACCTCGCGCACATTGAGGTAGTCGCGGCAGGCATTGGCCTGGATCGGGTTGTGGACGTCGCGTGCGCCTGGGGTGCCAGCCGAGTAGTCGGCCGGCAGGGGAAGCCGGACCAGTTTGGGATTCACCACCATGGGCAGCAGAGCGCCGGGGTGGTTGGGTTCCGTGTTCGCCGGCGGGGCGTAATTGGGCGCGAAGCAGATGCGGTAATTGCCGAGTTCTGAAATCTCGGGGATGGCGCAGCGTCCCCAGATGCCCTTCGGCGCCGGGTCCAGCCTTTCGCAGCGTGCACGGACGAGTTCAGGCGCCGTCGCCTTCACCGCGCGCCTGGCGATCGCTCCTTCGTCCCGCGCGTTGCGAGCAAGATCGATCGCGCTGGCAATCTCCGGTCTGGGCTTGAACGTGCCATCCTTGTAGAGTTGGTAGGTGCCGGCCAGTCCGGTCTGCTGGGTTGCACCGTTCTGCACGAAGACGGCCACGGGCTGGTCGACCTGCAGGCAATGGCCGGGCGGAACCGGCATCGCCGCCGGTCGTTCGGGAATGCCGGGCTGGTTCGGATCGCGCAACAGCAGATGCACGTTGACCGGGGCAGGACCCTCGGTATTGCACAGGCGGACGCTGAACCGGATCTTCTCCGAAATGGTTTCGCCTGAACGGGCAATAACGATGGGAACGCCTTCCGCCGGTACCGACCAGCGGCCCGGCGGAGCCGCCGCCGTCTCTCGGCAATGGGCCTCTGCCTTCACGCGCACGCGCCGGCTCAGCGCGCCGGAACGGCTGACATCGTGGTGCGGCGCGACATAGTCGCAACTCCAGCCATTGATGCTTGGTCCGGCCCCTTCCAGCGCGATGCCCTGATTGTCGGATGCAATCACGCGGCAGGAGCCCGTCACGAGCGCTGATCCGGCAGGGCAGGCGGCAGCGCAGGACAGCCGCCAGTTGAGGCCGCCCTTGGGGTGTGTTGGCTCGCCGGCGCAGTATCGCTCGCCGACCGCCATCGGCCAGCGTCCCTGCGCCGGTTGGGCCTCGGCGGCCACGATCGATGCGCCAAGCAGGATCAGAATGGCGGGTACACTCGCGCGCATCATCGAAACTCACATCGTCCTTGGCCGCGCGGCGAGTTATGCCTCCCGACGGCGCGGATGCAAGAATTCGAGGAAAACGTCGTGAATCGTCAGAACGCCTTGAAAGTGATCAGCGTCAATGTGTCCTGGATGCCCGGCAGCGTCTGTACCTTCTGGGCGACGAAGTGACCGATGTCGACATCGTCATCGACGTAGAATTTGGCCAGGATGTCGTAGTTGCCGGCGACCGAGTAGATTTCCGAGGCGATTTCCGCTTCGGCCAAGTCGGTGGCGACCTTGTAGGTCTGGCCGAGCTTGCATTTGATCTGCATGAAGAAGGTCTGCATCGGGCGCTCCGGTTTGGCGCGAAATTAGGTGGATGGGCGCGGAAAGGGAAGCGACATCACCGCATGACCACTTCGTGGTCGCGATTGATCCCGCTCACCACCTTCATGCGTTCCTTGAACTCCCGCCCGTCGTTGCGGGCAATGACTTCGTACTCGCCTTCAGCCAATTCCATCGTCGGGAACGCTCCGAGCGCTTCGCGGATCAGGTCGCCGCCGGGGGTCTGTACCGTCCAGGAGGTGTTGGCGACCGCAACGCCGCCAACCTGTCGGACCAGCTTCAGGGTCATCGTCGCGGCCTTGTGGTTCATCGTGGCTTCCGTAACGCGGCCGCTCTGCACCTGAATGTCGGCGCGCACCACCGAGTTCGATCCGGCGTAGGTGGAAACCACGTGATAGGTCCCCTCAGGCAAACGGAGCAGTTCCCCCGCCTTCAGGGAATTGGTGACGAGCTTGCCTTCCGAATCGTTCGGCGCAGGGATGAACACGGAGATGGCCTGCCGGCTCGCCGGCACAGGCGCTTCCGCCAGCTTGGCGCGCAAGACAAGGCCGCCGGCGTTCAAAGTCAGCCGCTCCGAAAGCGGTGCCGCGGTCATGACGATGCGGCGGGTGACGGCAGCCAGCCCTTGCGACAGATGCACCATATACTCACCCGGCGGCAGGGGCAGAGTGGGCGCAAGTTCGGCAGATGTCGCCGTGAGCGTCGGCTCATTGCCGTGCACGACATAGATGCGCCAGATCACCGGGGTGCTTACCGGCCGGTTGGTGCCGGAATAGATCGCCTGCAGTGCCAGAACGCCCGGCGGGAGGCCCTGGGCCGGGCGCTGCAGGAGGTGGAGGAGGCGAGTTGCCTGTCGAAATTTGGAGCTCCAAAGA
>DAOMXN010000112.1:0-7931 GCA_035437025.1 Beijerinckiaceae bacterium | reverse complement strand
AACTCTTCAGGATCGTTTCCCCAGCATGAGCACGAAAGACGCAGTTCTCGCCGCCCTTGGCTCGGTACCGGGGCCGGACGGGAAGACACCGCTGACGCAGTCCGGCGCGCTGTCCGATCTGGTCGTCGCCAATGGCAAGGCCTATTTTTCCATCGCAGTCGATCCGGCGCGGGCCGGCGACAGCGAGCCCATGCGCAAGGCGGCGGAAACGGCGGCGAAATCCGTTTCCGGCATCGAGGCGGCCATCGTCACGCTGACGGCCGAGCGCAAGGCGGCGGCGCAGCCTGCAAAGCCTGCCGCTCCCGGCGCCGGCCCGGCGCAGCCCCAGGGGGCCAAACTGGCGGTTCAGGGCGTCAAGCACATCATCGCCGTGGCGAGCGGCAAGGGCGGGGTGGGCAAGTCGACCACCGCCTGCAATCTGGCGCTCGCCTTCACGCGCCTTGGCCTGAAGGTCGGCGTGCTGGATGCGGACATCTATGGCCCGTCGATGCCTCGGCTGTTCGCGCTCAAGGGCCGTCCCACCCTGGCCGGCGGGCGGACGCTGAATCCGCTCGAAGGCTACGGCGTCAAGGTCATGTCCATCGGCTTTCTCGTCGAGGAGGATACGGCGATGATCTGGCGGGGGCCGATGGTGATCTCCGCCATCCAGCAGATGCTGCGCGAGGTTGCCTGGGGCGACCTCGACGTGCTGGTCGTCGACATGCCGCCGGGAACTGGCGACGCGCAGCTCACCATGGCGCAGAACGTGCCGCTGTCCGGCGCGGTCATCGTCTCGACGCCCCAGGATCTGGCGCTCATCGACGCGCGGCGCGGCATTGCCATGTTCCGCAAGGTCGAGGTGCCGATCCTCGGCGTGGTGGAGAACATGTCGACCTTCATCTGCCCGGATTGCGGCGGCCGGCACGACATCTTTGGGCACGGCGGCGCGCGCGACGAGGCGTCCCGGATCGGTGCGCCATTCCTTGGTGAAGTGCCCCTCGCCATGCCCATACGGGAGCGTTCGGATGCCGGTCGACCGATCGTCATCTCCGAGCCGGACGGCCCCCATGCGCAGTGTTATCTGGCGATCGCCCGCAAGGTTTGGCAGGGCCTCGATGCCGGTGATGCGCGCCGCGCGGCGCCGCGCATCGTCTTCGACTAGCTGGCTTTCCCAATGTGCGGGATTCGGCCGGAAAGCGTTCCATTCTCGGCCAATTTCAAAGCGGGGGGATTGCTTCTTTTTTCGTTTCTGCGCTTTATCTAGCCGGGCGCAAGGCGGGTAAACCGCCCGCCCTAAAACCCAACCGAGCTTCCGGAGGATAATAATGAAGCGTCGTCAGTTTCTCACCGCGGGCGCTGGCCTTGCCGCTACGGCCGTTGCCGCCCCGGCGATTGCCCAGTCGGCCCCCGAAATCAAATGGCGCCTGACCTCGAGCTTCCCGAAGTCGCTCGACACCATCTTCGGCGCGGCCGAAGTGTTCTCCAAGTACGTGGCCGAGGCCACCGACAACAAGTTCCAGGTCCAGGTCTTCGCGGCCGGCGAAATCGTCCCCGGCCTGCAGGCTGCCGACGCGGTTACCGCCGGCACCGTCGAGATGTGCCACACCGCCTCGTATTACTATTTCGGCAAGGACCCGACCTTTGCCTTCGGCACCGCGGTTCCGTTCGGCCTGAACGCCCGTCAGCAGAACGCCTGGTGGATGCACGGCGGCGGCGAAAAGCTGATGAACGAGTTCTACGCCAAGCACAAGATTCATGGTCTGCTCGCCGGCAACACCGGCTGTCAGATGGGCGGCTGGTTCCGCAAGGAAATCAAGACCGTCGACGACATGAAGGGCCTGAAGATGCGCATCGGCGGCTTCGCCGGTCAGGTCATGGCGAAGCTCGGCGTCGTGCCGCAGCAGATCGCCGGCGGCGACATCTACCCGGCGCTTGAAAAGGGCACCATCGACGGCGCGGAGTGGGTCGGTCCCTACGACGACCAGAAGCTGGGCTTCAACAAGGTCGCCCCGTTCTTCTACTATCCCGGTTGGTGGGAAGGCGGCGCGATGCTGCACAACTTCGTCAACATCGACAAGTGGAACGCGCTGCCGAAGGGCTACAAGGCCATCGTCGAGGCCGCGTCTCACGTTGCCGACCAGGACATGCAGGCCAAGTACGACGCGCGCAACCCGGCCGCGCTGATCGATCTCGTCCGCAACGGCGGCGCGCAGCTGCGTCCGTATCCGCAGGAGGTGCTCGCCGCCTGCTTCAAGGCCGCGAATGAGGTCTATGCCGAAACCAACGCCAAGAACGCGGACTTCAAGAAGGTCCACGACAACATCATGGCCTTCCGCAACGACGCCTACCTCTGGTGGCAGGTCGCGGAATACACCTACGACAACTTCATGATCCGCGCCCGCCAGGGCTGATCCCCGGATCAACGTCGACGAGCGAGCGGCGGCCTTCGGGCCGCCGTTTCCTTTTGCGGCCTGCCGCAGGCTAGCGGCGGCATTGACCGCTGCGCCACCCACGGCTTTTCCAGGCTGCCTGCCTCTTGCGGGGCAGGGGGCGGGCCGACTGCCGGACTTCAGGCCTGCAACTTGCCATTGTCCATAGAGAAAGGGGCGTCCCGACGGGACGCCCCTTCTGCATGTCCGGTGCTGGAAGCGGACTACTGGATCTTCGGCGGGCCGAGATCGAGCGCGGGCAGGTCCAGGCCCCTGGGCGAGAGGTTCTGCAACTGCTCCATGGCCTTGGCCGGGTCGACGGCCGGCTTTTCGGGCTTCTTCGAAATCACCATCGAGGGCGTCAGCATGACCAGGGTGACCATGATGAGCTGGATCACCACGAACGGCACCGCGCCCCAGTAGATCTGGCCGGTGGTCACGGGATCGGTCATCTTGCCCGTGACCTTGTCCTTGTAGGGCTCCTTCGGCGCGACGGAGCGCAGGTAGAACAGCGCGAAGCCGAAGGGCGGATGCATGAAGCTCGTCTGCATGTTGACGCCCATCATGATCCCGAACCAGACGATCATCGCCTTTTTGATTTCGCTTTCCGACGTCAGGTTGAAGCTCTTCGCGATTTCCAGGGCCGTCGGATCGGTGATGAAAATCGCCTCGGCCGCCGGGCGGATGAGCGGGATGACGATGAAGGCCAGCTCGAAGAAGTCGAGGAAGAAGGCCAGCAGGAACACCGCGATGTTGATCAGGATCAGGAAGCCGTAGAAGCCGCCGGGCAGGGACTTCAGATGCTCCTCGACCCAGATATGGCCGTTCACGCCATAGAAGGTCAGCGAGAAGATGCGCGCGCCGACCAGGATGAAGATCACGAAGGCCGACAGCTTCGCCGTCGATTCCGTGGCCTGCCTGATGATGGTGAAGTTGAAGCGTGACGGGTCCTTGTCGAGGTAGCGCTTGAAGGCGGCCAGCAGCAGCGCGCCGGCCGCGCCCATCGCGCCGCCCTCGGTCGGCGTCGCGACGCCGATGAAGATGGTGCCGAGCACGAGGAAGATCAGCGCCAGCGGAGGAACCATCACGAAGGTCACCTGCTGGGCCAGCTTCGACAGGAAGCGGAATCCGAGGACCTTATCGCACAGCCAGCTCACCACCGCCACGGCAAACGCCACCGCGACGGCGATCGACATGCTCAGGATCACGAAATCGGCCCCGGCGCTGACTTTCGTGCGGCTCATGAAGAGGTAGCCAACCACGGCGGAGAAGAGCGTCAGCGTCAGCAGCGAGAGAAGACCGCGTTCGTCGCCGCCGGATTTCAGCGCGCCGACCAGATTGAACAGGCCATAGAACAGGTAGGCCACGAAACCGAGCAGCAGCACGCCGCTGATTTTCGCCTTCCAGTCCCCGGCCAGCCCATCAAGGATCCCGGTGCGCAGCGACGGATAGAACCAGACCAGCCCCGCAAGGAGCGCGGCGATCAGGATGGCGGCGTTGACGCGAGCCAGGCGGTCGGCGGCGGTGGGCGCCTCCTTGAAACCGACGGCATCCACCGGCAGACCGGGCGCCGCGCTCGGATACAGCATCGTGACGATGAAGACATAGCCGGCATAGAGCGCGGACAGCACCAGACCGGGCACGAAGGCGCCCTCGTACATCGAGCCGACGTCCGCCGCGAGCTGGTCGGCCAGCACGATCAGCACCAGCGACGGCGGAATGATCTGCGCCAGCGTTCCGGAAGCCGCGATGACGCCCGAGGCCAGACGACGATCATAGCCGTAGCGCAGCATGATCGGCAGGGAGATGAGGCCCATTGAGATCACCGATGCGGCCACGACGCCGGTGGTGGCTGCCAGCAGCGCACCGACGAAGATCACCGCATAGGCAAGACCGCCGCGCATCGTGCCGAACAGCTGGCCGATGGTGTCGAGCAGGTCTTCCGCCATGCCCGAGCGCTCCAGCACCAGCCCCATGAATGTGAAGAACGGGATCGCCAGCAGCACGTCGTTGGCCATCACGCCGCCGTAGAGCCGATCCGGAAGCGACTGAAGCAGCGGCCAGCTCAGCGAGATCACACCGTTCGAGAACGGCGCCAGTTCGACGCCGATGACGAAGAACACGAGGCCGCAGGCGCCGAGCGCGAAGGCAACGGGATAGCCCAGGAGAAGGAAGACAACGAGCGCCACGAACATGATCGGCGCGATGTTGTGGGCGATGAACTCAGCCATGATGATGATCCCCGAACCGCTCTTGTCTTATTTCTTGGCTTCGGAAGCGAGCTTTTCCGCTTCCGCCTTGGCGACTTCGAGCAGGCGCTGGGCCTCGGCCTCGGCCGCGGCATGATGGCCGCCGCCGTGCAGACTGTCCTCGATCATGCCCTTGGACACGGCCATGCGCTTGATGAATTCCGAAATACCCTGAAGCAGTAGCAGCACGAACCCCAGCAGCACCAGGAATTTGGCGGGATACTGCGGCAGGCCGCCGGCATTGGTCGACTGTTCATTGACGCGCCAGGACGTCATGAAGAATGGCCAGGCCGTGGCGATCATGACAAGGCAGATCGGAATGACGAACAGGCCGTGGCCGACGAACTCGATGAGCCGCTTCCACTTCTGCGAGAGCTTCGAATTGACGATGTCGATGCGGATATGCTCGTTGTGCAGCAGGGCCCAGGGCGCGCACAGCAGGAACACCGCGCCGAACAGCAGCCACTGCGCCTCAAGCCAGGCATTCGACGAGGTGTTGAACACCTTGCGGATGATGGCGTTGACCGCCGAAATGAGGACGGCAACCAGAATGAGCCATGCCGCGCTCTTTCCGATCTTTTCGTTCAGCCAGTCGATGCCCTTCGAAAGACTCAACAGCCCATCCATGCACAGCTCCCCGTAGTGCGGTCACGTTGCGTGCGGTCATCGCTGGAAACGTGCCTTCCGACGCCGCGCTTTGGGCTTTCCTTACAGGCCCGAGGCGGTGCCGACAACTGGCGCCAATGGCGTTTCTTCAACTTTCGTCGGCAGTCGATTTTGCAGCGGCGCGCGCCTGCCGGCGCACGCGCTCGCGGTGCATCAGATAGACGCCGCTGGCGACGATCACACCCATGCCGGCCAGGGCCATCTGGTTCGGCACGTCGCCGAAAACCGACACGCCAAGCAGGATCGCGAACACCACGGCGCTGTAGCGGAACGGTGCGACCGCCGAGAGGTCCACGCCGCGACTGGCGATGATCAGCAGGAAGTTCGCCGCGCTGACCAGAAGCGCGGCGCCGATCAGCGCGATGGCCGGCGTATGCGTCCATGGCCGCCACGTCTCGAACGGCGCCAGCACCAGTCCCGCAAGGCAGCCGCCGATGGCGGAGCCGAGCATCACCACGACGCTTGGCACATCGGCCTTGAGGCGCAGCGTCGTCAGGTCGCGAGCGGCCACGCCTGCGACCGACCCGAGGCCCAGCAGGACCGCGAACTGGTAGGTGTCCGAGCGCGCCTCCTGGCCTGGCTGGATGACCATGAGCATGCCGACGAAGCCCGCCATGATGGCGCTCCAGCGCCGCCAGCCCACCTGCTCGCCATAAAACAGGGCGACGATCGCCGTGATGACCAGCGGCGACAGCATGAGGATCGAGGTCAGGTCGGCCAGCGGCATCAGGCTGAGCGCATAGATGAACATCAGCGCCAGCGCGCCTTCGCACACGGTGCGCAGCAGCACCAGCGGATTGCGCAGGGCCGACAGCCCGGAGAGGTTTCCCGTCCAGGCCACGGCGATGAGCGACAGACCGATCGCCACCACGCCGCGAAACGTCATCGCCTGCGATACCGGCCAATGTCCGGTGGAGAGCTTCATCAGCGTGTCGCTGATCGAGAAAATGCCGGAAGAGGCCGTGAGGGCCAGCATGCCGCGCAGGTTAGGGGAAAGACGTCCACTCACGACACAGCGCAATCCGTCCGAAGGCGGCCAAAGGCAGGAGCGGGATCAACCGCCGGTGACGGACATGTGACGGCCGACGGCGGGCAGACGCGTGCGCCGGTCGATGACGAAGTCATGGCCCTTTGGCTTGCGCGCGATGGCGGCGTCGATGGCCGCCAGCACCGTCTCGTCACCTTCCGAGCCGCGCAGGACCTTGCGCAGGTCGGCTGCATCTTCCTGGCCGAGGCACATGTAGAGCGTTCCGGTGCAGGTCAGGCGCACCCGGTTGCAGCTTTCGCAGAAGTTGTGCGTCAACGGCGTGATGAAGCCGATCAGTCCGCCGGTTTCGCGGATCCGGGCATAGCGCGCGGGGCCGCCGGTGCGATAGTCCGTACCCTCGAAGGTGAAATGGTCGGCGAGCTGGGCCCGCAACGTCGAGATGGGCAGGTACTGGTCCACCCGCGCGCTCTCGATCTCGCCCAGCGGCATCACCTCGATAAAGGTGATGTCCAT
This sequence comes from Beijerinckiaceae bacterium, assembly GCA_035437025.1. Lineage (GTDB taxonomy): Bacteria > Pseudomonadota > Alphaproteobacteria > Rhizobiales > Beijerinckiaceae > JAIUNP01. Next base: position 1,107 of record DAOMXN010000112.1, on the reverse strand, counting down.
GCCCTCGCCATGCGCCCAGCGAATGAGTTCGACGCTCTCCGCGTCGTTGAAGCCTTTCAGCGCCACCGTGTTGATCTTGACCCTCAGCCCGGCGTCGCGCGCCGCCCGGATGCCGTCCAGCACCTTGGCGAGATCGCCCCAGCGCGTGATCTCGCGGAACTTGTCCGCGTTGAGCGTATCCAGCGAGACGTTGATGCGCTCGACGCCGCAATCCTTCAGTTCCGATGCGAAGCGGCGCAGCTGCGAGCCGTTGGTGGTGACCGTCAGTTCGTCCAGCCCGGAGCCGAGATGCCGCGCCATCGCGCGGAAGAAGCGCATGATGTCGCGCCGCACCAGCGGCTCGCCCCCGGTGATGCGCAGTTTGCGCACGCCGCGCCTGACGAACAGCGAGCAGAGCCGGTCCAGTTCCTCCAGGCTCAGGAGATCCTGCTTGGGCAGGAACGTCATATGTTCCGACATGCAGTAGGCGCAACGGAAGTCGCAGCGGTCGGTGACCGAGACCCGCAGATAGGTCACATCGCGCCCGAACGGATCGGTCAGCTGCGGCAGGGTGGGTTCGGTCGATAAGGACATGGTTGTCACGCGGCTGTGTGCTTTGGACCTTGATACGCTAACTTGTGCCGGGACCGCGCATTCGGCAAGAGCATTGCCGATCACCCCCATGCGGTCTCTTGATAACCGGGAGTACGGAGGCATGTCGATGGATGCAGATCAAAAGGTCGATCCCTGGCCGACGGAAATCCGCGTTTCGGCCGACCGGCGCGCGCTGACCGTCGGTTTCGAGGGCGGGGACGTCTTCACGCTTGCGGCCGAATTCCTGCGCGTGATGAGCCCCAGCGCCGAGGTGCAGGGGCACACCCCGGAGCAGAAGAAGACCGTCCCGGGCAAGCGCGATGTCGTCATCCTGAAGGTCGAACCGGTCGGCAACTACGCCGTGCGCATCGTGTTCGATGATCTGCACGACAGCGGCATCTACGGCTGGCGGCTGCTACGGCGCTACGGGCGGGAGCAGACTGCCCTGTGGCAGGCCTATCTCGACGACCTTGCCGCCAGGGGGATGACGCGCGATCCGGCGCGCAGGGCGCCCTGACAGAAGGCGCGGCTCAG
>DAOMXN010000111.1:0-7984 GCA_035437025.1 Beijerinckiaceae bacterium | reverse complement strand
GTTGGTGTGTGTTTTGGTGTTGTTGTTATGTTGTTAAAGGCGATCCGCGCGGCGCGCACCGCGCCATCGGCCAGCGTGAAGCGGAACGCGCCCATCACCGCCGAGATGTCCTCGTCGAACCGCTTGGAGACCTTGAAGCAGCGGAAATGCTGGCCCGCCTCAAGCTTGGGCACGGACAGGGAGCGAACGAATTCTCCCGGCGCGCGATCCTGCCGGCCATACGCGATGAAGAAGCGCTCCAGCGGCAGCGCACGCGTGTGCGCGCCCTTCTGCAAGGTCACGCGCGCATCGAGCGCGATCAGGCAAGGCGCCAGATCGCCAATGGGCGAGCCGTTGGCGATGTTGCCGCCGACCGTCGCGGAGGCGCGCACCTGTTCGGAACCGAAGCGACGCACCAGCTCGCCGAGGTCGGGGTCGATCGCCGCGAGATGGGCCTGCGCCTTGCGGACCGTCACGCCGGCGCCGAGGTCGAGCGCATCGGGCAGGTCGCGCACCGTGTCCAGAGCGCGAACACGGCCGAGCCAGATGATTTTCTCCAGCCGTTGCAACTTTTTTGTCACCCAGAGCCCGGCGTCCGTCGCGCCACCGATCAGCACCGCGTCGGGATGGGCTTCAGCCAACCGTGCCAAGGCCTCGGTCGAGGCCGGCGCGGCAAAGAAGCACGCGTCCGTGCCGACAAAGACATCTGCCCAGTCGTCCAGCGCGGCGAGCCGGGCCATGCGCGCCGCCTCGTCCGCCCGGAAGGCGTCGTCCGGCGCACCGGCGCAGGCGTCCTTCGCCGCGGCAGCGATAGGACGATAGCCGGTGCAGCGGCAGAGGTTGCCGGCCAGCGCATCGCACACCGTCTGGTGCGTCACCGGCCGCGCGCCGTCCTGATAGAGCGCGAACAGGCTCATGACGATGCCCGGCGTGCAGAAGCCGCATTGCGAACCATGATGGTTCACCATCGCCTGCTGCACCGGATGCAGCGCCTCCGGCGATCCCAGATCCTCGACGGTGATCACCTCCGCGCCGTCGACCTGCCCGGCCAGCAGGATGCAGGCGTTGACCGCCTCGTGCACGATCTGCCCGCCACGCAGGCGCGCGAGCACCACCGTGCAGGCGCCGCAGTCGCCCTCATTGCAACCTTCCTTCGTGCCGGTTGCGCCGCAGTCGAGGCGCAGGTGGTCGAGCAGCGTCCGGTCCGGCGGCCCCGCCGGCATGTCCACCACCCGGCCGCGCCGGATGTAGCGGATTCGATCCCTGCTCACGCGCATCCCTCCCCTCGCCCGCCCGTCACGGCAGGCGATCCTTCAGACGGAACATGGCGATCTTTTCGATTTCGGCCAGAGCCGCATCGAATTCTTTCGCCGGATCATTGGGCAGGCGTTCCTCGAAGGCGGACAGGATGATGTCCTTGGTCGCGCCCTTCACCGCCTTGATGAACGGGAAGCCGAATTTCGCCTTGTAGGCGTCGTTCAGCTCCGTGAACCTCGCGAGTTCCGCAGCTGACAGCGTGTCGAGGCCTGCCGACGCCTGCTCCTTCGTCGAGTCGACGGTCAACTGTTTGGCGAGCGCCAGACGGCCGGCAAGATCGGGATGGGCGCGGATGAGCGCCAACTTCTGTTCGCGCGTTCCGGCATGCAGCGCCGAGACCATGCGTGCGTGCAGGCCTGCCGCTGTATCCCCGCCGGACCCCAGCCCCTTGCGGTGCGCCGCTGCCGCAACCCAGGGCGAATGCTCGAAAATGTCGCCATAGCGCTCGATGAATATGGCCGGCGACATGGTCGACGGCTTCAGGCCCTCCGGCGCGTGTTCGCGGATCCAGTGGCGCGCGATGTCGACACGCCGGGGACACCAGACGCCGTCGAAATCCTGGATGTAGTCGATGAATCGCCTCAGCGCCGCGATGCGACCGGGGCGCCCGACCAGACGGCAGTGCAGGCCAATCGACATCATCTTCGGCGCGCCGAGACGCCCCTCTTCATACAGGACGTCGAAGGAATCCTTCAGATAGCTGAAGAACTGGTCTCCGGAATTGAACCCCTGCGGCGTCGCGAACCGCATGTCATTGGCGTCAAGCGTGTAGGGCACGATCAGATGCGGGCCGTGCGGCCCCCGCAGCCAGTACGGCAGGTCGTCGGCATAGGCATCGGAGGAATAGAGCAGCCCGCCGTCTTCCATCGCCAGTTTGGTCGAATGGATCGAACTGCGGCCGGTATACCAGCCGAGCGGCCGCTCGCCGCAGACCTCCTCGTGGATCTGCATCGCCAGCTTGAAATGCGCCCGCTCGGAATCCTCCGAATGGTCGCGATAGTCGATCCACTTGAGCCCGTGCGAGGCGATCTCCCACCCCGCTTCCTTCATGGCGGCCACCTGGTCGCGCGCGCGCATCAGCGCCGTTGCGACGCCGTAGACCGTGACGGGAAGGCGCGCATCCGTGAACAGGCGCCAGAGCCGCCAGAAACCGGCGCGGGCACCGTACTCGTAGATCGACTCCATGTTCATGTGGCGCTGGCCGGGCCAGGGCGCGGCGCCGACGATCTCCGACAGGAAGGCTTCGGAGGCCGCATCTCCATGCAGGATGCAGTTCTCGCCGCCCTCCTCGTAGTTCAGCACGAACTGGACAGCGACCTTCGCGCCACCCGGCCAGCGCGCGTGCGGCGGATTGCGCCCGTATCCGGTCATGTCCCGGGGGTAGTCCGCGCCGCGCGGTCCGATGTCGATGCTCATGTCGTTGCTGCCTCCCGCGGCAGGATCGCGGAAGCAGGCGGCAAGCTCAAGCCGCGATCTTCAAAAATTGCGCGCAAACAGTTCCTTGGAATTTCCGCAGAGCAGCCGCTCGGCCGCGAAATGCCCCGCGTCTCCGCTCCAATTCCTAACAGTTCGTAAGCGAGCGCCGGCAAGTTCGCATACCTCCCATGAGATATATGCGTTTGTGGAATTGCTGCAGTGCATATATAGATTTTTGCAACGCGGCGAGCTGCCGCCACTTCCCTTTCCGCACCGACTGATGGAGTAAACGATGATCCCGCACCTGTTCGCCGCTATTCAGCGCTGGTTTGCCTATCGCGAAACCGTCCGCGAGCTGTCGAGCCTCGACGACCGCGAGCTGGCCGACCTCGGCATCACCCGCGCCGACATCGAGAGCGTCGCCCGCCAGGCAGCAGCCTGATTTCATTGCGAAATTTACGCCAGGACGGGGAGGCTGCGCCTCCCCGTCTCGCGTTTTCTCACAGGCGCACGGTCTTTCCGGTCTGGCAGGCCTCTGTGGCGGCATCAGCCAGCACCTGCGCCTTGAGCCCGTCTTCGCCCGAGGGGGACGGCGCCTCGCCCTTCTCGACCGCCGCGATGAAGCTCTCAAGCTCGTTCCGGTAGGCAGCAGCATAGCGCTCCAGGAAGAAGTTCTGCACCGGATCGGCCCGAAAACCGGCCCCCGTCGCCACTTCAACCGTCGTGTTGTGTACGTTTCCGGCCCGAATCAGGCCTTTCGATCCATGCACCTCGATCCGCTGGTCATAGCCGTAGGTCGCCCGGCGCGAGCAGGAAATCTGCGCGATCTTCCCTGATTTCGTCTTCAAGAGCACGGCCGCGGTGTCCACGTCGCCCGCCTTGCCGATGGCCTTGTCGACCAGCGACGAGCCCACCGCGTGCACCTCCACCGGCTCCTCGTCGAGCAGATGGCGCGCCATGTCGAGGTCGTGGATCATCATGTCGCGAAACAGGCCGCCGGACCGCGCGACATACTCCGCCGGCGGCGGGCCAGGGTCGCGCGACAGGATGGTCACGAGTTCGACCTTGCCGACTTCGCCTCCCGCAAGCCTTTGTTTCAGCGCGGAAAAATTCGGATCAAAGCGGCGGTTGAAGCCGATCATCAGCGCCGTCTTCGCCCTGGCCACGACCTTGAGGCAGGCGCGGATGCGATCCGAATTCAGATCGACCGGCTTCTCGCAGAACACCGCCTTCTTCGCCTTCGCCGCCGCCTCGATCAGATCCGCATGCATGTCCGTCGGGGTGCAGATCACCACCGCGCCGATGGTCTTGTCCTTCAGGATCGCCTCGATCGAGGCGGTTTTCGCACCGGTTTCCTGGGCAAGGGCTTCCGCCGCCGGGGCATGGGTGTCCGCTACCGCCACGAGTCTGGCGCGCGGGTGCACCGCAACATTGCCGCCGTGAATGCGGCCGATGCGGCCCGCTCCCAGCAATCCGACCTTCAGCATCGCGCGCTCCTCCCGCCTGTGTGCCGGCAACAGACACCAGAATCGCAGGCCGCGCGCAAGGCCGCCCGCCGCGCCGCGACGTCCCCGAAAGTCTCGAAGAAACGTTCATGCTCGGCCCCTGAACGCCGGATTTCGGCTTGCGAAACCGTGTTCTCTGAAGTCGACTTCGAATCGCCATCCTTTCAGCCGCCCGGAGTTGCACGATGACCCTGCCCAGCCCCCATTCCCGTCTCGACGGCAAGGTCGCGGTCGTCACCGGAGGCACGCAGGGGCTGGGCGAGGCGATCGGCCGGGAATTCGCCGCGCGCGGTCTCAAGGGCCTCGTCCTCTGCGGCCGACAGAAGGACAAGGGCGAGGCGGTCGCCCGCGACATCGCCCGGACCGGCTGCCGCGCCCTGTTCGTCGTCGCCGACCTGGAGAAGACCGCTGACGCCCGCGCCGTGACGCGCAAGGCGGATGCCGAATTCGGCCGGATCGACATTCTCGTCAACGCCGCCGGCATCACCGACCGGGGCACCATCTTCGATACCAGCGAGGACCTCTTCGACCGCATGGTGGCGGTGAACATCCGCTCGCCCTTCTTCCTGATGCAGGAGGCGGCGAAGATCATGAAGCGGGAGAAGATCGCCGGCTCGATCATCAACATCCAGTCGATGTCGGCGAACGGCGGGCAGGCGTTCCTGACCCCCTACTCCATGTCGAAGGGCGCGCTCGCGACCCTCACCCGTAATGTCGCCCATGCGCTGGTCAGGCACCGCATCCGCGTCAACGGCCTCAACATCGGCTGGATGGACACGCCGGGCGAGGACGCGATCATGAAGAAATACCACGGCGCCGAGGACGGCTGGCTGGAGGCTGCCGCCAGGACCCGGCCCTTCGGCCGGCTGATCGACCCGAAGGAGGTGGCGCGGGCCTGCGCCTATCTCGCCTCGGACGAGTCCGGCCTGATGACCGGCGCCAACATCGACTTCGACCAGAATGTCGTCGGCGTCGGCGACCCGCCGCTGGAGCCGTGAGGCCCGCCGCGCCGACCTCGCTCATCCCGTCGCGACGTCCACCAGCAGTTTCACGTTGAGCGCGATGATCGTGATGGCGATCAGCGCGGCGATGGCCGTGAGCCAGCGGGGCGCGACGAGATCGCCCATCTTTTCGCGCGAGGCGGTGAACATCACCAGCGGAACGATGGCGAAGGGCAGCTGGAAGCTGAGGATCACCTGGCTGAGGATCAGGAGCTTCGCCGTCTGGCCTTCACCGTAGAGCAGCGTCACGACGACGGCCGGGATGATGGCGACGAGCCGCGTCACCAGGCGCCGGAGCCAGGCCGGCAGGCGAATGTCGATGAAGCCTTCCATGACGATCTGGCCGGCCATCGTCGCGGTGACAGTCGAGTTCAGCCCGCAGCACAACAGCGCCACGGCGAACAACGCCGGCGCGATCGACGCGCCGACGAGCGGCGCCAGCAACTCGTGCGCACGGCCCAGTTCGGCCACATCCGTCTGTCCCGCCTTGTGGAAGGTCGCGGCCGCCAGGATGAGGATCGAGGCGTTTATGGTCAGCGCGAACATCAGTGCCACGGTGGAATCCACCGTCGCCCATTTCAGCGCATCCCGCTTCTCGTCGAGGCTGCCGCCATAGGCGCGGGTCTGCACGATGCCCGAATGCAGGTAGAGGTTGTGCGGCATCACCGTGGCACCGATGATGCCGAGCGCGATGAACAGCATGTTCGGATTGCGCACGATATCGGTGGTCGGCGCGAAGCCGCGGATCACCTCGCCCCAGTTGGGATCGGCCAGCGCGATCTGGATGGCGAAGCAGACCGCGATCACACCCAGCAGGGTGATGATGAATGCCTCGATCCAGCGAAAGCCCTTGTTCTGCAGCCACAGGATCAGGAACACGTCGAAGGCGGTGATCAGCACGCCGATCTCCAGCGGAATGCCGAACAGCAGATTGAGCGCGATCGCCGTGCCGATCACCTCGGCCAGATCGGTGGCGCAGATCGCGAGTTCGGCGAACAGCCAAAGCGGCCAGGAGACCCAGCGCGGATAGGCATCGCGGCAGGCCTGCGCCAGATCGCGGTTGGTCGCCACCGCAAGCCGCGCGCACAGCGACTGCAGGATGATCGCCATGATGTTCGACACCAGCGCGACAACCAGCAAGGTGTACCCGAACTGCGCGCCGCCGGCGAGCGAGGTCGCCCAGTTGCCCGGGTCCATGTAGCCCACGGCGACCAGATAGCCCGGCCCGAGGAAGGCGAGGAATTTGCGCCAGGCCGACGCATCGGGCAGCAGCGCGATGGAGCGGAACACATCGACAAGCGGCGGTTCCCCCTGCGCCCTGCGCCAGCCCTGCCCGGATGCCTGAAGCATGATCGTCAGCCCTTATTGCAAATGCAAACGATTTGCAATAAGGAGACTATCGCAGTTGCCCGGCTCCGTCAATGCACGAGCGCCCCAGGTCCGGGCGACTGCGAACAGGACCACGCCGGATCGCCACGCCCCGGCGCGAGGATGGGAGACACGGACGGGCATGCGTGAGAATTTCGTCGAGGCCTGCCGCCGCCACGGCCTGCGCATTACCGGACCGCGCAAGATCATCGCGGAAGCGCTGTCGGCCGCCCACGACCATCCCGACGTGCGCGAACTGCACCGGCGGGTGATGGAGCGCGATCCGACGGTGTCGCTCTCCACGGTCTACCGCACGCTGCGCCAGTTCGCCGACATCGGCCTGATCGAGCAGCACACGTTCGATGGACGCAGCGTGCGCATCGAACGCGCGCCAACGGCCCATCACGACCATCTGATCGACACCCAGTCGGGCCGCGTCATCGAATTCTCCTCGCCCGAGATCGAGGCGCTGCAGATCGAGATCGCCCGCCGGCTCGGCTACGAACTGACCGGCCACCGGCTCGAACTCTACGGCCGCCCGCTTGCAGCGAAGAAGCGCTAGGGCGCGCGGCTGAACGGCATCATGCGCGCGGTGGACAATCGGCGCGGATCGGTTCACGCTGAACCCGGTTCCGCAGGAAGCAGCGAGGCGTCCATGAAGACGATCCGCCTGACCATGGCCCAGGCGCTGGTGCGCGCCATGGCCGCCCAGAAGACCGAGATCGACGGACAGATCGTGCCGCTGTTTGCCGGCTGCTGGGCCATCTTCGGCCATGGCAATGTCGCGGCGCTCGGCGAAGCGCTGTACGGCGCGCGCGACGTCCTGCCGACCTGGCGGGCGCACAATGAACAGGCGATGGCGCATGCCGCGATCGCCTTCGCCAAGGCCTCGCGCCGTCGGCGCATGATGGCCTGCACCACCTCCATCGGTCCGGGCGCGCTCAACATGGTGACGGCGGCGGCGGTGGCGCATGTCAACCGCCTGCCGGTGCTGCTGCTGCCGGGCGACGTCTTTGCGGGCCGCCGGCCGGATCCGGTGCTGCAGCAGGTCGAGGATTTCGGCGACGGCACGGTCTCGGCCAACGACTGCTTCCGGCCGGTCTCGCGCTACTTCGACCGCATCACGCGCCCGGAGCAGATCATCCCGGCCTTCGCCCGGGCCATGCAGGTGCTGACCGATCCGGCCGAATGCGGACCGGTGACATTGTCGCTCTGCCAGGACACGCAGGCCGAGGCCTTCGACTTTCCCGAAAGCTTCTTCGCCGAGACCGTCTGGCAGCCACGCCGGCACCGCCCGGACGCGGGCGAACTCGCCGCAGCGGTCTCGGCGTGCCCGAACGACGTCGGCCGCTTCTGCCCCGACCAGGTCGCGCAGTTCCAGGTCGGCAAGAAGCAAAC
>DAOMXN010000110.1:0-8017 GCA_035437025.1 Beijerinckiaceae bacterium | reverse complement strand
GGTGTTGCCCGGACCGCGCCCGAGGTGGACAAGAATTGGCGGCAATTCCGCGCGGGGGCCAAGTACGGCGCGCCCGCTGGCATTCTTGCCGCCGACGCTGCTGGAGGCGCCTGGCATCGGCGAAGGCGTCATGATGGCATAGACCGAGGCATTGTCTCCGGTAGCCGTGATCGGCAGCGAGATGGCCTTGCCGGTGTCCTCCTCCTCGAACGCGACCTGACGCCCGCGCCCGCAGATGTCCTGGCGCATGTTGGGCGCGGAGGCGTGGCCCGAGGGCGGCAGCGTGGTCACGGAGCCGAGGCTCGGCGCCCAGGCCGAGCTGGCGAAGCCCCTGTCGAGAATCTGCGCCGTGCGGATCGAGCGTTCCGCGCCGGACCCGGCCCCGAGAATGACGGCGAGCAGGGTGCGTCCGCCGCGGCTGGCGGTCGCCACGACGTTGAAGCCCGAGGGGCAGATGAAGCCGGTCTTCATGCCCTCGGCGCCGGGATAGCGCCCGATCAGGCCGTTGGTGTTCTTCATCACGCGCTGGCCGAGCTGGACCGCGCCGATGCCCCAGTAGTCCCGGTATTCCGGGAATTCCACGAGCATGGCGCGACCGAGGATCGCCAGGTCACGGGCGGAGGAGACCTGGGCGGCGTGAAACAGGCCGTGGGGATTGACGAAGTGGCTGTCGCGCATGCCAAGGCGCGCCGCTTCGGCGTTCATCCGCTGGGCGAAGGCTTCCTGCGACCCGCCGACGCCTTCCGCGATAACCTGCGCCAGATCGTTGGCGGACTTGACCATCAGGATTTTCAGCGCGTTGTCGACGGTGATTTCCTGCCCGGGGCGGATGCCGATCTTGCTGGGCGGCTGCGCGGCCGCCTTGGCTGAGGCGATGAGCGGCGTTTCCAGCTTCAGTTCGCCGGCCTTGACGGCGCGCAGTACGACATAGGCCGTCATCATCTTGGTGGTCGAGGCGGGGAACCAGGGCCGCGTCGCCTCGTCGGCCAGAAGCACCTGGCCGGTCGCGACATCAATCACCAGTTCCGGCGAGGAGGGGGCGGCGTGCGCCGCCGGGACGCCCAGCGTAAGACCAAGGGCGATAAGGCCACCGAGAAAGCGGGCACCGGTCATGCAAGTTCATCCCGTTAAGGCGCGTCGACGGGCAATTTCAGCGCAGACGCTCTGACTACCTGCGTTGCGGCCCGTTGAAAAGATCGACAGGGAAAAGTTCCTGTTGGCGGGGCGATGCCGGACCGGCGACAAAGTGCTGGCAACCATCGCGGCAAACCCATACTCTGGCGAACAGGGCCAAATCATGGCGCCAGATCAAAACCGCTTCGACTGGAGATCGAGATGACCGCCTGCATTGTCGGCTGGGCCCATACCCCATTTGGAAAGATGGACGCCGAGACTGTCGAGAGTCTGATCGTCCGGGCCGCGACCGATGCGCTGGCTCATGCCGGGATCGGACCGGCGGATGTCGATGAGATCGTGCTGGGCCATTTCAACGGCGGCTTCAGCGCGCAGGATTTCACCGCCCCGCTGGTGCTTCAGGCCGATCCGGCCCTGCGCTTCAAGCCGGCGACGCGCGTCGAGAACGCCTGCGCCACCGGTACCGCCGCGATCCATCAGGGCATCAAGGCGATCGCGGCGCGCGCCTCCCGCGTCGTTCTGGTGGTCGGTGTCGAGCAGATGACCCGGACGCCGGGACCGGAAATCGGCAAGACGCTGCTGAAGGCCTCGTATCTGCCGGAAGATGGCGACACGCCCGGCGGCTTTGCCGGCGTGTTCGGCAAGATCGCGCAGTCCTATTTCCAGAAGTATGGCGACAATTCCGATGCGCTGGCGCTGATCGCCGCCAAGAACCACAAGAACGGCGTCGCCAATCCCTACGCGCAGATGCGGAAGGATTTCGGCTTCGAATTCTGCCGCACCGAAAGCGACAAGAATCCCTTCGTCGCCGGGCCGCTCAAGCGCACGGACTGCTCGCTGGTGTCCGACGGCGCCGCCGCCGTGGTGCTGGCGGATGTCGAGACGGCGCTGGGCATGAAGCGCGCCATCGCCTTCCGCTCGGTCGCGCATGCGCAGGATTTCCTGCCGATGTCGAAGCGCGACATCCTGCAGTTCGAGGGCTGTTCCGTCGCCTGGAAACGCGCGCTCGATACAGCGCGACTGACCCTGGACGATCTGTCGCTGGTCGAGACGCATGATTGCTTCACCATCGCCGAGCTGATCGAGTACGAGGCCATGGGCCTGACCCGGCCGGGCGAGGGCGCGCGCGCCATCAAGGAAGGCTGGACGCACAAGGATGGCAAGCTGCCGGTCAACGCATCGGGCGGGTTGAAGTCCAAGGGCCATCCCATCGGCGCAACCGGCGTCTCCATGCACGCCATGACTGCAATGCAGCTGATGGGCGAAGCCGGCGACATGCAGGTGAAGAACGCGACGATCGGCGGCGTGTTCAACATGGGCGGCGCGGCGGTGGCGAACTACGTCAGCGTGCTCGAGCGCCTGAGGTGAGGCATCCGGGCGATCTTGCGGCCGGGTCACACCCATGATCATCCTGCCTGTCTTCCTGTTCGCCTACATTTTCAGCCAGTTCTACCGGTCCTTCCTCGCCGTGGTGACCGCCGATCTGACGCGGGATCTCGGCGTGGGGCCGGCCGAACTCGGCAACCTGTCGGCGATCTGGTTCGTTGTGTTCTCGCTGGCGCAGTTCCCGGTGGGCTATCTGCTGGACCGGCACGGGCCGCGGCGGACGATCTCGGCCATGATGCTTGCCGCGGTCGCGGGCGCGGTGCTGTTCGCCTCCGCCAGGAGTTTTCCGGTGGCGCTCGCCGGCATGGGACTGATCGGGCTGGGCTGCGCGCCAATCCTCATGGGGTCGCTCTACTACTTCGGCCGCAATTCCGGTCCGGAGAAATTCCCGATCTACACCTCGATCATGGTGGGCATCGGCAACCTCGGCAACCTGCTTGGCGGGCGCCCCCTGTCGCAGGCGGTCGAAGCCTTCGGCTGGCGCGCAAGCCTTCTGGCCATTGCGGCGCTTACCTTGCTCAGTGCCGCGATGGTGGCGTTCTTCGTGCGCGATCCGCCGAGACTGGAGGCGCCGGGACGCTCCGGCAATGCTCTCACGGAACTGTGGGAAATCGTCTCGTACCGCCCGCTTTGGCCGATCTTCCTATTGAATTTTGCCAGCTACGGCGTGGTCGCGGCCGAGCGCGGGCTGTGGCTGGGCCCATACCTGCAGGACGTGCACGGTCTGGAGGCGCTGGCGCGCGGCAACGCGGCCTTCCTGATGGCGCTCGGCATGGCGATCGGCGCGTTTGTCGCGGGCTGGATGGTGCCGTGGTTCGGCAGTTCGAAGCGGGTCGCCATTGTCGGCAACCTCGGCACGGCCGCCGCCTTCCTCGGTCTGGGGCTGATTCCGGGCCTTGGCGCGCCGGGGGCCGTCGCCCTGCAGGTCCTCGCCGGCCTATTCGGCATGTGCTACGGCGTGATCCTGTCGCATGCCCGGCTGTTTTTCCCTGAGCATCTGCTCGGACGCGGCGTGACCTTCGCCAATTTCCTGTCGATCGGCGGCGCCGGGCTGGTGCTTTCCGGGTCCGGCTATTTCATGCGCGGCGCGCTGGCGGACGGCATTTCACCGACAGCGGCCTTCTCGATGCTGCATGTGTCGTTTGCCGCCATGCTGCTGACCGCGCTGGTATTCTATGTGCGCTCGCCGGCGGGACCGGAGAAGCGCTGAACCGTCCTTGCCGGTCCCCACGTCAGGCGTTGCGCGTGAACAGCAGCTTGTCGATCCGCCGGCCATCCATGTCGATGATCTCGATCTGCCACTCATCGAGACGGACCGTCTCGCCCTCGACCGGGATTCGCCCGAACACTTCGAGCGCCAGGCCGGCGACGGTGTGGAACCGCGCATCCTCGGCGATGGGCACGCCGAGCGTCTCTTCGAGTTCGCGGATTTCGGCGCGTCCGTCGACGAGGTAGGTGCCGTCCGGCCGGGCGATGATGGACTGGCGGGTTTCCTCGTGTTCCTCGGGAATGTCGCCAGTGATGGCTTCCAGAACGTCGGTCAGGCTCACCACGCCCTCGAACGATCCGAACTCGTCGATGACGAAGGCGAAGTGGTTCCGCTTGGAGCGGAACAGTTCGAGCACGTCGAGGACCGAGGCGGCCTCGGGCACGAAGATCGGCTGGCGCACGTTCTTCTCGACGTCAAGCGGCTTGCCTTCCAGGAGCAGGTCGAGCAGATCCTTCTTGTGCACGTAGCCCAGCGGCTCGTCGATCGATCCGCCCTTGGCGACAACGACGCGCGAATAGGGGCACTGCCGCAGCTCGGCGCGCAGCACCTTCGGATCATCCGCGACGTCAACCCAGTAGACCTCGGTGCGGCGCGTCATGATGGCAAGGACCGGCCGCTCGGCCAGGCCGATGACCTCCTTCACCATTTCCCGCTCCGCCGGGTCGATCACGCCGGATTCCGTGCCCTCCTGGAGCATGGTCTCGACTTCTTCCTCCGTGACGCTCTGGTCGCGCACCGTCTTGATTCGCAGCAGCCGGAGCGTTCCGGTGGTGGCGGCGCCAAGAAACGCGACGATCGGGCGCGCGGCCAGCGCGATCGCGCTCAGCGGACGGGCGACGCGCGCCGCGATGGGCTCGGGATAGGCCAGGGCGATGCGCTTGGGCACCAGTTCGCCGAAGACCAGCGTCAGGACGGTCGTCACCACCACGACAAGGCCGATGGCCACGGCCTCCTTGTGAGGCGCCAGCCAGGCGATCGAGCTGATCGGCAGCGCCAGCTTCTCGGCCAGGGTGGCCGTGCCGAACGCGCCGGTGCCGATGCCGATGAGTGTCAGGCCGATCTGCACGGATGACAGGAAGCTGGACGGTTCCTCGGCGAGTTCAGCCGCCTTGCGCGCCCCCGCATCTCCGGCTTCCGCCATCGCTTCCAGCCGCGCCCGCCGGGATGATACGATCGCCATCTCCGACATTGCGAAGAACCCGTTGAGAACGGTCAAGGCGAGGAGAAAAAGGACTTCGAGGCCCAGCATCAAACTTAGTGAAGTTGCGCGGCATGCAATGGCCGCGTCGCCTTATCGCATAGGAGGGGCTCATCCGGCAATGCGACGGCGCCAACATTCTCGGCGGAGATTACTCCCCGGGGGCCTTGGTCTCAAGGGCGAGCGCGTGGACACGCTCCTTCAACTCCGCCGCCAGCAACTCGTTGACCAGCCGATGGCGCTGCACGCGGCCAAGACCGGTGAAGCGCGAGGAGACGATGCGGACGCGAAAATGCGTCTCGCCGCCCTCGCGCCAGCCTGAATGGCCGTGGTGCTTGTGGCTGTCGTCAACGACTTCGAGTTCGGCGGGCGAGAGTCCCACCGTCAGGTTGCGGATTATGCGTTCCTTCATCGTCATCAGGCATAGCTCCTTGTCGCCTCTTTCCCATGCCCGGCGCTTGCCGGCAACCGGCGCGATGCCTATTCTCAGACGATGGATTTCAATTCGCCCCTGTTTGATCGCATTCGCATCTGCCAGCCTGCGGAAGAGCCGGCGGAGCGCGGCTGCGATCATGCGGGCTGCACGCGGCCCGGCGCCTATCGGGCGCCGCAGGGTCGCAATCGCGAGGGGCGCTATTTCCACTTCTGCCTGGATCACGTGCGCGCCTACAACCAGACGTACAATTACTTCAAGGATATGCCGGACGAAGCCGTGCGCGCCTACCAGAAGGAAGCGGTGACCGGGCACCGGCCGACTTGGACCATGGGCACCAAGGCCGCCGAACGCAGCGGCGGCCCGACCGTCGATTCGCTCGGCGATCCCTTCGAGATGTTCGGCAATTTCCGGCCGCAGGCGCGTCCCGCCGAGCCGAAGCGTCGGGTCAGCGCAGGCGCTGCCAAGGCGCTGGACAAGCTCGGTCTCGACGAGACCGCCACGAAGGAGCAGGTGCGCGCGCAGTTCAAGCTGCTGGCCAAGCGCTTCCACCCCGATCTCAACGGTGGCGACCGGTCGCGCGAAGAAAAATTGCGCTCGATCATCGATGCCTATAACTATCTCAAATCGGCTGGGCTCGCCTAGGTCGCCAGACTTCCTTCCGCGCCCCAATGATCTTTGCTACGCGCCTTCCCGTCCGGAATCCGGAACGGGGCGGTGGATAGGTGTGACATGTCTTCGACGACGACTGCGGGCGACGGATTGCCCGATATCAAGATTTCGGTCCGGACGGCCTTCGGCATCGACAGCGACATGCAGGTGCCCGGCTTTTCCGCCGGCAGCGAGCATGTCCCCGATCTCGATCCGGACTATCTGTTCGACCGCGACACTACGATGGCGATCCTGGCGGGCTTCGCGCACAACCGGCGCGTGATCGTCACGGGCTACCACGGCACCGGCAAGTCGACCCATATCGAGCAGGTGGCAGCGCGGCTCAGGTGGCCCTGCGTGCGCGTCAACCTCGACAGCCACGTCTCGCGTATCGATCTCGTCGGCAAGGACGCGATCGTGCTGAAGGACGGCAAGCAGGTCACGGAGTTCCGCGACGGCATCCTGCCCTGGGCCTACCAGCACAACGTGGCGCTCGTGTTCGACGAATACGACGCCGGTCGCCCGGACGTGATGTTCGTGATCCAGCGCGTGCTGGAATCCTCCGGCCGCCTGACCCTGCTCGACCAGAGCCGGGTGATCCGCCCTCATGCCGCGTTCCGACTGTTCGCGACCGCCAACACGGTCGGCCTCGGCGACACCTCGGGCCTCTACCACGGCACGCAGCAGATCAATCAGGCGCAGATGGACCGCTGGAACATCGTGACGACCCTGAACTACCTGCCGCATGACAACGAGGTTGGCATCGTCCTGGCCAAGGCCAAACACTACCAGAACAAGGAAGGCAAGGACATCGTCAACAAGATGGTGCGCGTGGCGGACCTGACCCGCAACGCCTTCATCAACGGCGAGTTGTCCACGGTCATGTCGCCGCGCACGGTGATCACCTGGGCGGAGAACGCCGACATCTTCAAGGATGTGGCCTTCGCCTTCCGCCTGACCTTCCTCAACAAGTGCGACGAGCTGGAGCGTTCCATCGTCGCCGAGTTCTACCAGCGCTGCTTCGGCGTCGAGCTGAAGGAAAGCTCGGTGAACGTGGTGATGACGTAAAACCCTGGGCCCGGCCTCCTCCTGTCATTGCGCGGAGGCCGGTGGCCGACGAAGCCATCCGGACTTTTGGCTCGGTGTGTCCGGATTGTTTTCGTCGCAGACGCTCCTCGCAATGACGGCCGACGACCGATGACCCCTCCTGCTGCCCTGTTCTTCGACATTTTCGGCACGGTCGTGGACTGGCGCGGCACCATCGCGCGGGAAGCACCGGCCGTTGCCGGGCGAACCTTCGACAGCGCCGCTTTCGCCGATGCCTGGCGGGCCGAATACCAGCCGGCGATGGAGCGTATCCGTTCCGGCGGGCGCGGCTATGTGAAGCTCGATATCCTGCACCGCGAGAATCTCGAACGCATCCTGCCGCGCTTTGGCCTTGACGACCTGCCGGAGGACAAGCGGGCGGCGCTGAACCGGCTCTGGCACCGCCTCGACGGATGGCCCGATGCGCGGACCGGTCTGGAGCGACTTCGGACGAAATTCCTGATAGCGCCGATGTCCAACGGCAATATTTCGCTGATGGTCGACATGGCGCGGCACAACGGCTTTGCCTGGGATGCGATCCTGGGCTCGGAACTCGCCCGCGACTACAAGCCCAAGCTTGAGGTCTATCGCGCCGGCTGCGCAGCGCTGGATCTGCCGCCGGAGCGCTGCATGATGGTCGCGGCCCATACCGACGACCTCGCCGCCGCCGCTGCCGCCGGCCTCAGGACGGCCCATGTCGCACGGCCTGACGAGCATGGTCCGGGGCGCGGCGAGACGGGGCCAGGCGCATTGGTGGACATCGCGGCGCGTGATCTGGTTGATCTCGCGGCCAAACTCGGGGCATGACTTCTCCATGACCACCACCAACCGCAAGCCGGGCCAGCCGGCGCCCGCAAGC
>DAOMXN010000109.1:0-8056 GCA_035437025.1 Beijerinckiaceae bacterium | reverse complement strand
AACCGCCGACGGACCAGATCGCGACCGCGACGCCCGCCACGAGCACGACGAACAGCACCGCCGCATGAGCACCGAAGTCGACAACCCGCGCGCCGGCCAGGAGGACATCGACGCTTCCAAGGCGCCGTTGATGGAACATCTGGTCGAGCTGCGCTCGCGGCTGATCAAGGCGGCGCTCGCCTTCCTGGTCATGACCATCTTCTGCTTCGCCGTGGCGAAGTACATCTACCGCATTCTGGTGTGGCCCTACATCTGGGCCGCCGGCGGGCCGGAGAACGCCCCGCTGATCTACACGCATCCGCTGGAGTACTTCTTCGTCCAGCTCAAGCTGGCGCTGTTCGGCGGCGCCTTCCTGGCCTTTCCGGTGATCGCGACGCAGATCTACAAGTTCGTCGCGCCGGGGCTTTACAAGGACGAGCGCGACGCCTTCCGCCCGTTCCTGATCGCCACGCCGGTGCTGTTCGTGCTCGGCGCCATTGTGGTCATGGTCATGGCCATGCCGCTGCTGATGCGCTTCTCGCTGGCGATGCAGCAACTCGATGCGGGCGATGCGAAGATTTCGCTGCTGCCAAAGGTGGACGATTACCTGTCGCTGATCATGACGCTGATCTTCGCCTTCGGCATCACCTTCCAGCTGCCGGTGATCCTGACGTTGCTCGGGCGGGTGGGCCTCATCGACGCGCAGTTCCTGCGGGAAAAGCGGCGCTACGCCATCGTCATCGTCTTCGTCATCGCTGCGATCCTGACGCCGCCCGATGTGATCAGCCAGCTTGCGCTGGCGATCCCCGCGATGCTGCTCTACGAGCTGGCGATCTTCGCGGTGCTGTGGGCGGAGAAGAAGCACAAGTCCGGGCGCGAGCTCGACACTCCGGGGTGAGCGCGGCGCGGCCCCAGGCGCTGGCCCGGCAAGGCTTCGCACAGGCCGGCGCGCGTCTGACACGGGTTTTCAAACCCGGGCTTATCAGGACTTGCGGGCCCGGGCTGCCACAAGCAGCGCGCTTCTGACGGCCGCGCGGCACCCGAGAGCCAGGGGCTTGCTAAGGGCCTACTTGCCCCTTCAGCGCAGAAACAGCCGGCATCGCACAGGCGTGCAGCGCTGGAGTGCACCAATCGCCGGACAGCCCGCGAACAGACTTCCCCTAGTTGTTCGTGGTGCCGCCGCCGATGGCCGACTGCAGGGCGCGCTGGTTGATCGTTGCGCCGATCTCGACCTGAAGCTTCTGGATGTACTGCGTGACGATATCCTCGCCAAGCTGCTCGGAGAGCTGACGGCGCAGGTTCTGGCCCACCGGGCTGTCGGGCTCGAAGGCCTTGGCCGAGGCGTCCTTCACCCGGATCACCAGACGGCCGCCTTCGGGCGTGGCGGCGGAAACCGACCGTCCGACCGGCACGGCAAAGGCCTGTGCCGAACCGGCCGCGCCGAGCGAGCCGGAGGCGGAGCGGGTGATCTTGGTCTCGATGCTCTCGACACTCGTGTCCGAGGCGACGATGCCGAAGTCCTCGCCCGCGTCGAGACGCTTGACCAGGGCTTCCGCCTTTTCCCTGAGGCGCTTTGCGGCCTCCTCCGTCTTCCAGCGCAGCAGGACCTCGGCCTTCACTTCGTCGAACGGCCGGTCGCGGGCGGACTCGACGCCGGCGATCTCGAACCAGACCAGTCCCCCCTCGCGCAGGCGCAACGCCTCATTGTCGAGGCCGATGTCGGACTGGAAGATGGCCCGCTGCGTCTCGTCGGCGCCCGGCAGGTCGACCTTCACGCCGGCCTTGTCGAGGCCCTTGGCGTCAAGCGCGTCGATGGCCTTGACCGAGAGACCGGCGAGCGGCGCAGCCTCGGCGAGGGACTTGCCGTTAGTGCGCGCGTCCTCGATCTTCTTCTGGATGTCATCGAGCCGCGACTGGATGCGGGAATCGCGACGCAGCTTGTCGAGACGGGCTTCATCCGCGAGGCTGGCCTTCACTGCCTCGAAGGGCTGCTCGGTGCCGGGATCGATCTTCACCAGACGCAGCAGCGCGAAGCCGAAGTTCGTCCTGACCGGGATGCTGACCTCACCCTCCTTGAGCGCGAAGACGGCGGCGGCGATGGCGGGATCGGCGAATTGCGCGCGGGTCTTGAAGCCGAGATCGGCGTCCTCCGGCTTGATCTTGCGCTCGGCGAGGACGGCGTCGAAGCCGCCGGCGGTCTGGGCCCGGAGCGCGGCGGCCGCAGCCTCCATTTCGGTCGGGATCAGGATCTGCTGCACCTGGCGCCTGGCCAGCGTGCCGAAGCGGCCGGCGGCAAGCCCCCGGTCATAGACCGCCTTCAGGTCGTCGTCGGTGACGGTGATCTCGACGCCGAGCTCGGACGGCAGGGCGGTGACAAGGTTGACCTTGCGGTATTCCGGCGCGCGGAACTCGAACTTGCGGTTCTCGTAAAACTCCTTGAGCACGGCATCCTCGGGCGCCGCGACCTCGCCCGCCATGGACGGGGTCAGCAGGAAATAGTCCACCGTGCGCTCTTCGGTCGCATAGCGGTAGGCGGCGTCGAGCAGCGCACGCGGCGGCTCCACCTCGCCGGCGACGCCAACCGCGATCTGCCGGCGCAGGATCGATTTCTTCTGTTCGGCGGCGAAGGCGGCCTCGCTGTAGCCGTTGCGCTGCAACACGTCGTAGAAGCGCAACCTGTCGAACTTCCCGTCCGGCCCCTGGAAGGTGCGGTCCGAGGTGATCGAGGCGATGACGTTGGCCTCGGACACGTTGAGCCCGAGCTTCCTGGCACGCTGGTCCAGCAACGCCTCGCTGACCATGCGCGAGATCACCTGCCGATCGAGGCCCAGCTGCTTGGCCTCATCCGACGTGATGCGGCGGCGTGCGCGGTTCGACAGGTCTTCCAGCGAATTCATCCAGGCGCGGCGCACCTGCTCGACGTTGATCTCCACGCCGCCGACATTGGCCACGGTGTTCACGCCGCTGACGCGCAGCATGTCGCCGATGCCCCAGATCGCGAAGGACAGGATCAGGATGCTCATGATGAAGATGAGCACGATGCGGCCGAGCCAGTTCTGTGCGGCCTTGCGAATTCCGTCGAGCATGGGCGGTGTACTGTCCTGGCTGTCTGTCGAAGCGTGCCGGTGCGATGCCCGAAATCGGGCCTCTTGAAAAGAGCGCGCACCATAAAGATGCAGTTACCGCTTCGCAACCGGACGATTGCAGGCGGCGCGCGTCGGCTGTATGGCGCGGGTCCAGGCCAACCGACCCGTCCGGAGATCCCATGTCCAACCGCCCCAAACCGCTCGTCGCCGGCAACTGGAAGATGAACGGCCTGCGCGCCGCGCTCAAGGAACTTGGCGAAATGGGGCAGGGTCATGACGCCGCGCTGCGGGCGAAATGCGACCTGCTGATCTGCCCGCCGGCCCATCTGGTGTACGTGGCGGCGGCCGCCGCCATCGGCACACGCATCGCCATCGGCGGGCAGGATTGCCACGCCAAGGCCTCGGGCGCGCATACCGGCGACATTTCCGCTGAGATGCTGGCGGATTCCGGCGCGACCTTCTGCATCGTCGGCCATTCCGAGCGTCGCGCCGATCACGGCGAGAGCAATGCCGCCGTCAAGGCCAAGGCCGAGGCGGCGCTGCGGGCGGGCCTCACGGCCATCGTCTGCGTCGGCGAGACCAAGGACGAACGCGTCTCCGGCAAGACCCTCGCGGTGGTGCGCCGGCAGGTCAGGAACTCGCTGCCGGATGGCGCGAGCGCAGCCAACACCGTGATCGCCTACGAGCCGGTCTGGGCCATCGGCACCGGGCTGACGCCCACGGTCGCGGACGTCGCGGAAGTCCATGCCGACATTCGCCGGACGCTGAAGTCCCTCATGAAGGGCGAGGCCGCGGGCGTGCGCATCCTCTATGGCGGCTCGGTGAAGCCGGACAACGCCAAGGCGCTGCTCTCGGTCGACAACGTCGACGGCGCGCTTGTCGGCGGCGCGAGCCTCAAGGCGGCCGACTTCCTGGCGATCGCCGCCGCCTACCGGTAATACCATCGGTCATCAGGGATGACCGATGACCGCTCTTGAATTTTCCTTGTTTTACAATGCGCAAGGAAAATTCAGGAAAGGAACCAAGGGTCCATTGTCATGACCCTTGGCATAAGTCGTGGCCCGGAGCGGGAGAGGGGGCGGACATGATCACGCTGTATCACTGCGAGTCCGCCCGTTCGTTCCGGGCGCTGTGGGCGCTGGAAGAGCTCGGCCTGCCTTACGACCTGAAGATGTTGCCGTTTCCGCCGCGCTACCTCAAGCGCGAGTATCTGGAGACGAACCCGCTCGGAACCGTGCCGTTGCTGATCGACGGTGCGACGCGGATGACGGAATCGGCGGCGATCTGCGAGTATCTGGCCGTCCGCTATGGCAACGGCGCGCTCGCGGTCGCGCCGGACGACGCGGACTACGGCGCCTGGCTCAACTGGCTGCATTACGGCGAGGCGACGCTGACCTTTCCGCAGACGCTGGTGCTGCGCTATTCGCGGCTTGAGCCGAAGGACAGGCGCCTGCCGCAGGCGGCTGAGGATTACCGCATCTGGTTCACGAAGCGGACCTTGATGCTGGAGCAGGCCCTGGCGGACCGGACCTATCTGGTCGGTGGGCGGTTCACCGCGGCCGACATTTCGGTGGGGTATGCGGTGATGCTGGCCGAACTGATCGGCCTTGCCGGCGACCTCAACCCGGTGGTGCGCGGCTATTTCGAGCGGCTCAGCGCGCGCGAGGCGTTCAAGCGCGCCCTTGCGGCCCAGAAGGTCGGCATGCAGGCCGCAGGCATCGCGAGCTGGCTCGGCTGACAGCCATCCGGTAACCGTAGGTTCGGAAATCGCGGCGGGTCATGGGGCCGGCTTAAGGATGCGCCAAGGATGGCGCGCGAGAGTGCGGGCACTCTGCCGGAGTGCGCATGCCTGTTTCCCTGATGTTCTTCGCCGCCACGGCGATCCTCTTCGTTTTCCAGCTGATCCCGTTCACCGGCGTCTTCCTCATGATGCTGGCGGCGCCGTTCTGGTCGATCGCGCTGGTCAATGCCGGGTTCGTCGGCGTCGGCGTCGAGGCGGCGCTCGGCAAGGTCAACCGGGCCTGGCTGCTGCTGCCGCTGGCCTGGTTCGCCGGCTATTCCTATTTCGCGGCGCAATCCCGTCAGGAAGCGGAGCGAGTCCGTCAGGACATGCTGGCCGGCAATGCCAAGGGCACACTGGCGTTCAATCCGAAGACGGACGACTTCGTCGCGGGCGAAGGCCGGGCGGATCTGCCCTCCGTCGCGGACACGCTGATTGCGAACTACGACATTCCGACGGTCTTCGAGAAGTTCGGCAGCACCAGCGGCTTCGGCCACCGTGTCCGCAGGTTCGCTACCGGCGCGGTGTGCGACCAGCTGACCGAACGGCTCAAGGGCGGCCTTGACACCAATTTCGCCGTTTGGCCTTTCCGTGAGAACAACGCGCCTGTCGCGGGCGCCTGCATCCACTATCACCCGGGCGATCCGGGACCACGCGCTTTCCAGATGACATCGGCGAAAACGGCTTGGTCTCGCATGCTGGCTCGCTTCACCGTCACGACTCTCACCATCACAGCGCCGACGGGAGAAGGGGTGACGCGGTCCTTTGGCCAGGCGGCAGTGCTCGGCTGGCTGCCGATGCCGGTGATCGGCTGTGCGCTCATCTCCGCCGGACCCAGCTGGTCATGCACGGCCGAATTCTGGCGCTCGACGATCAGGCTCCCAGCAAACGAATACGAGCCCATCCTCGCCGCCAGGGTAGTTGCCAGCGCGCTGGGCCTTCAGCCGTCGCGGGCGGCAACCCGGGTCGCCACAGCGGCTCCCGTCCTGCCGGCGCAGGTGGCGAAGACGTTCGAGGATGTCGAGGCCGCAGCGCTGAAAAAGCTGGACCAGGTGCTCGCACGCGATCGTGCCGCGCTCAACTACACCATGCACGACATGACGCCGATCCGTGACAAGCCGGCGCTCTGGCGCTCGCGCATGGATCGCATGGCGGATTTCTTTGTCGAGAACTTCAACCGACGCGCGGACGGCAGGGGCATCCCTGAGGTCATCAACACCCTGTTCGAAGTCATGCCCCCTGAGGATTTCAGGCGCTATGCCACACGACTGGCCGAGGTCGTGCGCCAGCGTCCTGCAGGCGCCTGCGATCAGGGCAGAGCGGTTCTGGCGCGCATCGGCGAGGCCGGCGCATCGGCATTACCAGCGATCGAAATCGTGGCGACGCAGAACCCCGGGCGCGATTGCATGCTCTTCCTGGTCCAATCCATCTGCCGCATCGGGCCTGCAGCCGAGCGAATGGTGCCCTATGTCAAGACGGTCTTCGGCCAGTTCACGCCGCAGCACAACGGGCACTTCTACTTCGCATCCTACCGCGCCCTGATGCGCCTTGGCCATGGCGACTACGTGCGCAGTCACGTCCAGCCCACCCGCAACACCCGAGAGCAGAGGCTGATGAAGGAGCTGGACACGATCACCCCCGGCAGTCCCACCACGGTCTGCGTCTGAGATCGCGGGCGGCGCGGCGCGGGGGCGCCGCTCCGGTTCCTTCGTCAGGCATGGCCCCGTCGCAGGGCGCCGGGCTTGGGCTCGCCCGAACCGGTTTCCGGCGACTTTCAGCAATCCTTTAGGCCGGCATGGCCAAATCCCCGGCACGTTCGACAGGTTTGGAATGTCCGCAGCGCCGCGCGTCACCATTGTTGTTCCGGCCTACAATGCCGCCGACTGCATCGGTGCCGCGCTGGACTCGGTGCTGGCGCAATCGATGCCGGACTTCGAGGTGATCGTCGTGGACGACGGGTCGCGTGACGCCACGGTCGCGGTCGTGCAGAACCATGCGCGGCGCGATCCCCGCGTTGTCCTGGTCCGGCAGGAACGCAATGGCGGTGTGTCGGCGGCGCGAAACGCCGCGCTGGACCGGGCGCGCGGCGTCTGGATCACCGTGCTCGACAGCGACGACACCTACCGGCCGGAGCGGCTTGAAGTGCTCTTGGCCGCGGCCGAGCGTCATGACCTTGCCATCGTCGCCGACAACCTGCTGATGCATGACGACGGCAGCGCCGGCGACATCGGACCGTCCTTTGCCTTCGATGGCCCGATCTGCCGGCTGACGCGGGACCTGCTGGTGCGCAATGATTCGCCGCCGCTGATCGTCTGCCTTGGCCATCTCAAGCCGATGTTCCGTCGCGACCTGATCGAGCGTACCGGGCTGCGCTACCCCACGGACATCGCGGTCGGGGAGGATTTCCATTTTCTGTTCTGCCTGCTCGGATTATCGCAGCGCGCGGCGCTGCTGCATCACGCAGGCTACCGCTACACCCTGCCGTTCAACGTCCTGACCGGGTCGCGCGCCTCCGGATCGCGCACGGCCTACGGCCTTTCCAGCCTCGACACGCTGGCGCGCTCGAACGCGCTGCTGGCTGAAACCCTTGGCGACTCGCCGGACACCGGTCCGCTGCGGGCGCTGCTGCAGGCGCGTGGCCGGATGTTCCCGAACGAAAAACACTGGCGGCGCCTGCGCGAGCATGTCCATTCCCGCGCGCTTCTCGCGGCGCTCAAGACCATCGTGAGGGTCGATCCGTCCTTCACGATGCACCAGATCGCCGCGTATCTGCGTCGTCGGGGCGGGCGGTTCGATACCGTGCTGCATGGCGTCGAGCCGTTCCCGTCCTGAGGGCGTCCGTGCGCACCGCCCCGCAACGAGGGCTTCCCCACGGCTTGAAAATGCTCTAGTCAGCGCCCAATTCCACAGTTCACGCACGCTCCGGCACGAAAGCTCCGATGGATACCGTTCTGATCGTCATTCACCTGATCATCGTCGTCGCGCTCTGCGGCACGGTGCTGCTTCAGCGCTCCGAAGGCGGGGGCCTCGGCATGGGCGGTGGCTCCGGCACCCCCTCCGGTTTCCTGACCGGTCGCGGGCAGGCGAACCTGCTGACGCGCACCACTGCCATTCTCGGCGCGGCGTTTTTCGCCACAAGCCTGATCCTGTCGATCATGGCCGCGCGCTCGCGGGCGCCGGTGACGGTGAATTTCGTCAACGCCGACATCGA
>DAOMXN010000108.1:0-8079 GCA_035437025.1 Beijerinckiaceae bacterium | reverse complement strand
GCCAACGAACGTGAGTTCTCCGACCGGATCGGCGACCACGGACACCGCGTTCAGGACGCCCATGACCTGCGCCAGTTGCGAGGTCTTCGGCACCATCGTCGGGTGCACGCGCTGTTCGACGCCCTGCGCCGTGCGTTCGGCGACACCGAGCAGCTTGATCCGGAAGCCGAGTTCGTCTGCCATTCGCAGGTCGAGCGGGGTGACGTTCGAGATGCCCTCGACATAGATCGAGTCCGAATCCACCTCCGTGCCGAAGGCGAGGGAGGTGAGCAGCGCCAGCTTGTGCGCCGTGTCGAAACCCTCGACGTCGAAGGTCGGGTCGGCCTCGGCATAGCCCAGCCGCTGCGCGTCCTTCAGGCACTCGGCGAACGTCAGCCCCTCGGCTTCCATGCGGCTGAGAATGTAGTTGCAGGTGCCGTTCATGATGCCGGAGACGCGCTGCACGCGGTTGGCGGCCAGCGACTCGCGCAGCGCCTTGATCACCGGAATGCCGCCGGCGGCCGCCGGCTCGAACCCCAACGCCACGCCCTTCTTCTCGGCAAGGCGGGCCAGCCGCGCGCCCTCCTTCGCCAGCAGGGCCTTGTTGGCGGTCACTACAGGCTTGCGGCTCTTGAGAGCGGTCTTCACCGCGGTCTTGGCGGGATCCCCCGAACCACCCATCAGCTCGACGAAAACGTCGATGGCCGGCGAAGCGGCGAGGGCCACGGGGTCGTCGAACCAGGCGACATGGGAAAGGTCCACCCCGCGATCGCGTCCCCGGTCGCGGGCGCAGACCGCGACGACCTCGATCGGCCGGCCGGCGGCCAGCGCCAGCTCGGTCTTGCGGGTTGTCAGGATTTTCAGCGCGCCGATCCCGACCGTACCCAAGCCCGCGATGCCAATCCGAAGCGCCTCAACCATAGCCCTGTCCATGTGTGCAATGCAGCAAGACGCTGGATTAGCGGAGTTGGGCGGGACGGGCAATGCAGATTGCCCGATCGAACGGCGAAGCCTAGTCTCTATCCTGCGAGGAGAGCGGGACATGTGGCTCGTCGATCCATTCGATTCCTCCGGAACGGAGGTGGCGGGACGCGAAGATGCGCGCCGCTTCCTGCTGCAACGCACCGACGGCGTCCGGCGCCAGTCGCCCGACGATCCGGAACAGGCGATGGCGCTGGCGCAGGACGTCGGCCGCCTGATCGTGCCGCTGGATCATGCCGCCTGCCTGATCGCCCATGCCGGCATGAGCTTCGGCGCCTATCGGGCGGCCTGGGCGGAAGCCTCGGAGCGGGTGCGGGACCGGTTCCAGCCCGGCGTGTCGCTGCATACCCGGATGATGACGCCGACCTGGCTGGTCACCTACGAGGCGCTTGATGCCGAGGCGCGCACCCTCTTGGCCGTGCTGTCGTTTTTTTCTCCCGCGCCGGTGCCGTGCGCCGTCTTCGTCGCGCTGGGGGAAAGTCTGGCGGCCGCCTACCGCGCCCGGCTCGACACGCTCGCGGCGGTCGGGTTCGTCCGCATCGCGCCGGATGGCGCCGACTTCCGGGTGCAGGGCCTGGTCCAGAGACTGACCCGTCACACCATCGGCGCCGAGCAGGTCCGGGCAAACCTCACGGCCGCGCTGGTCTGGATGGACTTCGCTTTCGCCGGGGCGGTCGACAGCCCGGACCTGCGGTCACGATTCGAACCGCTGGTCCCGCATGTCGAGCAGATCGTCGCGGCGGGCGAATCCGGCGCGATCGCATCGCCGACGGCGACGCTGATGCGCGCCCTTGGCCGCTTCCATGCCGCCCTAGGCGGACAGAACGTCGCGGCCTCATGGCTGGCGCGGGCGCAGGCCCTTGAAGGCTAAGCCTGTCCGGAAATGCGGGGCCACCCATGAAAAAGGGGCCCGCAGGCCCCTTGCCATGATCCGCGCGAGAACGCGGGCCTATTCCGGCTCGCTGTCGCCGGCCTGGATGGCGGCCGTCACCGCGCCCGGGCCGAACCCGTCGCGGCCATAGATGTCGTCACGGAACTGCATCGCGCCTTCAGGGGTCGCCCAGGCGGTGACATAAACCCAGTAGACAGGGATGGGAGCCGGCGGGCGGGCATCCTGGCGCTGGCCGGAACGGATGGCCGCCTCGATCTGGTCGCGATCCCAGCCGGGCGTATCCTTGAGAATCCAGGCCACGAAGTCGCGCACATTCTGCACGCGGATGCAGCCGGAGGACACGAAGCGGAAGTCATCGCCGAAAATGCCCTTCGCCGGCGTGTCATGCATGTAGACGCCATGCGGATTCGCGATGTTGATGCGCACGAAGCCGAGCGAATTGAACTCGCCGCCCGGGTCCTGACGGAACATGTAGTTCGTCGCTTCGTTGGAATTCCAGTTCACCTGCTGCGGCGGCAGTTCCTGCCCCGCCTTGTTGTAGATGCGGATCTTCTGCTCGGTCAGGTAATTCGGATCCTTCTGCATGCGCGGGATCAGATCCTTCTTGATGATCGATGCCGGCACGGTCCAGAACGGATTGAAGTTGATATCGAGCACCCTGGCCGACATGATCGGCGACTGGCGGTCGATCTTGCCGACGCCGGCGACGTGGCGCGTGGCGACGATGTTGTTCTCCACCGTCTCCACATAGGCCGCCGGGATGTTGGCCATCACGTAGCGGCCGTTGAGGTTCTGGCCGAAGGTCTTGAGGCGGACGAGGTTGATCTCCAACTGGCGCAGGCGCACATCGGAGGGAACGTTGAAGGCCGCGAAGGTCTGCGGACCGACGACACCCGTCGCGCCGAGTCCGTGACGCTCCTGGAAGCGCTTCACGCCGGCCTCGACATAGGAGTCGAAAATCTGGGAATTGGCGTTGGTGCCGTCCAGATCGCCGCCGGTGATCAGGCGGCCACGCAGCGCCACGACATTCGGATGCTTGACGCCGAGCTTGAGGCGTATGCTGGTCGGCAACGGTTGCCAGCCGCCCCGCTGCACCACCTGCTGCAACAGGCCAACGGCCTGTTCGGTCGCGGCGATGGTCTGCGGCGAGAGAATCGGCGCGGAAGACTTCACCGGCCTGTGGCGGAGGGGTGAGGAATCATACTGCTGGCGCCATTCAGCCTGGCCTCCGATGATGCCGCCGTCGTTGGGGGCGGCGACAGCCGCCGAAGTCGACACCGCACCGGCCGAAACCGCGCCCATCAGAAAAAGACGGCGATTCACGCCCAAATCACCACCAAACGGTCGCCAAGTCCCAGTCACTCGCCAATCTCCGTACGCTTTACCAGTCTGCGCCCCGGCCGATCGCCACTGCGCCATGACAGGCAGAATGCCCGCTGCTGGTCGAAATATCGTTAACCGCCGGTATGCAAGGCATATCCGGGCAAATTTGTGACGATGACGGGGATTTGAGCGGGCAGCGTTGCGCAATTGCGTCACTGGCCAGCGAGGACGCAGAGCCTGACAGAAAAAAGACCCCGCTTGCACGGGGTCTCTAAGTCTTTGGAGGTTCGTCGTCGGATTTCCGATCAGAGCCGATAGCGGATCTGGTCGGTCCAGATCCCCGTGAACCGAAAGGTTCGCGGGCAGCCTTAGAGCCGATAGCGGATCTGGTCCGTCCAGATCCCCGTGAACCGAAAGGTTCGCGGGCAGCCTTAGAGCCGATAGCGGATCTGGTCGGTCCAGAAGCGGTCAAGCCGGGTCAGTGCGTTGTTGAGCTTCTGGAAGTCGTCAGCGGAAATGCCGCCGATCTGTTCCACCGTCTTGCAGTGCTTTTCATAGAGATGGGCCACCATGCCGTGGACCTCCTCGCCCGTCTTCGTCAGACGGATGCGCACCGAACGGCGGTCAACGCGCGAACGCTGATGGTTGAGATAGCCCATCTCGACCAGCTTCTTCACGTTGTAGGAGACGTTCGAACCGAGATAATAGCCGCGGGTGCGCAGTTCACCCGCCGTCACCTCGTTGCCGCCGATGTTGTAGAGCAGCAGCGCCTGGACGCTGTTGACATCCGTGCGGCCCCGACGATCGAGTTCATCCTTGATCACATCGAGGAGGCGGCGATGCAGGCGCTCCACCAGCGCCAGCGATTCAAGATACTGTCCGCGAACCGGGTTCGACTGCGGCGCGGCTTCCGGCATAGCCTTAGCGGCTGCTACGTTGTTCATGACTCTCGTCCCTGTTTACTGGCGTCCCGTTTGGGATCGTGTCGCCGGAATTGCCCGGTCAGTTGCAAGGACCTTACAGGCGCCGAATGAATACGAGTTTAAATTCCAGCCTAAACGCTCGATTTACGCGCTAATGTGAATCGAGTTTTACGAAAAGGAGGCATTAATATTGCCGAATTTCAACGACAAAGACTTGTTTACTATTCAAATTGACTCGGAATTGACTCTGCACGGGCGCACCCGCCCGTACCTTGCAGGCTTTCTTGGGCCGGCGCTGGCTACTGGGCGCGCTCTTCCTGCAAGGCCTTCCAGACCAGCAGCAGGTAGGTCCCGCCGAACCCGGCGCTGACCAGCGCATCGACAACCGAGGGGGTAAGGTCGGGCATGAGAAAGGGCGCGGCGCCCTGCGCGAACAGCAGCACCAGCCAGACCGCCGCACCCCAGGAACTCGTGAGCCAGAGACCGACCGCCGCGACCAGGTCCATGACGGCGAAGGCGATGATGATGCCCTGACGGCTCAGGCGCAGTTCGGGAAAATCGATATCCGACAGGCCGATGATCGCCGCCCATTGCAGGATGCCCTTGAGCAGCCAGAAGCAGGCAGCGATGCGCATGAAGGCGAGCAGGATCGTCAGCCAGCGCACGCCGGTCGGTTCCTTCGCCGCGCCGATGGGCGCATCCGCCCACTGGCCGGTGTGCAGCGGCGCGGTGTCGGCGCGCTCGGGCGTTTGTGCGTCGCTCATGCGCCGGGGGTGCTCATGCGAAGATCAGGTCATCGGGAAGCGGCGCGAAATAGGTCGCGACCTCCACCGGGTCGACGCCATCCACCGAGGCGGGGCGCCATGCCGGCTTCTGATCCTTGTCGATGATCAGCGCACGCACGCCTTCGTAGAATTCGTGGCCGGCGGCCACGCGCGTCACGATGCGCATTTCCATCGTCATCGCCTCCTCGAAGGTCAGGGCCGAGCCCCTGCGCATCTGCTCCAGGGCAATGGCCATGCTGAGCGGACTTTTCGTCCGCATCGTGGCGGCGGCGGCGCGCGCGAATTCGGACGCAAGCGCCTCCGCGTCGAGAGCAGTCAGGATCGCCCGCACCGAACTGCCGCCGAAGGCCCGCTCGATGATGTCCTTGTGCGCGACCAGCGGCGAGGGTTCGATGACTGACTCATGCGCCTTGAGCAGCGTGTCGATGTCGTCGCCGGCGATCAGCCCAGCCTCCACGGCAGGGAAATCGACGCTCGCCACACCGTGGGTCGCGATGCCCAGCGCCAGGGCATCCGCGCGCCCGATACGCTGGCCGGTGAGCGCCAGATAGCTCCCCGCACGGAAAGGCAGGCGCGGCAGGGCGTATGTCGCGCCCACGTCGGGGAAGAAGCCGATGCCGACCTCCGGCATGGCGAAGCCGATCCGGTCGCCGGCGACGCGGTGCGAACCGTGCAGCGAAACCCCGACGCCCCCGCCCATGACGATGCCGTCGATCAGCGCGACATAGGGCTTCGGATAGCGCTTGATGTAGCGATTGAGGATGTACTCCTCGCGCCAGAAGGCCAGCGCCTCCGCCTGACGCCCGGCCTTGCCGAGATCGTGCAGGGCGCGAATGTCGCCCCCGGCGCAGAAGGCGCGCTCGCCCGCGCCCTTGACCACGATCCGGGTCACCGCAGGGTCGCGTTCCCAGGCCTTGAGGGCGCGGTCCATCTCCCGAACCATGGTCTGCGTCAGCGCGTTCAGCGCTTTCGGCCGGTTGAGGACGATGATCCCGGCCGCACCCTGCCGGCGCACCAGCACTTCCGATTCTTCACTCACGTCGAACGGCTCCTGTCGCTCTCCGCAGGTAGCGCGTGCAGGCGTGGGGCGTCAAATGGCGCGGCGTATCGGAGCAAACACGCCCTTCCGCGTCCGGCAAAGGACGCCTATGATGCGCCGGTCATTCGTTCGCGTTGGACATGCCATGAACACCCTGCAGCGCATCCGGGCGGCGACGCTCGACATCGCCCGCCGTCCCCGCCGCAACCGCAAGGCCGACTGGGCGCGCCGGCTGGTCGCCGAGAGCACGCTGACGGCCGATGATCTGATCTGGCCGATCTTCATCATCGACGGCGAAAGAAAGCGGCTTCCGGTCGCCTCCATGCCGGGCGTCGAGCGGATGACTGTGGATCTTGCCGTGCGGGAGGCGGAGCGCGCTGAAGCGCTCGGCATTCCGGCGATCGCGCTGTTCCCCTACACGGACCCGGCCAGGCGCGACGAGACGGGATCGGAAGCGCTGAACCCGCAGAACCTGGTCTGCACCGCCTGCCGGGCGATCCGGGCGGCGCGGCTGAACATCGGCGTCATCACCGACGTGGCCCTCGATCCCTACACCTCGCACGGCCACGACGGCCTGATCCGCGATGGGGAGATCCTGAATGACGAGACCGTCGAGGTGTTGTGCCGGCAGGCGCTGACTCAGGCCGCCGCCGGCGCCGATATCATTGCCCCGTCCGACATGATGGACGGCCGCGTCGGCGCGATCCGCGCCGCCCTGGACCAGTCCGGGTTTCAGAAGGTCTCGATCATGGCCTACACGGCCAAGTATGCCTCGGCCTTCTACGGGCCTTTCCGCGACGCGGTGGGCGCCAACAAGACGCTGACCGGCGACAAGAAGACCTACCAGATGGACCCGGCCAATGGCGCCGAGGCACTGATCGAGGCCGAACTCGACATTGCCGAAGGCGCCGACATGATCATGGTCAAGCCGGGCATGCCCTATCTCGACGTGCTCTACCGGCTGAAGACCGGCTTTGGCCTGCCGACCTTCGCCTATCAGGTCTCGGGCGAATATGCGATGATCCAGGCGGCGGCGGCCAACGGCTGGATCGACGGCGAAAAGGCGATGCTGGAGAGCCTGGTCGCCTTCAAGCGCGCCGGCGCCGATGGCATCCTGACCTATTTCGCGCCGCAGGTGGCGGAGATACTTGCGCGCCGCTAGCCTTTTTCTGCTGCTGACGCTGGCGGCCTGCGCGGGTGGGCCGGACGGCGAGCAGGAATGGCTCTGCCGACGCATCGCCCCTGCCCTGTTCGACGGCGAGAAGAAGCTCACGGTCCTTTCCAGCACGGCCGGCCGTTCCCGGGACGTCTTCGTGCGGCTCTCGGTCGAGGCCAGCCCGGGCACGCATGTCGTCTATTGCCGCTTCGCCGGCTCGGGGTTCTCGCCGCGAAAGCGCGAGCTGGTCGCGGTCTCGGTCGACGGACAGGCCATGAGCGAGGCCGGCGTGCATTTCCTCCGCGAGGGCTGGCTGCAAGCCCAGGAGTCGATCACCGCCGCCCCGCCGCGGGCACGGCCCGAGGGCGAGGCGACGCTTGGCGCCGGCACGGCCTATGCCTTGCAGCAGGCGCTCTCCGCCCTGCCCAAGACCGGGATCATCGTGCTGCTCTGCGCGGCCTATGCCCTGCTCTACGGGCTGACCGGACGGATCAATCTCGCTTTCGGCGGCTTCGTGGCGCTGGGCGGCATGGCCATGACCATCGGCGCGGCGGCGATGGACATCGCCGGAGCGCCGGGCATTCTGGCGCCGCTTGCGTTCGGCCTGGCCTGCGCCGTCACCCTGTCGGCGCTGCATGGCCTGGTGACGGCGGGCCTGCTGTTCGTTCCGCTGGCGGCCCGGCCGGGACAGCACATCCTGATCGCAAGCGTCGGGCTGATGATCGCACTCGAGGAGTTCCTGCGGCTGGCGCAGGGTGCCGGCACGCGCTGGCTCGCTCCCGTGCTGAACCTGCCCGTCACGGTCGCGCGCGCGCCGACGTACGATGTCACGGTGACGCCCGTGGCGCTGGCGACGGCCGGAACCGCGGCCGTCGCCGCCATTGCCCTGCTCGTCTATCTCAGCATGAGCGGGTTCGGCCGGCGCTGGCGGGCGGTCGCCGACGATCCGGACGCGGCGATTCTGTTCGGCGTCGCGCCCGGCGCAACGATTGCCGCGTCTT
>DAOMXN010000107.1:0-8091 GCA_035437025.1 Beijerinckiaceae bacterium | reverse complement strand
CCCGCAGACCACGTGAATATTGCATGAACCCACTTGCAATCCGTTTTGATCGCTCCTATGTTTATGTTTGTAACATTCACCTCGGGAGCTTTCCATGAGCTGTGCCTCTTCCTGGAATCGCAAGGCGCGCACCTGGTCCGCGACGGACGGCGGCGGCGCCTCCAGTCCGTTCTGGCCTGGCGGAGCGGGTGATCGGGCCCACGAGTCCTTTCCCGGCCGCTGGTGGGTCCTGGGGAAGATGGGCCTGGTCGCCATGATCCTTGGCTTCATCGTGTTCTGGCCGATCGGACTGGCAATACTGTTCTACAACATGTTCGCCCGGAAGGGCGGCGAGTTGCCCTTCACAATGCCGCCGGGCTCGCACTTCTGGTCCCGGCCGACCACAGGCAACTCGGCATTCGAGGAATGGCGGAAGGCCGAGATCGAGCGCATCGAGCAAGAGCGCAAGAAATTGCACGAGGCCGAACGCGAGTTTTCGGTGTTCCTCGATGAACTGAAACGCGTCAAGGACCGCGAGGAATTCGAGCGTTTCATGAAGGCCCGCAAGGGCTGGACGGGACCTGAAGGCGAGCCGAAGGCAGAGCCGGCCGCGTGAGCCTGCAGCCGCTCCTCGCCGCGACCCCGGCGATCCAGGTTCATTTCGTTGCCGCAGCCGCCGCGCTCCTCTCGGGCGCGGCGGTGCTGTTTCTGACCAAGGGGACCCGATTGCATCGCCTGATCGGCGGTCTGGCGGCCGCCGCGCTCCTGGTGACCGCCATCTCCTCGTTCTGGATCAGGCACTGGGGCGGCTACTCACCCATCCACCTGTTGTCGATCCTGACGCTGGTATCTGTGTCGCTCGGGATCTGGTTTCGACGGCGCGGCGATTTGGCGAACCACAAACGCTGGATGCTCGGAGCCTACTTCGGCCTGATCGGCGCCGGCCTGTTCACAATTCTGCCGGGCCGGCTGATGCACGCCGTGGTCTTCGGCGACTGACACCGGACGGATCGCCCGGGACGAAGCCGGTATTGCATGCGACCGGATCAGCGGCCCGCCTGCTTTTGGGCTTTGGCCAGTTCCGACTTCTGAATTTCCTGCCAGGAATTTGTCTGGGAGATCAGTTTGCGGATCTCCTGAACATTCGACTCGGCTTCGCGCGGAGCCAGGTCCCGACGCGCCATGTCTTCCGATTCCTTGAATTTGCCCTGCAGCGCCAGGACGAGCGCCAGGTTGGCGCGAACCCGCTTGTCGGCGCGCGGGTGCTCAGCGGCCTTGCGCAACGCGTCTTCGGCCTCCGGCAAACGGCGCGTCAGCGCATAGGAAAGGCCCAGGTTCGCCAGCACCGCCGGTTCGCCGGGAGAGACCTGCAGGGCGTTCTGGTAGAATTCCTGGGCACGGGCATGGTGGCCAAGCTGATCAGCAACCGCGCCCTGCGCCGAAAGCACCTTCCAGTCCGGTCGGTCAGGCGTATGCGCCCGAGCGAGCACTTCCGCTGCCTCCTTGAGCCGACCGACATCGGCCAGAATCTTTCCATAGGCGCCTGCAACTTCCGGGTCGTTCGAATTCGTCATCGCGGTACGTTCAAGAACCGCGGCGGCCTGACCATGCAGACTGAGCTGGCGCAGAACCTGCGCATAGCGCAACGAGACCTGCTTCTCTCCCGGCTTCTTGTCGTACTGCTTGCCGAGCGCATCGGCCTGCGCCTTCAACTGGCCGTGATCGAGCGTGGCCGGCTCGGGCAGTCTTGCGGAAAAATCGATGCCCTTGCCCTTGCAGCCTGCCAGTCCGGCCAAGGCCAGCGCCAGCATTCCGGCACGCAGCCACGGCCGCACAGCGACGAAACCCGGATTCGATACAGCACGCATGGCGCGAGACCTCTTCGCTGCGACCGGTCCTTCCGGCTCGCCTCGCCAGCAATAGTTCGTTAACGCTAATCGTTGGTTAATGCGGCGCCTCATCTGACCACGGACCCCGTCATGCCCGAACCGATCCTGATCGCCCGACGCCCGGCTGCAAGCCGCCCGATCCATTTCGCCCATGCCGGAAACTGGGCTGAGGTCGCAGCCACGCTTTCCGACTGCGCACGCCGCTACCTGGAAGCAACGGGTTTCAAGGCCAGCGCAGGAAAAATCGCGATTGCGCCCGGCGCGGACGGCGAGATCGAAGCCGTCCTCCTCGGCATAGAAGGACCGGAATCACCCACCCGCGACCTGTTTGCAGCGGGCCGACTCCCTGGAGCGCTGCCCGCCGGGACCTATCACTTCGCCAGCGCCCCGGAGCGGTCGGATCTCGCGGCTCTGGCCTTCGCCATGGCGTGCTACCGCTTTGCCGCCTACAAGAAGAACGAACCGCCAAAGGTCCAACTCGTGACGCCTAAAGGCGTCGACGGAGGCAGAATCGAGCGCATCGCGGCGGCCGTCGCGATGGGTCGCGACCTCATCAATACGCCCGCTCAGGACATGCAGCCGACCGCCCTCGCCGCCGCGGCAAAGGCTCTTGCGCAAAAGCACGAGGTCAAGGCGAAGGAGATCGTCGGCGATACGCTTCTCAAGCAGAACTTCCCGATGATCCACGCGGTGGGCCGCGCGGCCGCCGAGGCTCCCCGCCTGATCGACTTCAGTTGGGGAAACCCGAAACACCCAAAGGTGACGCTGGTCGGCAAAGGTGTCTGTTTCGACACGGGTGGCCTCAACATCAAGCCGGACGCGGCGATGCTCCTGATGAAGAAGGACATGGGGGGCGCGGCTACGGCGCTAACCGCTGCACGCCTCGTGATGGATGCCAAGCTTGCCGTGCGCCTGCGCGTCCTGCTGCCGATCGTGGAGAACGCGGTTTCAGCCGCTTCGTTCAGACCCGGCGACATCCTGAAGAGCCGCAAGGGCCTGACCGTGGAAATCGGCAACACCGACGCGGAAGGACGGCTGGTTCTTGCGGATGCGCTCACACTCGCCGACGAGGATAAACCCGATCTCGTCCTGGACTTCGCCACGCTGACCGGAGCGGCGCGCGTCGCGCTGGGCCCGGATCTGCCCCCCTTCTATTCGGACGACAATGCTCTCGCGACTGAGATCGAAGCAGCCGGCCAGGCGGTGAACGATCCGGTCTGGCGGCTGCCCCTGTGGCGCGGCTACGATTCGATGTTGGACTCCAAGATCGCCGACATGAACAATACCGCCACAGGGGGCTTTGCCGGCTCCATAACAGCGGCGCTTTTCCTGCGCCGCTTCATCGATGCGCGCTCCTGGGCCCATTTCGACGTCTATGCCTGGTCGCCATCCGCCAAGTCCGGTCTGCCGGAGGGCGGCAACCCGCAGGTCGCCAGGCTGGTGCTGGAACTTCTGGAACGGCGCTATGGCCGCTAGATTGGCGCCCTTTGCATTTGCTCGCGGGATGAAGAATAATACGGCTCCGAAATGAAGGAGCGACCATGGCGGTGAACTTCCGCCCGGTTCAGGCGCTCAGGCTCTGGCATGAGGTGATGGTCGACCTCGTTCGGGACGAGGAGGTCGATCTCTCGGCGCGCCAGCTCGCGATCCTGCTGACGATTTATCTGGAAGTGCCACCCCATACCGTGCGTGGGCTGGCAAAGCGGCTCAACGTGACCAAGCCGGTGATCACGCGGGCGCTGGACACGATGGGCAGTCTCGACCTTGTTTCACGCCGCCGGGACGATCTCGACCGGCGAAACGTGATCGTGCAGCGCACCGTCAAAGGAACGCTTTTCCTCGATCGGCTGTCCGACCGGATCATGGCGCGCATCGAGATGTTGAAGACCGCATGAGCTTCGATCCCCGCCTGACACCGGCTCGTCCGGACCTTGCCGCTGCGAGACTTCGCGGAAAGGTCGAAGCGGAACGATTCGTCGATGGGGTTGCAAGACGCCTCATCGTGCCGGCAACGCCGCTCAAGCGGGAACCGCGCCCGGATGCTCCCTACGAGACCGAAGCGCTCGCGGGAGAGCCGGTCACGGTCTACGACGAGCAGGAGGGGTGGGCCTGGGTCCAGCTGGAGACCGACGGCTATGTCGGGTGGCTTGCCGCGCAGGCACTCGGCCCGGCGGAACCGGCGCCGACGCATCGGGTCGCGGCGCTGCGCACGTTTCTCTATCCCGGGCCCAGCATCAAGATGGAGCCTCTCGGCTTCCTGTCGCTGGGCGCTCGGGTAACTGTACTCAGGCTGGACGGCGCTTTCGCCGCCACGACCATCGGCTTCGTGCACGCCGGTCATCTTGCCGGCCTGGACGAAGTGGAGCGCGACTACGTGAGCGTGGCCGCGCGCTTCGTTGGCGCTCCGTATCTTTGGGGCGGTAAGTCGAGCCTCGGCCTCGACTGTTCCGGTCTGGTGCAACTGTCACTCGATGCGGCCGGAGTGCGTGCCCCGCGCGATTCCGACATGCAGGCGGCGCGGCTTGGCGCGGTGCTGCCGCTTGATGATCCGCAATTGCGGCGTGGCGATCTCGTGTTCTGGAAAGGCCACGTCGGCATCATGGAAGATGCCGGGACATTGCTTCACGCCAACGGTCATCACATGGCCGTAGCGCGCGAACCGCTGGCGGAAGCCATCGCACGCATTCAGCAGAAGTCGCACGGGCCGGTTACCGCCTATCGCCGGCCAACGGGCGGTCTGGGATAGCCTATGGCACCTGCCGCGCCGGATTGCCGACCGCGCGCGTTCCGGCCGGCACATCGCGGGTGACGACGCTGCCGGCGCCGATGATCGCGTCGTCACCGATGGTGATGCCCGGCAGGATCAACGCGCCTGCTCCGATCCAGACATTGCTGCCGATACTGATTGGCCGGCCAAACTCGAGACCCGCGGCCCGCTGTGCGGCATCGCGCGGATGATCGGCCGTGAGAATCTGCACGCCCGGTCCGATCTGGGTGCGCTCGCCGACATGAACCGCGACGATGTCAAGGATCACGCAGTTGAAATTGAGGAAAACACCGTCGCCAAGATGGATGTTGAAGCCATAGTCGCAATGGAACGGCGGGCGGACATCGCATCCTGTTCCGACGCTGCCAAAGCGCTGCCTCAGCAGTGTCTGGCGTGCCTCCACCGGCTGGTCGAGGCTGTCATTGTATCGCTTGAGCCAGCGCTGGGTTGCGGCCAGCTCGCCTTGCAGCTCCGCGTCGGCGGCGGAGTAGAGTTCGCCTGCCAGCATCCGTTGCTTCTGGCTCGGCGCTTGGCTCACAGTCGCGCCTCGGAGAACACCGGGCGGATGCTCTCTCCCCACGATCCGCGAAACCTCTCAAGCCAGTCGTCGGCGGCCACGCGCCCCGACTGCACGCGCGCTTCGAGAATATCGAGATGCCGGCTCTCGTCGCGCCCACGGTCATCGACCCGATTGCGGGCGGCAAGACCGCCGCGCGACAGCGCCAGGACCTCCTGCCCGATACTTTGCAGGCTTCGGCCGCCGATCACGGCCTGAAGCCCCAGCCTGGGCACGCTTTCGCGCAGGGCCTGCCGTTGATCCGCCGTCCAGGACCTCACGATGTCCCAGGACGCGTCGAGGGCGCGCTGATCGTAGAGCAACCCGACCCAGAAGGCGGACTGAGCCAGCATGTGGGGAGCCGATCCTGCGTCCGCTCCGCGCATCTCAAGATACCGCTTCAGACGAACTTCCGGAAAAATCGTCGACAGGTGGTTGGCCCAGTCGGAGACCGTCGCGGTCGCGCCCGGCACCTGCTTGAGCCTGCCCGCCAGGAGATCACGGAACGAAGCGCCCAGAACGTCGTGGTAATGGTCCCCCCGTTTGACGAAATACATCGGCACATCAAGTGCATAGTCGACATATCGTTCGAATCCGAAGCCATCTTCGAATGCGAACGGGAGCATGCCCGACCGCGCGCCGTCCGTGTCCGTCCAGACATGGGAGCGGAACGACTTGTATCCGTTTGGACGCCCCTCGGTGAAAGGAGAATTGGCGAACAGGGCCGTCGCCAGCGGCTGCAGCGCCAGCGAGACGCGCAATTTCTTGACCATGTCGGCTTCTGACGAGAAGTCGAGATTCACCTGGACCGTGCAGGTCCTGTACATCATGTCGATGCCCAGGCTACCGACTGTCGGCATGTAGGCGGTCATGAGCTTGTAGCGGGATTTCGGCATTACCGGTGTCTGGCCACGCGTCCAGAGCGGGCTCATGCCCAATCCAAGGAAGCCGATTCCGAGGGGTTCCGCCACCGCATTGACCTGATCGAGGTGGAGAGCGAGTTCCGCTTCGGTCTGGTGCAGTGTGTCCAGCGGTGCGCCGGAGAGTTCGAACTGTCCGCCGGGCTCCAGCGAGATCGCGCCACCGCCCTTTTCGTCGAACAGCCCGATGGGATTGCCGTCCTCCAAAATCGGGGACCAGCCCGTCTTCGCCTGAAGTCCTTCGAGGATCGCGCGGATACCGGTCGCGCCCTCGTAAGGAACAGGGCGTCGGGTCTCCAGGTAGAAGGGAAACTTTTCGTGTTCCGTGCCGATGCGAAAGGCATCCTGCGTCTTGATGCCCTGCTCCAGCCAGCCGACCAGATCGGCGCGGCCTGAGATGGGGACCATATCGACGGTATCGCGAGCCATGAACGGTGATCCCGGATGCGGCGCCAGGCGCCAATAGGTTGCCCCCCGATATAATGGCGGGAAGCGGATGCTGCAACCGTCAGGCGCACATGTCGCCCGCGACCGCCTGGACCAGCGCCAGGGCTGCAACAGCGGCGGTGTCCGCCCGAAGAATGCGCGGCCCGAGCGACAGGCGCACACATCCCGGCACCCGGGAGAGCAGATCCCGCTCTGTAGGGTCAAACCCGCCCTCGGGGCCAATCAGAAGGGCTTTGGGCGCGTCCCGACCAAGTCCAGCGAGCGCTGCCAGCGGATCGTCAGATTCAGCGTCCTCATCGCAAAAAACCAGCGTCCGACCGGCGGGCCACTGCGCCAGGACCTGGTCCAGGCGAGACTCGGCTGCGACCTCCGGAACCGCAAGTATTCCGCATTGCTCGGCCGCCTCCATTGCGTTGGCCTGCATGCGGGCAAGATTGACGCGGGCAACCTGGGTGCGACGCGTGATCACGGGCACCAACCGCGAGGCGCCCATCTCCACCGCTTTTTGCACCATGTAGTCGAGACGGGCGCTCTTCAGTGGCGCGAAGACCAGCCAGAGATCCCCTGCGGGAGGTTGTGGCCGGACCTGCCCCAGGCATTCCAGCAACGGCGCCTTGCGCGTTCCCCCATGAAGGCGCGCCCGCCATTCTCCATCGCTGCCGTTGAAAATCAGGAGCCCGTCTCCCT
Organism: Beijerinckiaceae bacterium; assembly: GCA_035437025.1. Lineage (GTDB taxonomy): Bacteria > Pseudomonadota > Alphaproteobacteria > Rhizobiales > Beijerinckiaceae > JAIUNP01. The sequence continues at coordinate 846 of DAOMXN010000107.1, read as the reverse complement.
CCTGCAGGCGCAGGACGGAGACGAGATAATTGGCCTGTTCGCGCGTCAGTGCGATGGAGGCGCCTGGTGTCAACGGATGCGTCACAAACAGGCGATGCGAGGAAAAATCATAGCGCGGCATGCCCAAAACTCCGACGACAGGGAATCTTTTGCCTTGATTCTGCCTGTGTTTGCGATTGAAGAGAAAGGCTTACAATGGGCGATCAGGCGTTGAGGTTACGGAGATCCGGTATGGGCACGGTGCGCAAGGCAGTCTGGGTGGCCGCATTCATGGGATTGTCTGGCGCGGAGCCGGCGTGGGCGCAAATGCCGCAGAGCTGCATGAATGACTTCAAGCCGCTCATGGATGCACGTCAGACCGCTGTGCAGCGCATCAATGGCCTCAACCCGAAAAAAACAACCGCAACGCAAGCCTGCTCCGCGTTCCGTGATCTTGCTGCCAGGAACAAGAAGGTCGTTGAATACATGACCGCCAACAAGGACTGGTGCCAGATCGGCGACGCCGATCTCGCGGCAGTGACGCAGGCGCAGGACCAGATCGAGAAGAACCGAGCCAACACCTGCAATGCCGCCGCCAAGCAGGCCGCGCAAGTGCGGCAGATGCAACGGCAGCAGCAGAGCGCCCAGCCCGGAGTCGGTTCGGGCGTGCGCTTGCCGCAGGGCGCGTTGTGACCGCATCGCCGTCTGGCGGGTTTGATGATCCAAAGCCCGCCGACTCCGTCTCCTTCGCCCTGATCGATCGTGTTCTGCCGCTGCGCTGGCGGCCGTACGCGCGCCTGGCGCGGCTGGACCGCCCCATCGGCTGGTGGCTGCTGCTGCTCCCCTGCTGGTGGTCGAGCGCCCTGG
>DAOMXN010000106.1:0-8103 GCA_035437025.1 Beijerinckiaceae bacterium | reverse complement strand
TTGGCGGCGTCCTGACGGGTGTCGCCGCCGGCGTTGCGGCAGGCGCGGCGCTCTGGCGCCCCGCGGCGCCTCCCAAACGGGCCTTCACGGCGTCCAGTGCCTCGGATGCCGTGCGGCAGGCGCATCAGGCCTCGACGGCGGGCCTGAACCTCGCGGACGAGTCGACGTTCGCGGATGCAAGGCGCGGGTTCATTGCGCGGCCCTCGGGCAAGGTCCAGAGCGCCAGCGGCGAAACGATCTGGGATTTCGACTCCTTTGCTTTCGTGAACGGTGCTGCGCCGCCAACGGTCAACCCGAGCCTCTGGCGGCAGGCAAGGCTCAACAACGAGATCGGACTTTTCAAGGTCACGGAGGGGATCTGGCAGCTGCGCGGGTTCGATCTCGCCAACATGACGCTGATCGAGGGCCGCACGGGCTGGATCGTGGTGGATACGCTGACGGCACGCGAGACCGCCGCCACGGCCATTGCCTTCGCGCGCCAGCATCTGGGGAACAAGCCGATCTCCGCCATCATCTACACCCACAGCCATGCCGATCATTTCGGCGGCACGCTGGGTCTGGTTTCCGCCGAAGAGGTCAAGGCGCGGCAGATTCCGATCATTGCGCCGGCCGGGTTCCTGGAGGAGGCCACCAGCGAGAACGTGTTGATGGGCGTCGCCATGGGGCGGCGCTCCACCTACATGTACGGCAGCCGCCTGCCGCGCAATCCGCAGGGCCTGATTGACAACGGCCTCGGCAAGGCCGTGGCGTATGGCAGTATCGGCATCCTGCCGCCGACCCGGATCATCGAGCAACGGCAAGAGGCGCTTGACGTCGATGGAGTCCGGTTCATCTTCCACAATGTACCGGAAAGCGAGGCACCGTCGGAGTTCGTCTTCCAGATCCCCAGCCTTAAGGCATTCTGTGGTGCCGACCTGTTGAGCTTCACACAGCACAATCTCTACACGCTGCGCGGCACCAAGGTGCGAGATGCGCTGAAATGGGCGGATTACATCGACCAGGCGTTATCCCAAACGGCGAATGCCGACGTCGTCTTCAACCAGCATCACTGGCCGGTCTGGGGCAGGGAGCGCATCCGCGATTTCATCGTCAAGCAGCGCGACATCTACCGCTACATCCATGACCAGACGGTCCGGCTGATGAATGCCGGCCTGACCGCTCCTGAGATTGCGGAAACGCTGGAACTGCCGCGCAGCCTGAACGAGCACCTGGCGGTTCGCGGCTACTACGGGACGGTCCGGCACAATGTGCGCGCTGTCTATCAATATTACCTGGGCTGGTACGATGCGCATCCGGCCAACCTCGATGCGTTGCCACCCGTCGATGCCGGCAAACGTTACGTCGCGCTGGCCGGAGGCATGGATAAGCTGCTCGCGGCGGCGCAGTCGGCCTATGATCGCGGAGACCTCCGGTGGGCGGCGGAGCTCTTGAAACACGCGGTCTACGCTGAACCGGGCAACAAGCAGGCGGGAGAATTGCTGGCGCAGACATTCGATCAGCTTGGATACATGGCGGAATCGACAGCCTGGCGGAACGTCTATCTCAGCGGGGCTTATGAATTGCGGCAGGGTGCGCCGACGCAGGGACTGTCCCTGGACATGCTCAAGGACCTGCTGAGCCACACCCCCATCGACCGCTTCCTTGAACGCATGGCGGCGTCGATCGATGGTATCAGGGCGGCGGAGATGAAGGCCAAGATCAACCTGGTGCTGTCGGACCTGCGCGAGAGCTTCGTTCTCGAACTCGAAAACGGTGTGCTGCACCACCGCAAGGGTGACCCAGCGAAGGATGCCGATGCAACTCTGACGGTGACGCACCCCTTCTTCTTGAGGATGATGACTGGGAAAGCCGGAGCCATGGATCTGCTGACGTCGAGCGAGGCCAACATCGACGGCAGCACGCTGGTGCTCGGTCGATTTCTCATGCTGGTCGAGAAGGCGCCGGGCATCTTTCCGATTGTAACGCGTTGATACTGCCGCAAACGTACCGAAACGGTTGGTCGGAGACGCGTTTCGTCCTACACTGAGGCCTGAGTGAGAGCGCAGGCGAAAGGAACGAGCGATGAATTATCACGCTGCCGATCAGACGACTGCCGCAAGCTTGCGTGCGGCGCTGGAAATCCAACGCCGGGCCTATTTTGCACAGCCCGTCCCGACCCTTGCCGAACGCAGGTCTGACCTTGATGCGCTCGCCCGGTTCGTCAAAGAAAACCGACAGGCCCTGATCGAGGCGATTTCGGCGGACTATGGCCACCGTTCGCATCACGAGACGCTGTTGACCGAGATCGGGCCGGTTCTGGCCGGCATCCGCTTCGCGCGGCGCAATCTGCGGAAGTGGATGAAGCCGCAGCGTAGACACGTCGATCGGCTGTCCTACGGACTGGCCAGCAACACGGTGGTGCCACAACCGCTGGGTGTCGTGGGCGTCATCGTGCCGTGGAATTTTCCGCTCAATCTCAGCCTGGTGCCGCTCACCTACATCTTCGCGGCGGGCAACCGGGCCATGGTGAAGATGAGCGAGAACTCCCGCAATCTTGCTTTGCTGATGATAGAGCGGATGCCGAATTACTTTCCCCCGGAAAAACTGAGGTTTTTCGATGAGACCGGAGGAATCGGCATCGAATTCTCCAAGTTGCCGTTCGATCACCTGTTGTTCACCGGTTCCGGCACAACCGGCCGCGCCGTGATGGCCGCGGCGGCGCAGAACCTGTGCCCGGTCACCCTGGAACTCGGCGGCAAGGCGCCGGCGATCATCTGCGACGATTTTGACCTCAAGCTGGCGGCCGAGCGCATCCTGTTCGTGAAGTATCTGAACGCCGGACAGATCTGCACAACCGTCGATCACGTGTATGTGCCGCACGACAAGGTCAAGGCGTTCATCGAGCATGCCCGCGCCATCGTTCCGCGTCGCTACGCCGGCATCGACTCGCCCGATCTTACCAGCATCATCGACCGGCGCGCCTATGAACGCCTGAAACAGGGGCTCTCGGAAGCGCAGGCGCGCGGCGCGACGGTGATCGCCCTGACGCCGGGCAAGGCATTCGACGATGAGAAGCACCGCATCGCGCCGCACCTGGTCACCGATGCGCCGGCAGACTGCCAGCTCATGCAGCGCGAGATTTTCGGACCGGTCCTTCCGGTGATCGGCTACCGCGATGTCGAGGAGGTGATCCGAGCCATCAACTCCGGAGCGCGGCCGCTGGCGATATACCCGTTCAGCAACCAGGGTCCGGTCATCGACCGGCTGATCGAGCGTGTGATGTCGGGTGGCGTCACGGTCAACGATGCCCTGATGCATGTCGGGCAGGACGATTTGCCGTTCGGCGGTGTGGGGGAGTCAGGCATGGGGCACTACCACGGCCACGAGGGGTTCAACACCTTTTCCAAGTTGCGGCCCGTGTTCCGTCAGACCCGCTTTGCCAGCACGATGCTGCTGATGCCGCCTTTCGGGAAACTGGCAGACCGACTCCTGTCGTTCCTCACGCGGTAAGCCCATCCGCAAGGGCGGACGTTTTGCCAGCAAAACGTGCCGTAGCCGGCCGGCTGGCCTGAGGCTAGTGTTCCCCGCATTGTATTTGAGCCGAGGGGAGATCGCCAATGGACACCGCCTATCCAGCCAGTTCCGCCCTGCGTCAGGCACTGCGCAGTCATGTCGTGCGCCATGTCGACAAATCCTTCGACTGGGACGCGTTCCCCTCCAACCGCGGGTATCCCGACCTGGAACGGGCGCAGATGCGCTACATCGGAGCGGGTGGGTCGCCCAAGGTTGGCGAGGCCGGCACGCTGAAGCCCGAGCATTTCACGGTGAGCCTCGTCTACAAGCATGTTGGCAAGTTCGCGGCCTGCCATGCTCATGAAATCGAAGAATCTTTCCTGATCATCCAGGGTGTGCTGACGGTTGGTTGGGAGCAGAACGGGGATGTGGTCGAAGTCAGGCTGGGCCCCAAGGATATGATCCTCAACGCGCGCGACATCGGCCACGGCTTCCGCAACGACGGTGTCGAGCCGGTCCTGATGTCGATCAGCGTCGATGTCGGCAAGCCCTTGCCACCCCGGTACCTCTTCCACCCGAAGAGCACGGACCTCGAACTGGCACGGCGTTTCGGCGCGGCCGAGGGCAAGACCATGCCGTTCGACGCGTCGAGCGCGCATCCGCTCCAGCGCGCCATTGCGGGCGCCGTCATTCGCCATGCCGACGCGCCGACGATCTGGGAGCGGGCGGGCTTCAGCCGTAAGGTGTACGTTGGGCCGGGCGGCGTCGCCTCGACCACCTGCCGCAAGGAGATGCTGGGCGTGCCGGTTGGCGTCGGGGTCAAGCCTTTCGTTCGCGACGTCGAGGATGCCTTCCTGGTGCTCGAAGGCACCCTGACGGTTGGCTGGGAAGAGGGCGGCGAAAAGGTCGAGATGGAACTCGGCCCGCGCGATCTCGTCATGAACCCGGCAGGGCGCCGGCACTGGTTCCGCAACAACAGCGCCGGGCCTTGCACGGTCTGGTCCGTGGTTGGCACGGACCGTCCGGAGTCCGTGGTGTTCGAGGCCGCCTGACAGGTTCGTGGGCAGCCGGAACGGCCGCGGCGCCTGCTCAGCCCGGTTTGTGGCCAAGAACGGTGGAAATCCGTTCGGCCGCTGCCAGAAGGTGCATGCGGACGGCGTCGGGTATGGCGTCGCCCGCATCCGACATCGCGCCCGCCAGATTGATGGCCGCGACAACGCGGCCGGTCACGTCGTGCACGCCTGCCGCAATGCTGGCCGTCGACCTCTCGAATGTGCCCGCATGCGCAACGTGACCTCGTGCCCGATCTTCGGCTGCCTGCCGCTGGATTGCTGCCAGTGCAGGAAGGGTTCGGGCATCGGGACGCTGCTGGGTGTCGCCGACATAGCGCGCCTTCAGGTCCGCCTCTGGCTGGTGCGCGAGCAGGATGCGCCCCATAGCGGTCGCATGGGCCGGCAGCCGGGAGCCGACGTGCACAATGCTGGCCGCGCCGCGCCGGGCTGGCACGCGCATGAGATAGAGCACGTCCATGCCTTCGAGCACGCCGAGATGGGCGGACCAGCCCGTCTCATCGCGCAGCAGTTCCAGATGCGGCATCGCCACTTCAACGATCTCGCGCGCAGCAAGATAGCCGTAGCCAAGCCGCAAGACCGCTGGTCCCAGCGTGAAGGACTTGTCATGGGAATCCTGCAAGAGCAGGCCGCACTGGCAGAGCGTGTAGGTGACGCGGTACACCGCTGACTTGCTGACTCCGACGGCGGCGGCAAGTTCGCCGAGCGACAGGCGCTGGCGCTCCGGCGTGAAGGCTTGCAGAACGTCAATGCCGCGCTGCAGGCCAGGGACGAGGTAGCGGTCCGTCATCGGGATTCTGCCCGTTCTTGCCCATTTTCAGAGCCATTGCAGGCCGTAACTGCTGATTTGCCGCAAACTCGATGATCGCGCGGCGTTTTCCTTGCCGACCGATGCCTGCCGGACCCAGGTTCGCCCGTGGACCTCGACGTCTCGGAAATCGGCGCGGATGCGAAACTCCGTCGAATCGCACCAAATTCCGCCCAGAAACTCCGAATTCTGCAACGAAACGGGCGCTCGAAACACGGCGTGATCGAGGGACAGGTTGCCATAGCAGGTCAGCCTGTCGAGATGGGCCGGGCCATGGAAATCCGACCGGTCGAAGCAGGCGACGCCGCGAAACTCGGCCCGCGCGCAGGTGAAATCCTGGTAGAAAAGGCAATCCTCGGCACGCAAATCGTTGTGAAACACGGCCCGCGACGCATCGAAGGCGGAATGGAATCGGCAGTTTCCAAACCAGGCGAGACCGAGAAAGCGCGCGCCCGCGAGACGCACCGGGGCATGGAAGGTGCTGCCGGAGAAGTCGAGATTGGCGAGGTCCCGCTCGGTCAGCACGAGCGGCTCATGAACATCCAGTCCGGTCAAGTCGACCGTGACGCCCTTCTGGAGCGGGGCTGCCGCACGGGCAACGATTTCGGCGGCGGAAAGGGAGCGCATGGGCTCAGGCTTCCGCCATGATGTCGTCGATCCAGGGCAGGGCGATCTCCTCCGCGAGGTCGGCGCCGGCAGCATCATGGGTCGCGATCTCGCCGAGCTGCCGGGCGCCGAGTGCGCTCAGGGTCTCGGCCCAGATCGCGCCGCCTCGGGCGAAGGTATCGGGATAGGTCGCCTTGTCGCCGAGGCTGAAGGCGGCGAAACGCAGGTTTGACAGATCGGGCCGTGCCGCTTCGACTGCGGCGTGGAGCGCGCGCGCGCCGCTCGGCAGTTCCCCTTCGCCGTAGGTCGAGCACACCACGATCAGGAGACCGGCGGCGGTCAGCGCCGCCACCGTCGCATCGCTCATGTTCAGAAGCTGCGCATCGCCGAGATGGCTGGCGATGTCTTCCGCCAGCATCTCGGCATTGCCGGTTTCGGTGCCATAGAGGATCAGCGGTTTCATGGGGCAGGCGCTCCTGCGGCTATGGCGCGCATCTGCGCAGCGGTTGGACATTTGATGCGAACGCGTCCGGCCGGCGCTTCGGCGATCTCGCGATCGCGGATGGCGGTCCAGCCGGCGTAGGACACGGCGCGGGCGAACAGATCGGCCTGAATGTCGGTGGAAACGGCCGGAACCGCGCCGCACGACACATCGGCGACGATCCGGTCAGCAACCTCCCTGGCTTCGGCCCGGTTGTCCGGGATCGTGCCGCGCGGTCCGCGACGGAACCAGCCCGAGGCATAGAGGCCCGGCGCGATACGGACCGCAAGCGTGCCATCGCCCTGCAACCACTCGGTGCGAGGCAGACCGGTGCGGCCCGCGTCAAAGCCTATGGCGGTGATGACGGTATCCGTCGCGATCGCGGCCTCGTTGCCATCGCCGCTTGTCCGGGCCAAGTGCAGAACCAGCGCGCCGTCGGCGCTGCGAATGTGTTTCGGCGTCAGGCCGAAGCGGAAGGTCAGGCGTCGGCGGGCGTTCCCGGGCAGGGCGCCGGTACCGTCGATCTCACGCAGCGCGGTGGCGACCGGGCTCTGCGACGCTTCGCTGCCCGCGACTTCGGCCTTCACATGCGTTTCGCCGAGGCGGGTGAATTCCTTCAGCAGTGCCGGATCGAAGCGCGCCGCATCCGCCTGTCCGCGACCGATGACGACGATCTCCTCGACGCCAGCCGCTGAAATTCGCGCCAGCGTGCGCGGCGAAAGGTCGGAGCCCGCGAACTCGGCTTCGGACTTGGCGAAGATGCGGGCGATGTCGAGCGCAACGTTGCCATTGCCAATGATGGCGACGCGGCGGCCGATCGGCGGATCGAAACCGGCCTCATCGGGGTGATCGTTGAACCAGCGGGTCAATCGCCCGGAACCGATGATGCCCGGCAGGTCATCCCCGGGGATGGCAAGCGGGCGGTCACCCTGCAGACCGGCGGCCAGCACGACGATGGTGTGGCCGCGTCGCAGCGTCTCCAGGGGCAGATCGGCGCCGACCTCGATGCCGCCGCAGAACCGCACGTTCTCCCGCTCGAAAAGACGCTCGAACTGGCGGGCGATGGCCTTCGTTCCCTGATGGTCGGGCGCCACGCCATAACGCAGCAGGCCGAAGGGGACCGGAAGCCGGTCAATGACCGTGATCGGCGCCGTGGGCAAGGCGCGGCGCAGGGCCTGGGCGGTGAAAAGGCCCGCCGGTCCGGCGCCAACGATGGCAATCGACGGGGCGCTCATGGAACGGCGCCCCCAGCCCAGGGAAACGGCACGCCGCTGGTATCCCAGTAGATCGACTTCTGACTCATGTAGGCCCGCAGACCGTCGAGGCCCTTTTCCCGACCGATGCCGCTCTGTTTCAGGCCACCGAACGGCGTCGCGATGGAGAACTGCTTGTAGGTGTTGATCCAGACCGTGCCGACTTCCAGTCTGCGCGCCAGCCGCCAGGCCTTGTTGAAGTCGCGTGTCCAGATGCCGGCGGCGAGACCGTAAAGGCTGTCGTTGGCCTCCTCGACCAGGGTGTCCTCATTGTCGAAGGGCAGGACCAGCAGGACCGGCCCGAAGACCTCCTCGCGGGCCAGCCGCGAGCGGTTGTCCAGCCCCTCGGCGATGGTCGGCAGATAGTAGACGCCGCGGTCGAAGGCCGCGCCC
>DAOMXN010000105.1:0-8110 GCA_035437025.1 Beijerinckiaceae bacterium | reverse complement strand
TGCACGAACTGGCGCTGGAACAGGAGGAACGCCACCAGCAGCGGGCCGGAGGTCATGAGCGTCGCGGCGCAGATGATCGACCAGTCGATGCCCTGATCCACGGAGGCGAAGACGGCCAGCCCCACCGTCAGCGGCCGGTTGGCCACCGAGTTGGTGATGATCAGCGGCCAGACGTAATTGTTCCAGTGGAACGAGACCATCACCAGCCCGTAGGCGAGGTAGATGGGCTTTGCCGCCGGAACATAGACGCGCCAGAGCACGCCGAGCGACGAGCAGCCCTCGACGCGCGCCGCCTCCTCCAGTTCCTTCGGCACGGACTTGAAGGTCTGGCGCAGGAGGAAGATGCCGAAGGCTGAGCCGAGATAGGGCAGCGCGATGCCGGCCAGCGTGTCCACCAGCCCGAGCGAGCGGATGGTGATGTAGTTCTCCAGCATCAGCACTTCCGGCGCGACCAGCAACTGCACCAGGATGAGCAGGAACAGCACGTCCTTTCCCCAGAACTCGAAGCGGGCAAAGGCGAAGGCGGCGAGGGTGCAGAGCGTGAACTGCGCCACGAGAATGCCGATCACCAGGATCGTGGTGTTGAGGAAGTACCGGGCAAAGGGCGCGGCGGCCCAGGCGTCCTCGAAGTTCTTCAGGGTAAGCGGTGCGAAGAGATCAAACTTCGCAACGAAGGCCGAGGGGTGGAAGGCCGTCCACACCGCGAAGGCCAGCGGCAGCAGCCACAGCAGCCCGAGCATCCAGGCCGCCACCGTTTCGAGCGTCTCGGATACCGGCCCCTGCCGGTCGATCGGGCTCATTGGTAGTGAACCTTCTTGTCGGCGAACATGAACTGCCCGATGGCAATGAGGAATAGGATCGCCAGCAGCACGACGGAGAGCGTCGCCGCCTGCGCCTGGTCGAAGAACTTGAAGCCCGCGACATAGATCTGGAACAACAGCACCGAGGTGGCGTTGTCCGGCCCGCCGCCGGTCATGACGAAGATGTGGTCCACAAGGCGGAAGGCGTTGATCACCGCGTTGACCAGCACGAACAGCGTGGTCGGCATCAGCAGCGGGAAGGTGATGCGCCAGAAATAGGTCCAGCGGCTCGCGCCCTCGATGGCGGCGGCCTCGCGCAGGTCGGTCGGAATCTGCTGGAGTGCCGCGAGGTAGAAGATCATGAAGAAGCCGGCCTCCTTCCAGATCGCCACGGCGATCAGCGCCCAGAGCGCGGTGTCCTGCGAGCCGAGCCAGTTGATGCCGGTGATGCCGAAGGGCTTGAGAGCGGCGGCCAGCAGGCCGTACTGCGGGTTGTAGAAGAACAGCCAGATGTTGGCGACGGCGATCATGGGCAGCACGGTCGGCGTGAAATAGGCCATGCGCAGGAAGCCCTTGCCGCGCAGCTTCGAATTCACGAACAGCGCCATGGTCAGCGCCAGCGCCACCGAGATGGGCACCGAGGTCAGGGCATAGACCAGGTTGTTGACCAGCGACTTCCAGAAAATCGGGTCGGCCAGCATGTCGCGGTAGTTGTCGAGGCCGACGAAGCGCGAGGGACGGCGCGGCTTGGGCGTGGAGTGAAAGCTGTGCCAGATCGTCGTGACGATCGGGATATGCGTGAACATCGCCAGCAGCGCGCAGGCGGGCAGCACCATCAGCCAGGCGTGGATCGTGGTGCGGGTCGAGAGTTTCATCGGAACATCGCAAGGCTCATGCGGCGCGCCTTTCTGCCTTCTTCCCTTGCGGGGGAAGGTGGCGGCGAAGCCGACGGATGAGGGGAAATTGCGCCGCCCCCTCACCCGACGCACCGCGCGCCAGGGCACGCTTGGGCCACCCTCTCCCGCAAGGGGAGAGGGATGCTTCCAGCCGTTCAGGCACCGGGCGCCGGTGCAGCGTCACTTGAAGTCCTTCAGCACGCGCATGGCGTCCTGCTGGGCCGCCTTGAGCGCGACGTCCGCCGGCTTGGCGCCGGTCATGACGGCCTGAACGGCGTCATTCAGGATCTTCATCACGCGCTGGTTCTCATAGACCGAGAGCTCCGGAATCGCGTGCTTGAGCTGGTCGCGCGCCACCGCCGCCGGCGGGAAGGAGGCGGTGTAGTCCTTGAGCGTCTTGGTCTCGTAGGCAGCCGGCGAGACCGCGACATAGCCGGTCTTCACCGACCAGTCGGCCGCGCGCTCCGGCGTGGTCATGAACTTCATGAACTTGAGGGTGGCCTCCTGCTTCGCCTTGGAGATGCCCTTGAACATGTAGAAGTTGCCGCCGCCCGTCGGGGCACCCGCCTGCTTCATGCCCGGAAGGAAGGCGACGCCGAAGGGGAACTTGGCGTTGTTGCGGACATTGGTGAGGTTGCCGGTGGTGGTCCACATCATCGCGGCCTTGCCCTCGATGAAGTCGCGCGGCGTCGCGCCCCAGGAAATGAGGCCCTTGGGCTGCGAGCCGTCCTCGTTGGACAGCGCGTACCAGTTGTTCACGGCCTCGATCACCCGGGGATCATCGAAGGACACCTGGTTGCCGTCGGCGTTGAACATGCGGACGCCGTTGCCGGTGGTCATGCCGGAGAACAGCCAGGAGGAATTGCCGTCCGAGGGGATCTGGATGCCCCACTGGCTGACCGCGCCGGACGCATCCTTCTTCGTCAGCTTCTTGGCCATCTCGCGCATTTCGGCCCAGTTGGAAGGACCTTTTTCTGGGTCGAGCCCGGCGGCCTTGAAGGCGTCCTTGTTCCAGTAGAGGACCGGAGTCGAGCGCTGGAACGGCACGGAGTAGATCTTGCCCTTGTACTTCGAGTTCTCCATGAAGGCCGGGAAGAAGCCATCCAGCCATTTCTTGTCGTCCGCCGACGCGGCGACATCGCTAACCGGCACGATCACGTCCTCGCCGAGCAAGAGGAACAGGTCCGCGGCGAGCAGGATCGCCGTCTCCGGAATGTCGCCGCCCTTGATGGCCGTCAGCGCCTTGGCGACGGTCTGCACGTAGTCACCGGAATAGATCGGCGTCACCTTGATCCCGGGGTTCTCCTTCATGAACTCGGCGGCGTAATCGTCGATGATCTTGGTGACCGGACCGCCGACGGCGACGGGGAAATAGAAGCGCACCTCGGTCTGCGCCTGGGCGAGCGCCTGTCCGCTCGCGGAAAGGCCGAGCGCCAGTGCCGCGGCCGAGAACATCCTGCGTGTCAGTTTCATCGTCCCTCACTCCTTCAGCTTGCCGCGTCGCGCGGCGGTTCAAAAAAGGCACGTCCCTGCCCCGGTGCGTCACACCGGAGCCAAAACCCGTCCCGTCTGGGCATCGAACAGGCGTTGGGCACTCTCGGCCCAGGCTGCTCCCGCGGTCTCGCCGACCCTCACTCCGGCAACGCCCGGCGTGCGCACGGCAAACCGTTCGCCGTCCTCGATCGCGAGCGTGACGATGGTGTCGGCGCCGAGATACTCCACCGCCGCCACGCGGCCCTGCCGGCCGACCTCGCCGGCTCCGGGCACGCCGAGCCGCATCATCTCCGGACGGATGCCGATGAGCCGCCCGCGATCCGCGATGAGGTTCATGGGCGGCGCGCCGATGAACCGCGCCACGAAGGTCGTTTCCGGCGCGTTGTAGAGCGCATCGGGCGCGCCAGCCTGCTCGATCGCGCCGTCGCGCATCAGGATGACGGTGTCGGCCATGGTCATGGCCTCGGTCTGGTCGTGGGTCACATAGACCATGGTCATGCCGAGTCGCTGCTGGAGCGACCGGATTTCCACGCGCATCTCGTGGCGCAGTTGCGCGTCGAGGTTCGAGAGCGGCTCGTCCATAAGGCACACCGGCTGCTCCGCGATGATGGCGCGCGCCAGCGCCACGCGCTGGCGCTGGCCGCCGGAGAGCTGGGCGGGCTTGCGCTCGAGGTAGGGCGTCAGGTTGACGAGGTCGGCGACCGACTTCAGCCGCGCGTCACGTTCCCCGCGCGCCACCTTGCGCACCTTCAGCCCGAAGACGATGTTCTCGGCCACGGACAGGTGGGGGAACAGCGCATAGGACTGGAACACCATGGCGATGCGCCGGTCGGAGGGCGGCAGATGCGTGACGTCGCGCCCGTCGATCTCGATGCGCCCCGTCGTCGGCTCCTCCAGTCCGGCGATCAGGCGCAGCGTCGTTGACTTGCCGCAGCCGGAAGGGCCGAGCAGCACCAGCAGGCTGCCCTTCTCGACCGTGAACGACACTTCGCGCAGGGCCTGCGCCGTGCCGTAACTCTTGCTCACCCGCTCGACGACGATGGACGACACGCCATTCCCTGCATTTGTCCGGCGCTGTTGCCGCGCCTTCTCCCTAAGGCTGGTTCATGACAGTGTGGTCACAACCGATGCGCGGATGCTAGTGCGCCTTCACGCTTGTCACAATATTGTAATGTGTGGCGTTGCGTGGCTTTCTTGCCGGCTCGGTCGGCGGCACGGAGACGCTGGCGTGGCATTCTCGATCAGGACCTGCAATGAGCGCGATGTATTCGGTGTGGCTGATGCCCGATTCGGCAAGTCTGGCGCGGCTCCAGCCGATCCATGAGCGGCTGTGCCGCCAGTTCGGCACGCCGCGATTCGACCTGCACCTGACGCTGCTCGGCGGCTGCGCGCTGGATCTGGCGCGGCTGAAGGCCATCCTGCCGGCGATCGTCGAGAACACCCCGCCATTTCGCGCCGATGTCATCGACATTGGCACAAGCGCGACGTTCTTCCAGTCGTTCTATGCGCTGTTCGCGGCGCAGGGGCCCATCCTGATGCTCAAGGAGCGCACCATGCGCCTGGCGCTGGATCAGGGCGTCGGCGCCTTCATGCCGCATGTCTCGCTGCTGTATGGCCCGGTCGAGGCCGGGGCCAAGGCAGAGGCCGCCGCTGCGGCACGCCGCGAGGCGAATGGGGTATCGATCCGCTTCGATTCCGTCACGCTCGCCTATTCGTCCGACACGCTGCCGATCGCCGACTGGCGGATCGAGGCGCGCGCGCCGCTGCGGTGACAAACGAAAAGGCCCGGATCGCTCCGGGCCTTGCCACACTTTGCGGGAATGCGCGCCTTTAGCGCTTCGAGAACTGGAAGCTGCGGCGGGCCTTCTTGTGGCCGTACTTCTTGCGCTCGACCACGCGGCTGTCGCGGGTGAGGAAGCCAGCCTTCTTCAGCGGGCCGCGCAGTTCCGGCTCGAAGTAGGTCAGCGCCTTGGCGAGGCCGTGACGCACCGCGCCGGCCTGGCCCGAAAGGCCGCCGCCGTCGACGTTGACCGTGACGTCATACTGGCCGTTGCGGTTGGCGACGCCGAGCGGCTGCTGGAGCAGCATGCGCAGCACCGGACGGGCGAAGTAGACTTCCAGATCGCGCCCGTTGACGACGATCTTGCCCTTGCCCGGCTTGATCCACACGCGGGCGACGGCGTCCTTGCGCTTGCCCGTCGCGTAGGCACGGCCCTGCTTGTCCAGCTTCTGGACATGAACGGGGGCTTCCGGCGCGGCCGGCTTGGCGGCCTGTCCGAGGTCGGAGAGAGACTGAAGGGTCGCCATGATCAGCCGAGCCTCGCATTCTTGGAGTTGAGGGAGGCGACGTCGAGCGTCACCGGCTGCTGCGCCTCGTGCGGATGCTTGTCACCCTTGTAGACGCGCAGGTTGCCGAGCTGCTTGCGGGCGAGCGGACCGCGCGGGAGCATGCGCTCCACGGCCTTCTCGACGATGCGCTCCGGGAAACGGCCTTCCAGGATGAAGCGCGCCGAGCGCTCCTTGATGCCGCCGATGTAGCCGGTGTGGTGGTAGTACATCTTCTGGTCGCGCTTGCGGCCGGTCAGGACCACCTTGTCGGCGTTGATGACGATGACATTGTCGCCGCAGTCGATGTGCGGGGTGAACGTCGCCTTGTGCTTGCCGCGCAGACGCATGGCGATGATCGAGGCAAGACGGCCGACGACGAGACCTTTCGCGTCGATCAGCAGCCATTTCTTCTCGACCTCGGCGGTCTTGGCCGAATAGGTCTTCATGAGGGAAATCCTGAACTAGGACGAAACGGGAAAGCGGCCCCGGACGGGACCGCTCGCGTGGTGCTGGCTCTAAGCGATTGATTTTGTGGCGTCAAGAGCACAAGGATCGCGGGGCTTCTGCAAATATCTATATTTTTCAAGTGCCTAGGAAAAACGGTATTATTTTACCTCATTCGTCTTCCCATGGGTTCACGGAACCGGCTCCCCCATGGCTGCCTCGTGGATGGCGAACCAGTCCTGCCGGTCGAGCCTGACGTCCAGCGCGCCCGTCGCCGCCGCGATCCGGTCAATGCGCGTCGAACCGAGAACCGGCACGGGCCGGCTTGGATGCATCAGCAGCCAGGCGAGCGCGATGGAGCCGATGTCTTCCGCTCCGTGTTTCGCGCGGAGCGCCTCCAGCACCGGGCGCACGCGCAGGGCGGACGGCTCGTCGGAAAACAGTTTGCCCCCGCCAAGCGGCGACCAGATCATCGGCGCGGCCTTCAATTCCTGCGCCTGATCCAGCGTGCCGTCGAAATTCGGATCCGGCCAGAGCACGGAATACTCGATCTGGTTCGTCACCAGCGGCAGCGACAGCGCCGATTGCAGCAGCCTCACCTGCGAGGGAGCGAAATTCGATACGCCGACGGCACGCACCTTGCCGGCCCGCACCACCTCCTCCAGACCGCGCGCGCAGTCGGCCGCGTCCATGAACGGGTCCGGCCGGTGGATCAGCAGAAGATCGATATAGTCGGTGCCAAAGTTCGCCAGCGAGCGGTCCACCGCCGACCGGATGTGGGCGGCCGAGGTGTCATAGTGCTTGATGCGTGTCTCAGGCCAACGCGGGTTCACCGCGCGGATGCCGCACTTGGTGACGATTTCGATTTGCGAGCGCCTGCCGCCCCATTCCTTCAGCGCGGCGCCGAACAGCGCTTCCATCGCATAGCCGCCATAGACGTCGGCATGATCGAAACTGGTGATGCCGAGCGCGAGGCAGCCCTCGATGAACCCGGCGAGTTCCTTCGGCGTCGTGGTCACCTCGCCGCGCAGGAAGCGCCAGGCCCCGGCGACGAGCCGCGAGAGTTCCGGGCCGCTGGCATGAAGTCTGATGCGGGGAACGGGCATGTCGCTCACTCTGCTTGCAAGATGAAACCTGGATCAGGCCCCTACGCCCCCACGCCGTCGCGCATCAGCTTGTAGACGATGGAATCCGTCAGCGCCTGGAACGAGGCGTCGATGATGTTGGGCGAGACGCCGACCGTGGTCCAGGTTTCGCCGGTTTCATCCTGCGATTCAATCAGCACGCGCGTCACCGCGTCGGTGCCGCCGTCGAAGATGCGCACGCGGAAGTCGACGAGTTGCAGGCCAGCGATGTGCTTCTGGTAACGGCCGAGATCCTTGCGCAACGCGCGATCGAGCGCATTCACCGGGCCGTCGCCCTCGGCGACCGACATCAGCAGCCGCTCGCCGACGCGCACCTTCACGACCGCTTCCGAAAAGCTCACGAGCTTGCCGTCGGCGTTGTAGCGGCGCTCGACGTTCACCTTGAACCGCTCGATCTTGAAATACTCCGGCACGCGGCCGAGCACCC
This sequence comes from Beijerinckiaceae bacterium, assembly GCA_035437025.1. GTDB lineage: Bacteria > Pseudomonadota > Alphaproteobacteria > Rhizobiales > Beijerinckiaceae > JAIUNP01. Next base: position 576 of record DAOMXN010000105.1, on the reverse strand, counting down.
GCTGCGCCAGGATGTAGAAGGACGCGTCCGCGCCCTCGTAGGAATAGCCGAGCGCCTCGCGCTCCTTCACCTCGTCGAGGAGGCGCGCAACGCGCGGATCGGACTTCTCGACCGCGATGCCAAGGCGCTCCAGCTCCGACAGCACATTGGACTTGCCGGCCTGCGTCGAAACCAGCACGAGGCGCCGGTTACCCACCGCTTCCGGCGGCACATGCTCGTAGGTCTTCGGGTCCTTCAGAACCGCCGAGGCATGAATTCCCGCCTTCGTCGCGAAGGCCGAAGCCCCGACGTAGGGCGCCTGCCGGCGCGGCTGACGGTTCAGCAACTCGTCGAAGGCACGGGAGACCGCCGTCAGTTCCGCCAGCGCGGCATCGCTCACCCCGGTCTCGAAGCGTCCGGCGAAGGCCGGCTTGAGCTTCAGCGTGCCGATCAGCGTCACCAGATTGGCGTTGCCGCAGCGCTCGCCCAGGCCGTTGAGCGTTCCCTGGATCTGGCGCGCCCCGGCCATGAGAGCCGCGAGCGAATTGGCGACGGCCTGCCCCGTGTCGTCATGGGCGTGGATGCCGAGCCGCGCCC